>CAYOKN010000220.1:2469-5307 GCA_964404545.1 uncultured Rhodospirillaceae bacterium | reverse complement strand
ACCTCGACCCGCTCGGGGTTGGTCAGCAGGCCGTTGGCCAGCTCGGTGACCGCGTCCGGCATGGTGGCCGAGAACAGCAGGGTCTGGCGCTTGGCCGGCAGCTTGGCGACGATCTTCTTCACGTCGCGGATAAAGCCCATGTCCAGCATGCGATCGGCCTCGTCCAGGACAAAGGCTTCGACGCTGGCCAGGGAGGCATGGCCCTGGTTCATCAGGTCCAGCAGGCGGCCGGGGGTGGCCACCAGCAGGTCGATGCCGCCGTTCAGGGCCGCGATCTGCGGGTTCTGGCCCACGCCGCCGAAGATCACCGCGCGCTTCAAGGGCAGGTGGCGGCCATAGGTCTTGATGTTGTCGCCGATCTGGACCGCCAACTCGCGGGTGGGGGTCAGGATCAGGACGCGGGGCTGCTTGGGCACGGGGCGGCGCTGGGACGCGTTCAGCCGGTGCAGCAGCGGCAGGGTGAAGGCTGCGGTCTTGCCGGTGCCGGTCTGGGCAATGCCCAGCAGGTCACGACCCTGCAGCAACAGGGGGATGGCGCCGGCCTGGATGGGCGTGGGCGCGGTGTATCCTTCCGCCGAGATGGCGCGCAGGATCGGCTCGGCAAGGCCGAGCTCCGAAAAAGCGGTCATGCGGCGGTGCTAGCGACGAGCGCCCTGGCGGCGCGGACCCGCGCCAGCCGGCGAAAAGCCGCTACGCTCTTCCTTGTGGCGGTAGTTGATCCGACCCTTGGTCAGGTCGTAGGGGGTCATCTCGACGGTGACCCGGTCGCCGGCCAGGATGCGAATCCGGTGCTTCTTCATCTTGCCGGAGGCATAGGCCATCACTTCGTGGCCCGAGTCCAGCGCGACGCGGAAGCGGGCGTCGGGCAGCACCTCGCTGACCACGCCTTCAAATTCGATCATGTCTTCTTTCAATGCCAAATCCTTTTCTTGCCGTGGCTTCCAAGCCCACGGCGTGACAAACGAGGGACATCCGCCCGTCAGGGGCGGTGGGTCCGGGAGACGAAGCAGTAGATCTGTCCGTCAGTGCCCCGCGCCCGCTCGGATGTGGAAAAGGCGCGGCATCCCCGGCCAGGAGGACAGCCACGGGGGCCGTCATACCGGGGCTGGTTCAGACGGCGTTAAGATGGGGTGGAAATCGGCACAAAGCAAGAAAATAACCCAACTGCATGGCAGCCATCTTCCCTTGGGCAGGGGCCGGGCGCGGGCAGGGGGTCAGGTGGCCGAAAGGTCGGTCCATTTGGTTTCGGCAATGGGACGGAAGGCGGAGAGGGCGCCCAACAAGGTTTCGGGGCAGCCGGAAACCCGCAGAATCTCTCGGTGCGCGGCACGCAGGAAGCCCTGTTGTACCAATTGGTCCAAGAACTGGATCAGGGAGTCATAGAAGCCGTCCACGTTCAACAGTCCCACCGGCTTGCCCTGATAACCCAGTTGGGTCCAGGTCCAGACCTCGAACAGCTCTTCCAGCGTGCCGATGCCGCCCGGCATGGCGATGAAGCCGTCGGACAGCTCGGCCATCCTGGCTTTGCGCTGGTGCATGGTCTCGGTGACGATCAGCTGGCTCAGGCCGCGATGGTCCACTTCCTTTTCCAGCAGGCGGGTGGGGATCACCCCGATCACCTCGCCGCCGGCGGCCAGGGCGGCGTCGGCCACCATGCCCATCAGGCCGACGCTGCCGCCGCCATAGACCAGCCCGATGCCGCGCTCGGCCAGCAGCCGGCCCAGGGCCTGGGCCGCCGCACCATAGGCAGGGTTCTGGCCCTTGTTCGAACCGCAATAGACACAGACGCGCTTCAGCATGATGTCCTATTCCCGAAACGGACGATGGCCGGGACAAGCCCGGCCATCGAACAATCCTTGGTAACCCTTTGCAAGCCGGTCAGGCGAACATCCCCACCCCGATCAGGGCCAGGGCCGTCACCAGCAAGGCGGCGACCTGAAGGGCGCTCCGCCGGGCCGGTGGCCGGTTGTCGTTGGCGGCGACGAAGCGCATCCGCCCGGTGCGGGGGAGCCGAAGCTCCCGCCGCCGGTCCGGGAATTTGCGGATTTCGCCGCCTTGCGCCATCCCGGGGTCCCCTTAGCCGCGGGCGTGCAGGGGAACGTACTTGCGGTGGGTGTAGCCGGTGTACAGCTGGCGCGGACGACCGATCTTCTGCTGCGGGTCCTCGATCATCTCGTTCCACTGGGCGATCCAGCCCACGGTACGGGCCACGGCGAACAGCACGGTGAACATGCTGACCGGGATGCCCATGGCGCGGAAGATGATGCCCGAGTAGAAGTCCACGTTCGGATACAGCTTCTTCTCGATGAAGTAGGGGTCTTCCAGGGCGATCTTTTCCAGCTGCATGGCGATGTTCAGCAGCGGCTCGTCGGTGATGCCCAGCTCGCCCAGGACCTCGTGGCAGGTCTGCGCCATGATCTTGGCGCGCGGGTCGAAGTTCTTGTACACGCGGTGGCCGAAGCCCATCAGGCGGAACGAGTCGTTCTTGTCCTTGGCGCGCTTCACATATTCCGGAATGCGGTCCACCGAGCCGATCTCGGTCAGCATGTTCAGCACGGCCTCGTTGGCGCCGCCATGAGCGGGGCCCCACAGCGAGGCGATACCGGCGGCGATACAGGCGAACGGATTGGCGCCCGAGGAGCCGGCCAGACGCACGGTCGAGGTCGAGGCGTTCTGCTCGTGGTCGGCATGCAGGATCAGGATGCGGTCCATGGCCTTGGCCAGGACCGGGCTGATCTTGTATTCCTCGCACGGGGTCGCGAACATCATGTGCAGGAAGTTTTCGGCATAGGACAGCTTGTTCTGCGGGTACATGAACGGCTGGCCCTGCGAGTACTT
>CAYOKN010000220.1:907-2440 GCA_964404545.1 uncultured Rhodospirillaceae bacterium | reverse complement strand
GGCGATAGGACGCGATCATCCGCTGGTGCGGGTCGTTGATGTCGGTCGAGTCGTGGTAGAACGCGGCCAGGGCGCCGACCACGCCGCACATCACGGCCATCGGATGCGAGTCGCGGCGGAAACCGCGATAGAAGAACGAGACCTGCTCGTTCAGCATCGAATGGCGGGTGATGTCGCTTTCGAACTTGGCCTTCTGCTCGGCGTTGGGCAGCTCGCCCTTCAGGATCAGATAGGCCACTTCCAGGAAGTCGCAATTCTCGGCCAGTTCGTCGATGGCATAGCCGCGATGCAGCAGGACGCCCTGGTCGCCATCGATGTAGGTGATGGCCGACTTACAGGAACCGGTCGAGGTGTAGCCGGGGTCGTAGGTGAAGATGTCCTGCTCGGCATAGAGCTTGCGGATGTCCATCACCTTGGGGCCGACGGTGCCCGAGAGCAGAGGCAGTTCGGTCTGCTTGCCGGTGCTGTTGTTGATCAGCGTCACGCTTTCTTTAGTGCTCATGTCAGCTAATCCCCGTGTTCCACACTGATGTGCGTTTGTTGTTGCCGTGCCGCGGGTTTGCCCCTCGCGACGGTTCTTCTCAAAGGCCGACCCTATCCCGCGCTATCGTCGATACGGCCCAAGGACTCGGCCCGCCCCAGAACCTCCATCACCTCGAAGATGGGGGGGGAGACCGAGGATCCGGTCAGCGCCGCCCGCAAAGGCTGCGCGATCTTGCCAAGCTTCTGGCCCTGGCCTTCGGCATAGACGCGCGCGGCCTCCTCCAGAGCTTCCTTCTTCCATTCCACGTCGCCCAGCCCGGCGACGAAGCCCGCCAGCAGGGCGCGGGCATCGGCATCGGCCATGGTCTTGGCGGCCTTGTCGTCCAGCGCCAGCGGGCGGCGGTGGACATAGAAGGCGGCCAGGTCGGCCAGTTCCGGCAGGGTCTTGGCCCGTTCCTTCAGGCCGGCCATGCCGGCGGCCAGGCGGGCGCGGCCGGCATCGTCCACCGGGTGGCCGGCGCGGGCCTCCAGCAGCGGCAGCAGCAATTCCACCAGCCGCGCATCATCGGCCTGGCGCAGGTAATGGCCGTTCAGGTTGGTCAGCTTGGTCATGTCGAAGCGCGCGGGGCTGCGGCCGACATTGTCCAGGGTGAACCATTCGATGGCCTGCTCGGTCGAGATGATCTCGTCGTCGCCGTGGCTCCAGCCCAGGCGCAGCAGGTAATTGCGCATGGCCTCGGGCAGGAAGCCCAGGTCGCGATAGGCTTCGGCGCCCAGCGCGCCGTGGCGCTTGGACAGCTTGGCGCCGTCGGGGCCGTGGATCAGCGGGATGTGGGCGAAATGGGGCACGTCCCAGCCGCAGGCCTTGTACAGCTGGAACTGGCGGAAGGCGTTGGTCAGATGGTCGTCGCCGCGGATCACGTGCGTGATGCCCATGTCATGGTCGTCCACCACCACCGACAGCATATAGGTGGGCGTTCCGTCGGCGCGCAGAAGGACCATGTCGTCCAATTGGGCGTTGGCCACCTTGACCTCGCCCTGGACCAGGTC
>CAYOKN010000220.1:0-868 GCA_964404545.1 uncultured Rhodospirillaceae bacterium | reverse complement strand
CTTCAGGCGCACCACGGGCGGAATTCCGGCCGGGGCCTCGGACGGGTCGCGGTCACGCCAGATGCCGGGATAGCTGGTGGGCTTGCCCTCGGCGCGCTGCTGCTCGCGGATCTTGTCCAATTCCTCGGGCGTGCAATAGCAGTAATAGGCCTTGCCCTCGGCGACCAGTTGGCGGGCCACCTCGGCATGGCGTTCCATGCGGGCGAACTGGAACACCGCCTCGCCGTCCCATTCCAGGCCCAGCCACTTCAGCCCGTCGAAAATGGCGTCCACCGCCTGCTGGGTCGACCGGGCGCGATCGGTGTCCTCGATGCGCAGCAGGAAGGTTCCGCCGTGATGGCGGGCGAACAGCCAGTTGAACAGCGCCGTGCGGGCGCCGCCGATATGAAGGTATCCCGTGGGGGAGGGGGCGAAGCGGGTGACAACCGACATGACCTGGACGCTGACCTCTTCCGGCATGAGTGGCAGGCGCGACTTCTGTAGCATATTCTTTCCGTCGTGACAGCCCGGTGATGGCGTCACTTGGCTTTTTTCCTGCCCGATGGGATAGGATTTCCCCTAACCCAACGGATGGGGAAAGGCATTTTTCGTCGCGCGGGGGCGGAATACGGACATTTTCGAACCGCGCGCCGGGCATGCCGTGGCCGCCGGGGGAGGGCGGGGGTGTCGGAAAGTTTCTCAGCCGCCCGATGGCTGGAGGACCGGCTGCTGGCCGAGCGCGAGCGCTGGCCGCTGTGGCTGCCGGTCCTGACCGGCCTGGGCATCGCCCTTTACTTCGCCGTTCCCTCCGAACCGGCGCCCTGGCTGGGCGGGGCGCTGCTGACGGCGTCGGCGGGGCTGGCCTTCGGCCTGCGGCGGCGGGGGTGGG
>CAYOKN010000219.1:0-5335 GCA_964404545.1 uncultured Rhodospirillaceae bacterium | reverse complement strand
GGGCGCAGATGGTCCGAGGCCAGGTCCTGGCCCAGCCCGCGCTCCATCAGGTCCAGGCGGGCAAGCCGTTCAGCGGGCAGCAGCGCCGGGTCGTCGGCAATGTCGTCCGCCCGCCGGGCAAGCGCATAGAAATCCAGCACCTGGGCGCGGATCGGAGGCGGCAAGAACAGCGAGGCCACGGGGAAGTCCTCGTCGGCTGCGGTCTTGCCGATTGCCGCTTTCAGGTCGGATTTCAAGGCCTTGTTCATTGTCATTGTGCAGGCGGGCAGGGGGCCTATATATGACACATCGTTTCGCAATCGCACAGCCTCCCGATATGCCTCAGCCTTCCGACCTGTCCTACCCCGCGCAAGAGGTGCGGCGGTACGACCGGGACCGCTTCGCCACCGCTCTGTTCGCCCCCGCCGACCGGCGCGAGGACCTGCTGGCCCTCTATGCCTTCAATGTAGAGGTGGCCCGCGTGCGCGAGACGGTGACGGAACCCATGATGGGCCGCATCCGCCTGCAATGGTGGCGAGAGACCCTGGAGGGGCTGCGGGACGGCGAGGCCGGGACCAAGGTCCCCATCGCCGATGCCTTGGGCGCCGCCATCCGCCGCCACGATCTGCCCGCCGAGCCGTTCGAGCGGCTGATCGACGCCCGCGAGGGCGACCTTGATGACGAGCCGGTGCAGTCCCTGCAGCAGATGGAGGCCTATGCCGAGGCCACGTCGGCCGAGCTTGTGCGCCTGGCCCTGGGCGTGCTGGGCGCGTCAGGCGCCGACCAGGCGGCGCACCATGCCGGCGTCGCCTGGGCGCTGACCGGCATGTTGCGGGCCACGCCGTTCCTGGCGGCCCAGGGGCGCGTCAACCTGCCCCAGGACCTGCTGGCCCAGGCCGGCGTGCATAGCCGTGAACTGCTGGAGGGCAAGCCCAGCCAGGGGCTGGCTCAGGTCTCGCGGGCGGTGGCCGCCCGGGCGCAGGAGCATCTGCACCAGCTGCGCGGCCTGCGGCTGCCGCGCGCGGCCCTGCCGGCCTTGCTGCCGGCCACCCTGGCGCGTGCCTATCTGGGGGCCTTGGACCGTGCCGGGCACGATCTGTTCGATACCCGTTGGTCGGCCCAGCGTCCCTTTGCGGGCCGCCTCATCCTGGCCATGGTCACGGGCCGCCCCTAGGGCTATGCTCGCCGCAGAACTTATTCCGGGAATGTGATATGCGCCGCCTTCTGCTTGCCGCCCTCCTGCTCGCCGCCGCCCCCGCCGGGGCCGAAGAGGTCACCATCAGCCACCAGGGCCGCAGCCTGGTGGGCAATCTGGAGGCGCCGGAATTCGGCAAGCCCGAGGATGGCGTGCTGCTGATGGTGCATGACACCATGGGCGACAAGGCCAGCCCCATGATCGTCACCCAGCAGAAGCTGCTGGCGGCGCAGGGCATCACCACCCTGGCAATCAATCTGAGCCTTGGGCTGGATGGCCGGCGCGCGCCCCTGACCTGCGACCAGCCGCAGCGCCACCTGCAGTCCGACGCCGACGAGGAGTTGGTGGCCTGGCGGGCCTGGATCAAGGAGCGCGGTTCGGCCTGGGTGGCGTTCTGGGGCCATGGCCGGGGCGCCAACCAGGTGGCCCGCTATTCCATCGACAAGCGGCCCGAGGAAATGCGGGGCTTCGTCCTGGTGGCTCCCATGACCTGGCGCCGGGGTCAGGACCAGATCTATGAGGCCCGCTTTGGCGAGGACCTGGGCAAGACCCTGCGTCAGGCCCGCGGATTGGTGCGGGACGACAAGGGCGACCAGATGCTGACCGCCGGTTTCCTGACCTGCCCCAAGGCCCAGGTCAGCGCCGCCGCCTTCTCGGACTATTACTCGCCCAATGCCCGCTTCTCGACCCTGGACCTGCTGCCCAAGCTGAAGGCGCCGGCCCTGGTGGTGGCCGGGACCAAGGACGAGCAGGAGCCCACCTTGGTGCGCGAGATGTACAAGATGGAAGGCGGCCAATACACCTTCGTCCCGGCCGAAGGCGTCGGGCACGAATTCCTGGGCGAGGACGCCGAGCGCCTGGCCGAGATCACTGCCCGCTTCCTGCGAAACGAGCCGCTGCGCTAAGGCGTGTGCGGGAAACCCCCGGGCTGGGCCCGGGGGAAGGACATGCTATTCCGCGGCAAGGCCCATCTCGGCCCGCCACGCATCCAGGTCCCGCAGGGCGCGGGCGGAATAAAGCCGCTTGCGCTCGCGGCCCTTGATGCGGCGACCGCGTTCATCGCGGTCGTCGGTGGGCTCGGGGAATAGGCCGAAATTGATGTTCATGGGCTGGAAGGTCTCGGCTTCGGCGCCGCCGGTGATGTGTTCCAGCAGCGCACCCAGGGCGGTGGTGACCGGCGGGCGGCGCGGCTCCAGGCCCAGCCGCTCCTCGGCGGCGAAGCGGCCCGCCATCAAGCCCACGGCGGCACTTTCCACATAGCCTTCGCAGCCGGTGATCTGGCCGGCGAAGCGTAAGGACGGGCGGGCCTTGAGGCGCAGGCTGCGGTCCAGCACCCGGGGGCTGTTCAGGAAGGTGTTGCGGTGCATGCCGCCCAGGCGGGCGAAGTCCGCATTCTCAAGGCCCGGGATCATGCGGAAAATCCGCACCTGCTCGGAATGCTTCAGCTTGGTCTGGAAGCCCACCATGTTGTAGAGCGTGCCCAGGGCATTGTCCTGGCGCAGCTGCACGATGGCATAGGGCTTGACCGTGGGGTCATGCGGATTGGTCAGGCCCACCGGCTTCATGGGGCCATAGGCCAGGGTTTCGCGGCCGCGCTCGGCCATCACCTCGATGGGCAGGCAGCCCTCGAAATAGGGCACGCCCTCCCAATCCTTGGGCAGATGCTGCTCGCCGGCCAGCAGGGCGTCGATGAAGGCGTGGTACTGCTCGCGGCTCAGGGGGCAGTTGATATAGTCCGAGCCGGTGCCCTTGTCATAGCGGGACTGGAACCAGGCCTTGCCGAAATCCACGCTGTCCTTGTGCACGATGGGGGCGATGGCGTCGAAGAAGGCCAGCGACTGCTCGCCGGTCAGGGCGCGCACCGCCTCGGCCAGGGGCGGCGAGGTGAGGGGGCCGGTGGCCACGATGACCGAGTCCCAGTCCTCGGGCGGCAGGCCGGCGATTTCCTCGCGCTGGATGGTCACCAGCGGATGGGCGGCCAAGGCCTGCTCCACCGCCTGCGAAAAGCCGTCGCGGTCCACCGCCAGGGCGCCGCCGGCGGGCACGGCATGGATGTCGGCCTGGGTCAGGATCAGCGAGCCCATGCGCCGCAATTCCTCATGCAGCAGGCCGACGGCGTTGTAGTCCTTGTCGTCGGAGCGCAGGGAATTGGAACACACCAGCTCGGCCAGGCCGGGGCCGGAATGGGCCGGGGTCATTCGGTGCGGGCGCATCTCGTGCAGGATCACGGGCACGCCGGCCTGGGCCAGCTGCCAGGCGGCCTCGGAACCGGCCAGACCGCCGCCGATCACATGGATGGGCGCGGAAATGGGTTTTTGGGGGGTGTTGGTCATCATGCGCATGACTTAAGCCGCTTGGCCGACGCTGTCCAGCGCGACTAAGATGCCGGCCGATCTTATGGAGTGTCGGCCCTTGGAAGAAGAATCCCTTTCCACCCTCCTCATGCTGGCGGCGATCGGCGTCAGCATGGTTCTGACCGTTCGCATGTTCAAAACCCTGAAGGCCCGGGAAACCGGTATCCGTCCGCTGGCCCTGAAGGCCATGCTGGACCAGGGCGATGACCTGCTGCTGCTGGATGTGCGGACCCCCGGCGAATTCGCCTCGGCCCGCATCCCTGGCGCGGTGAACGTGCCGCTGGCCGAACTGGTGAGCCGCATGCAGGCGGCGGGCGCCGATCTGGAAGGCTATCGCGAGACCCCGGTGGTGGTGGTCTGCCACTCGGACAAGCGCGCCGCCACGGCGGTCCTGCAGATGCAGAAGGCCGGGTTCGCCAATGCCCGGGTTCTGATCGGCGGCATGGCGGCCTGGCAGGCAGCGGGGCTGCCGGCGCAGAACGGGTAGCTACCCGTTCCCTAACCGAAAGCAGGGTATTTCCCTGCCTGCCAATTAGGCGTATAACCGCCACAACCTTTTCATCAGCCTGGGAAATGGGCAGTCACGATATGGCCAACAGCTTTTATGTGGTCGGCGGCGAATATGCCGACACCAACTTCAAGAAAATCGCTGCCGGCAAGACCGAGGAGCGTTACGGCCCCTATGCCACGGAAAAGGAAGCCCACGACCAGTGGCGCGCCCTGACCGGCAAGACCGTGGACAATGCCATGGTGCGCTATTTCATCCGCGGCGAGCAGGATGACCAGGGTGAGCATTACTATGTCCATGGCGGCGAGTATGCCGACACCAGCTTCACCAAGATCGCTGCCGGCGCCAGCCACGAGAAGTACGGCCCCTTCACCAAGCAGGAAGCCATCATCTTCTGGCGCGGCATCACGGCCAAGACCGTGGACAACGCCATGATGCGCTATGACATCGCCACCGAGGCTGAACTGGCCGACCGGGCCTAAGCGCGCGTTTGATTGGCGGAAAAATAAGGCGTCCCGTGCAAGCGGGACGCCTTTTGTTGTTAGTCGTGCGTTTGGTTTACGGCCGGCGCACGCAGTCCACATGGACCAGATAGTTGCGATCGCCGGGGGGCGGGGTGGTGCCCGGGGTAGGGCTCAGATAGCCGATGCCGACGGCGCACAGGTCCGGGCCGCGCTGGCGGGCGAAGGCCTCGGCGTCGGGGCTGGTGGCGTCGTAGCGGTTCAGGGTCTGGGCGGCAAAGAAGCCCTCGTGCTCCAGTGCCGCCGAGATGCGTGGCCCCAGTTGCTGCCACCCCAGGCTTGGGTCAGGTTCCAGGTCCAGCCCGGTGCCCTCCAATTCCAGATGGCAGGAACTGCCTTCATAGTCCTCGAACAGCGAGAAACCGGGCTCGTCGGCAGCCAGGCGCAACGGCTTCAGCAGCCCCAGGGCCGCGTCCAGCCGCTGTTTCACGCTGGTGCAGTCGGCGGTCGGAATGGGCCGCACCGGCTGCGCCGCCCAGGCCGGCACAGCCAGGACCAGCAATGCCAGGACCAGGCAGCGGCGCATCAAGCGGTCTTCCGCTTGCGGTCCAGATAGGGCAGCAGATAGCGCCCGGTATGGCTGGCCGGATTGTCGGCCACCTGCTCGGGCGTGCCCTGGGCCACCACCTGGCCGCCGCGCGAGCCGCCGTCGGGGCCCATGTCGATGATCCAGTCGGCGGTCTTGATGACTTCCAGATTATGCTCGATCACCAGCACGGTGTTGCCCTGGTCCACCAGGGCATGCAGCACCTCCAGCAGCTTGTGCACGTCGGCGAAA
>CAYOKN010000218.1:0-5386 GCA_964404545.1 uncultured Rhodospirillaceae bacterium | reverse complement strand
GGCGACGTGGTGCTGGCGGTGGGCGAGGCGGCCGAGAACGTGATCCGCCACGGCTACAAGGGCGCGCCCGGGGACATGGTGCTGCGGATGCAGGTGGAAGCGGACCGGCTGGTGATTCAACTCGTGGATTTCGCACCGCCCGCCGATCTTGATACGATCAAGCCCCGGCCGCTGGACGACCTTCGTCCCGGCGGCCTGGGAACCCATTTCATGCGGGAGGTCATGGATTGCGTGGCCTTCCTGCCGCCCCCGCCCGGTGCGGGGAACCTCTTACGGATGGAAAAGGCTATTGCCTGACATGACTGCCATGGATCTCGACATGACCCTGATGGACGGCAAGGCCGTGGTGTCGCTGTCCGGCGACGTGGACCTGCAAGTCTCGCCCACGGTACGCAAGAACCTGCTCGGCGCCCTGGCGGACCGGCGCGGCCTGCTGATCGACCTGGCCCAGGTGACCTACATGGACAGCTCGGGCGTGGCCAGCCTGGTGGAGGCCTATCAGTCGGCGCGCAAAGGCAACCTGCCCTTCGCCCTGGTGGCGGTCAGCCCGGCGGTGCTGCGGGTGCTGCAGCTGGCGCGCCTGGACCAGGTGTTTCCCATCCACGCCAGCCTGGACGACGCGGCAAAGGCCGGGCTCTGATGCCACGACAGTTGCTTGATCGCCTGGGACAGGCCAGCGCCAGGGCGGTGGCCGAGGTGGGCTATGGCGCCACCCTGCTGGGCGAAAGCCTGTTCTGGTTGGTCATGGGCCGGCGCCGCGCCCAGCCCGTGCGGCTGGATGCGGTGGTGCAGCAGATGATGCAGATCGGCGTCGGCGCCATTCCCATCGTCACCGTGCTGTCGGTGACCATCGGCATGATGCTGGCGATCCAGGGCATCTACACTTTGCGCACCTTCGGCGCCGAAAGCCGTGTGACCCTGGGTATCTCGCTGTCGGTGGTGCGCGAATTCTCGCCGCTGATCACCGGCATCGTGGTGGCCGGCCGCTCCGGCTCGGCCCTGGCGGCGCGCCTGGGCACCATGCGTATCAGCCAGGAGATCGACGCCCTGACCGTCATGGGCATCGAGCCGGTGCGCTTCCTGGTGGTGCCGGCCCTGCTGGCCATGATGGTGATGCTGCCGGCCCTGACCATCTGGTCCGAGCTGGTGGCCCTGGCCGGCGCCGGTTTCTATGTGACCAGCGACCTGGGCATGGCCTGGAGCGTCTATTGGGAACAGGTGCGTGACGCCCTGAAGGTGAACGACCTGGGCCACGGCTTGGGCAAGAGCCTGATCTTCGCCGTACTGATCACCATCGTGGGCGTGGTCAACGGATCGGTGGTCACCGGCGGCGCCGAGGGCGTGGGCTCGGCCACCACCCGCAGCGTGGTGCATGCCATCAGCGCCATCGTCATCACCGACATGATCTTTGCCTTCGTGCTGACCCGATGACCGAGGCCGCCCCCATCATCGAGGTCCGGGAGCTGGTCGCCCATTACGGCGAGCGCATGGTGCTGAAAGGCATCAACCTGACCATCCGCGAAGGCGAGATCATGGTCATCATGGGCGGCTCGGGCTCGGGCAAGTCCACCTTCCTGAACCATCTTTTGGGGCTGCTGCGGCCCACCTCGGGGTCGGTGCGGGTGCTGGGGCGCGACATCAACGCCATCGGCCCCATGGACCTGCTGGAGGTGCGGCGCAAGATCGGCGTGGCCTTTCAGGGCGGGGCGCTGTTCTCGTCGCTGTCGGTGGTCGAAAACATCATGCTGCCGCTGCGCGAGCATACCCGGCTGGACGAGCAGACCATGCGCATCATGGCCCGGCTGAAGCTGGAGGTGGTGGATCTGGCCGCCGCCGAGGAGCGCATGCCGGCCGAGCTGTCAGGCGGCATGATCAAGCGCGCCGCCCTGGCCCGCGCCATCGCCATGGACCCCAAGGTGCTGTTCTGCGACGAGCCCTCGGCCGGCCTGGACCCAGTGGTGGCCAGCGCCATCGATGATTTGATCTTGCGCCTGCGCTCGGCCCTGGGCATGACCATCGTGGTGGTCACCCACGAGCTGGAAAGCGCCTTTCGCATCGCCGACCGCATCTGCGTGCTGGACCGGGGCGAGGTGATCGCCCTGGGCACCGTGGCCGAGATCCGGGCCCATCCGTCCGAGCGGGTGCAGAACCTGCTGAACCGCCGTACCGAGGAAGAGGAGCTGGACGCCGAAGCCTATCTGGCCCGGCTGACAGGCGAGGAAGAATGAAACAGAGCCGCGTGAACTATACCGCCGTCGGTGCCTTCGTGCTGGTGGCCCTGATCACCCTGATCGGCGGGTTGGTGGCGCTGTCGCGGCCGAACCTGGCCGAACGCACGCTGTATGTGACCTATGACAATGTCTCGGGCCTGATCAAGGGAACCAAGGTGCTATATCAGGGCTATCCCATCGGCCAGGTCACCGACATCACCCCGGTGGTCAAAGAGAACCGGACGGTGTTCCGGGTGTCGCTGGGCCTGCGTGACGAATTCCCCATTCCCCGGGACTCCCGCGCCGTGGTGGCGGCCTCGGGCCTGTTGTCGGCGGTGGTGATCGACATCAAGGGCGGCCAGTCGGACCTGATGGTGGCCGATGGCGGCGAGCTGTCGCCGGGCGGCTCGGGCAACATGTTCGCGGTGCTGAACGACGTTGCCCGCGAAATGACCGACCTGTCGCAGAACAACCTGAAACCGCTGCTGTCCACCCTGAACCGCCAGGTGGACGCGGTGGGCGGCGTGCTGGCCGACCAGGCGCCCGAGATCATGGCCAACCTGCTGGCGGTGACCGCCGACCTGAAGGACCGCACGCCCAAGATCACCCGCAATGTGGAGCAGTTCTCGTCGGGCCTGTCCCAGGTGATGGACGCCGACAATGTGCAGAAGCTGGACAGCACCATCGAGAACGTGGCCGCCCTGTCCGCCGAACTGGCCCAGACCCGCACCCAGCTGGCCAGCGTCATGGCCTCGCTGGACAAGATGGTGGCCGGCAACCAGGAAAATGTGAGCCAGGCCCTGCGCGACCTGCGCTATACCCTGGGGGCGGTGGCCCGCAACATCGACTCGGTGACCTACAATCTCGAGGGCACCACCCGCAACTTCCACGAATTCTCGCGCGAGATCCGGCAGAATCCCGGCCTGCTGATCGGCGGCAACCGGCCGCCCGCCGAGACCGGCCCGACCCGGAGGTGACATGACCAAGAAGACGCTGCTGATCGCCCTTGCCCTGACCGGACTGGCTGCCTGCGCGCCCGGCGGATCGGTGCAGCGCGACGCCTTCTACCGGCTGGCGGTGCCCGCCCCCTCCCAGGCTCAAATCCAGGCCGGCCAGCCCATCCTGCCCGGCGTGGTCGAGGTGCAGCGCCCCGCCGCCGAAGGGCTGGCGGTGGACCGCGCCATCGTCTATTCCTACCGCGACCGCCCGCAGGAGGTGGACCACTACAGCTACCATTTCTGGACCGAGCCGCCGGCGGTTCTGGTGCAGGACCAACTGGTGGAATTCCTGCGCGCCGCCAAGGCGGCCGAGCGGGTGGTGACGTCCGAACTGCGGGTTCCGCCGCAATGGGTGGTGCAGAGCCGCATCAAGCGGTTCGAGCAACTTGCGGGCAGCGAGCCCGCCGTGGTGATCGAGATGGAGATGGGCGTGACCCGCCTGCGCGGTAACGAATTGACCTTTTTGAAGACCTATCGGGTCGAGACTCCCATGCGCGGGGACAACGTGCCGGCGGCGGTGAACGCCTTCGACGCCGCCCTGGCCGACCTGTTCCGCCAGTTCCTGGCGGACCTGCCGCAAGCGGCCAAGGCATGAGGCGCGCCCCGCACGGCCGCAAATCCTCTGCCCGCAAGCCTGCTCCCCGCTCCGCGGCACCGCCGCGCGTGGTCGAGGTGACGGTGGAGCATCTGGGCGTGCGCGGCGATGGCGTGGCCGACCTGAACGGGGAAGACCTCTACCTGCCTTTCACCGTGCCCGGCGACCGGGTGGTGGCGCGGGTGGACGGCCGGCGCGGCGAAGGTCTGGCCGGCCATGTGGTGGATGTGCTGGAGCCGGGTCGGGGCCGCACCGAGCCCCCCTGCCCGCACTTCCAGGCCTGCGGCGGCTGTTCCGCCCAGCATGTGGCCCCTGCCGCCTATGCCGACTGGAAGCGCGGCATCCTGGTGGGCGCCCTGGCCAAGGCGGGCCTGAGCGCGCCGGTGGCGCCGCTGCTGGCCATCGCCCCGGGCACCCGACGACGTGCGGCCTTTGCCTGGAGCCGCCGCAAGGCGTCCGTGCAGTTGGGCTTCAATGCCCGCGCCAGCCATCAGATCATCGACCTGCAGACCTGCCTGCTGCTGCATCCCGCGCTGCTCGCACTGGTGCCCCCCTTGCGCGCCATCCTGGCCCAGGTGGCGGCGGACGGCAGCGACGGCGACGCCATCATCACCCTGGCCGAGACCGGAGCCGACCTGCTGATCGAGGGCGAGGCGCGGTTGGACCTGTTCGACCGCGAGCGGCTGGCCGCCTTTGCCGAAGAGCACGACCTGGCGCGGCTGTCCTGGCGCCGTCCCGGAACCGGCTTCATCGAACCCCTGGCGGCCCGCAAGCCCGCCATCGTGCGCTTCGCCGGCATCGCGGTTGAGCCGCCGCCGGGCGCCTTCCTGCAGCCCTCGGCCGAGGGCGAGCAGACCCTGGCCGGGCTGGTGCTGCAGGCGGTGGGCCAGACCGGTCCGGTGGCCGACCTCTATTGCGGCGTGGGCTCCTTCACCTTGCCCCTGGCCGCCGCCGGGCTGGCGGTGCATGGCGTCGAGGGCGCGGCCGAACTGACCGCCGCCCTGAAAACCGCCGCCGGCCGCGCGCAACTGTCCAAGGTCAGCACCGAGACCCGCGACCTGGCCCATAATCCCTTGTTCGGCGACGAACTGAAACGCTTCAAGGCGGTGGTGTTCGACCCGCCCCGCGCCGGCGCCATGGCCCAGGCCCGTATGCTGGCCGACAAGGGCCCTGGCCTGCTGGTGGCCGTCACCTGCAACCCCGCCACCTTCGCCCGCGACGCCCGCATCCTGCTGGACGGCGGCTACCGCCTCGATCAGGTCACGCCCGTGGACCAGTTCCCCTGGTCCGCCCATCTGGAAGCGGTGGCGGTGTTCCGGCGGTAGGGGTTAGCACAACGGCTGCGTGGCCGCAGTTCCCTGGCGGGGATCCGACTGAGAATCGGCGTTTCTGAAGGAAAAGGGCCGCCCGATTGGAAAGGGTAAGGGGCGGCCCTTGTCTTATTTCTTGAAGGTGCTGCCGAACGGCGGGCGCGGAGCCGTGGTGGTTGTGGTTCCGCCGCTGGCCGGCGTGGTGGTCCCGAAGGTCGGGCGCGGCGTGGCCGGAGCGGCCGGCGTGCTGGCCGGCGGCGTGCTGCCGAAGGC
>CAYOKN010000217.1:0-5399 GCA_964404545.1 uncultured Rhodospirillaceae bacterium | reverse complement strand
CTGGTGCCGCCGCCCATCGACCCGGCGGTGCAGAAGGCCGCCGCCGAGCGGCTGGGCCTGTCCATCGTGCAGGAGATCAAGATCAAGAAGAACGGCGAGGACAAGCCCAAGGACAAAGCCAAGCCGAAAGCCAAGAAAAAGGCCAAGGCCGAGTAACTTACAGCCAATTGACCGGCCTGCTGCCGCCGCCCATCTGGCAGGCATGGCAGAACGAATCCTGATCCTGGGCGCCGGCTTCGGCGGCGTCTATGCAGCCAAGGCCCTGGCCCGGCATGTGCCGGGCCGGGTCACGGTCGAAATCATCGACGACAACAACTATTTCGTCTTCCAGCCCCTGCTGCCCGAGGTGGCGGGCGGGCTGATCGCGGCCGAGGATGCGGTGACGCCGCTGCGCCAGATGCTGCCCTTTGCCCGCACCCGCGAGGCCGAAGTGGTGGGCATCGACTTCGCTGCCCGGCGGGTCGAGGTGATCCAGGGCAAGGGCCGGGTCCTGGCGCAAATTCCGTATGACCAGCTGGTTCTGGCGCCCGGCCAGCGCACCGACCTCTCGCGCTATCCCGGCCTGTCCGACCATGCCTTTACCATGAAGGACCTGACCGACGCCCACCGGCTGCGCAACCAGGTGCTGGACTGCCTCGAGGAAGCCGATATCGCCATCGAGCCCCGCGACCGGGCCCGGTTCCTGACCTTCGTCGTGATCGGCGGCGGCCTGTCCGGGGTCGAGACCATGGGCGAGATCGAGGAGATGGTGCACCGGTCCCTGCGTTTCTATCCCCGCATCGGCCGCAATGAGCTGCGCTTCGTGCTGGCCGAATTCGCCCCCCGCATCCTGGCCGAGCTGCCCGACCAGCTGGCCGATTATGCCCGCGCGCTGCTGCGGCGGCGCGGCATAGAGATCCGCACCGGGATGGGCGTGGACAGCGCAGCCCAGGGCTCGGTCACTTTCGGCGATGGCACCACCGTCCACGCCGAGACCGTGGTGGCCACCATCGGCAACGGCCCCACCGCGCCGGTGAGCGCCCTGCCGCTGCCCAAGGAACGCGGGAAGATCGCCGTGGACCGAAGCCTGCGCGTGCCCGGCTTCGATGGGGTTTGGGCACTGGGCGACGCGGCGGCGGTGCCCCAGGACAAGGGCTTCGCTCCGCCCACCGCCCAGTCAGCACGGCAGCAGGCCGCCGTGCTGGGCGCCAACCTGATCGCCCGGCTGGAAGGCCGACCGCTGCAGGCGTTCACTTTCCGTCGCAAGGGCCAACTGGCCAGTCTGGGTGGCCGCCGGGGCGTGGCCGAGCTGTTGGGCCGGCAGATCTCGGGCTGGCCCGCCTGGGTGTTGTGGCGCTCGGTCTATCTGGCCCTGCTGCCCAGCGCCAGCACCAAGGTCCGGGTGGCCGCCGACTGGCTGCGCGACGTGCTGCTGCCCCGCAACATCGTCCAGGTGCAGCAGGGCCTGCCTCCCGCCGTGCAACAACGGCATTACCGGGCCGGTGACGTGGTGTTCCGGCGCGGCGAGGTCACCGGCGACTTCTATATGGTGGTCAGCGGCAGCTTCATCCGCACCGACGAGCGCGGCCAGGCCGCCCCCTTGGGCCCCGGCAGCCATTTCGGCGAAGGCACCCTGCTTGAGGAAAAGGTCCGCCGCAGCACCGTGGTGGCGCGCGAGCCCTCGGTCTGCCTGGCCTTGCGCCGCGCGGACGTGGACCGCTTGGCCAATTGCTCGGATGGCCTGACCCTCTTCAAGGACATCCGCAGGCAAAGGGCAGGATGAAACAAACAGAGGTAGGAAATTTCATCGAAAGTCATAGCCCATAGGACCTGCAAACGGCCCAGGGGCTACCCCACCTGCCATGTTTTATTGCCGCTCCCGTCTTGTCATACTCCGCCCCATCAACACGGCGGCGACAAAGACCGCCGGACAGGGAGGCAAAGTCTTTGAAGAAAGGCTGGGCGGGCCGTCAAGGATTTAAGAAGAACCGAAAAGGTTCCCTCCGCCCGTCTTGATCCGGACTCCGTACGCGCGCAAGACGTGGCGGACTGACTGAAGGAGCAGACCAGAGATTGCCACCTCTCCCCCGCGGTGGCATGTCAGGGCGAGCCCGACCCCCCAATCCCCCCTTGGGCCGCCTTGGAATCAAGGCCGCCGGCGGTCCCCCCCCCCGCCGGCGGCTTGTTTTTGGTTGATCTGCCCCTCAGGCACCGGTCGGCGCTTGAGCCACAGGCAATAGAAGGCGTAACCCGGGCCGGCCGGAGAGGGAAGGAGGGACCCTGAGGGAAAGCGGAGCAGGGTCGGGGCCGGCCCGGGTTACCGGTGTGGGTCAGGCAAGCATGCCGACCATCATTCCAGTACAACCGATCACGAACATCACCCGCAGGGCGGCAAGGCCACGCTGGGGAAAATCCTGGCGGCGGGGCAGGGTGCGGGCGCTGTGCCGTTCGGTCAGGCTGCGCAACTGCTCCCAGGCCTGGGCCAGGCGGGCGTCGGCGGGCAGATCGGCATTGGCCCGCCCATCGGCCAGCAGGCTGCCCAGGGTGGAAAGGTCCATCACGCCTCGGGGCAGGCCCTTGGGGAACCCGCCGTCGCCCAGCAGAACCACCAGCCCTTCCACCGCGGCGCCGGGCAGTTGGGCCCGCACCGCCCGCACGCGGTCGTCATTGTCGGGCAGCGGGTTTGGCAGCGACAGACAGACGCCGGGAAAGCGCTGGGTCCAGACTTCGTCCCCGGCGCGGCCGAACAGCCAGCCATTGGCGGACTGACAGCTGATCACCAGCAGGCGGTCACGCAGCCGGATCACATGATCCAGGCGCAGCAGCCCGCCTTCGCCATCGGGGAGCATTGCGTCGGTGATGGTGTCAAAGCCCAGCCAGTCGGCCATGCGGGTGATGGCCGTGCGGCCATTGCTGCGGCCGGTCATCAGCCGCACCGCCCAGGCGCCCAGTTGGGGCACCACCAGGGCCGCGGCGAACCACGGCCCCAATTGGGCGACCATTCCCAGGAACAGCATGCCAGGCGACTCGGACGTCATCCCCGGTGTCCTCCCCCCAGCGCGAAGCCTTTCGCGCGAATTCCCTGTCGGCCCAGGGGCGGGCGCTGCTTGCGGAGCCTCTTTCCCTTTCCGACGGTGGGGATATTAGCAGGGGCGATGCCAGGGCGACCCCTGTCAAAGCTGACAGGGTGGGTAGAGGCGCGGCCTCTGAACTAACGTTCTAGGTGTGTCCGGATATGGATATCGGTGGTGGACATATGCTTGTAGAGCCAGAAGCGCAGGAACTGTTCCACCGCTTCCGGATCGGGGGCATTGGGTTCGGACAGTTGGCGGCGCAGCTGGGCCACTTCGTGCAGCAGTGCCTGATGCTGGGCCCGGTGCGTCTCGTAGTCGGGCATGCCGATATTGCGCATCACCCGCTCTTCATGCTCGAAATGCTCGGCCACGGCGCCCACCAGGGTGTCCAGGCCGGTCAGCAGATGGGTGCGCGGGGCACCTTCCTTCAGCCGTACGAACAGCTGCCCCAGGGCCTCGGCCAGGGCGCGGTGCTGGTCGTCGATGGAGGTGATGTCCACGCAGAGCGCGCTGTTCCAGGCCATGGCGCCAAATCCAAAGGATAATTTATCCCTGGCAAAGGTGCATGAGCCGGGCCCGCCCGCGCAAGCGCCGTTGTTGCAAAGCAGCATTCTTGTTGCGGCGGAGCCGTCGTGGCACCATCCGGCCATGCCCGAGCTCCCCGAAGTGGAAACCGTCCGCCGCGGCCTGGCCGTGGTCCTCGAAGGCCGCCGGCTGGTTCAGGCCGAGGCCTATCGCCCCGACCTTCGCTGGCCGCTGCCGCCGGCCTTTGCCGACCGCTTGCGCGGCCGTGCCGTGCTGGCGCTGGACCGGCGGGCCAAATATCTGCTGATCCGGCTCGAGGGCGGGCTGGTCTGGATGGTGCATCTGGGCATGTCGGGCCGCATGGTGATCGGCCCGCTGACCAATAGTCCGCCGGGGCGGCACGACCATGTGGTGGTGGCCACCGACCAGGGCGTGCGCGTCACCTATAATGACCCCCGCCGTTTCGGCATGATGGATCTGGTGCCCGAGGCGGAGCTGGCCGGCCATCCTCTGCTGAAGGAGCTGGGGCCCGAGCCGCTGGGCGACGGCTTCACCCCGGCGGTGCTGTCGGCGGCCCTGGACGGCAAGGCCACCCCCATCAAGTCGGCGCTGCTGGACCAGCGGGTGGTGGCGGGGCTGGGCAATATCTATGTGTGCGAGGCGCTGCACCGTGCCGGCATCCACCCAGAGCGCATGGCGGCCAGCGTGGCCGGTCGGCGGGCGGCGCGGCTGGTGCCGCTGATCAAGCAGGTGCTGGCCGAGGCCATCGAGGCGGGCGGCTCGTCCTTGCGCGACCATCGCCAGCCGTCGGGCGAGCTTGGCTATTTCCAGCATGCCTTCCAGGTCTATGGGCGCGAGGGCGAGCCCTGCCGGACGCAAGATTGCAACGGCGTGATAAAGCGTCTGGTGCAGTCCGGACGGTCCACTTTCTATTGTGCGAAATGTCAGCGCTAGTGTTATAGCGTCATCCATGGTTTTCGCCCGCGATGCCCGTCGGCGCGGCCGGTTTGCGGTCGTCCTGACCCTTGTTCTGATCCTCGTGCAGCCTGTCTGCGCGCGGGCCGCGTCGTTCCTGACCGGCTTTGAGGATCTGCCGCTGATGCCCGGCCTGTCCGAACAGGATGGCGCGGGCCTGATGTTCGACACCCCCGCCGGCCGCATTCTTGAAGCGATGGCGGCGGGCGAGGCGACCCAGCAGCAGGTCCAGACCTTTTATGCCCAGACCCTGCCCGAGCTGGGCTGGGTGCGTCAGTCCGATACCCAGTACCGCCGCGACCAGGAGGTGCTGCGGCTTGATTTTTCCCAAGCCGGCCGGGTGTTGACCGTCCGGTTCACCATTTCTCCGGAATAACCTTTAAGAGAGCGGAGTGTCACGGATGCCCTACGAGAACATCATCGTCGAGACCAAGGGCCGTGTGGGTCTGATCACCCTGAACCGCCCCAAGGCCATGAACGCCCTGTGCACCCCGCTGGTGCGCGAACTGGGCGCGGCCCTGGACGCCTTCGAGGCCGACGAGGAAATCGGCGCCGTGGTGCTGACCGGCTCGGAAAAGGCCTTTGCCGCCGGCGCCGATATCAAGGAGATGCAGCCCAAGTCCTATATGGACGTGTATCTCGAGGACTACATCACCAACGGCTGGGAACGGATCACGACCTTCCGCAAGCCCATCCTGGCCGCCGTGGCCGGCTATGCCCTGGGCGGCGGCTGTGAAGTGGCCATGATGTGCGATTTCATCCTGGCCGCCGACACCGCCAAGTTCGGCCAGCCCGAGATCACCCTGGGCATCATCCCCGGTGCCGGCGGCACCCAGCGCCTGACCC
>CAYOKN010000216.1:0-5491 GCA_964404545.1 uncultured Rhodospirillaceae bacterium | reverse complement strand
ATCCTGTGCTCTATCCAGCTGAGCTACGGAGACACTGCCGGCCTTATAGCATGGGCGCCGGCCTGCGTCAGCGGGGGATTGGGTGAGGAGGGACACGGATGGACTGGGCCGCCTTCATCCTTCGACAGGCTCAGGATGGGGAAAACATCGGGGGCGAACCAATCTCGATCAAGCGAGTCCTTGATTTTCAGACCGACCGGTCTATTCTTTAACCCATGACCCAGCTTTCGCCCCCCTCGCTCGCCCAATCCCGTCCCCGAGGCCGTCCGCCCAGAACTGGCAAGGCCGATACCCGCGCCGCACTGATCCGCACCGGCATGGAGATGCTGACCGAGCGCGGATTCAATGCGGTGGGGCTGGACGAGGTGCTGCGGCAGGTGGGCGTGCCCAAGGGCAGTTTCTATCATTTCTTTGCCAGCAAGGAGGCCTTTGGGCTGGCGGTGATCGACGCCTACGACGCCTATCTGTCGGCCAAGCTGGCGCGCCACTTCCATGACGGCAGCCGCCCGCCGCTGCGCCGCCTGGGCGCCTTCGTGGCCGATGCCCGGGCCGGCATGGCGCGGCATGGCTATCGCCGGGGCTGCCTGGTGGGCAATCTGGGGCAGGAGCTGGGAGCGCTGAACGATGCCTTCCGCGACCGGCTGGAGGCCGCACTGGACGGCTGGCAGCGCCAGGTGCGCGACCTGCTGGCCGAGGCCCAGGCCCAGGGCGAGCTGGACGAGCAGGCCGACATCCAGGCCCTGGCCGACCTGTTCTGGATCGGCTGGGAGGGCGCCATTCTGCGCGCCAAGCTGACCCGGTCCGACGCCCCGCTGGAACTGTTCGCCCGCGCCTTCCTGGCCGGGCTGCCCCGCCGCGACCCCCTGTCCCTATAAGGAGCCCCCCCATGCAAGCGATCCTGGTGGAAAAGACCGACGCCGGCCAAAGCGCCAGCCTGACCGACATCGACGAGGCTCGCCTGCCCTCCGCCGGCAAGGGCGACGTCACCGTGCGGGTGGCCTGGTCCACCCTGAACTACAAGGATGGCCTGGCCCTGACGGGCAAGGCGCCGGTGGTACGCAGCTTTCCCATGGTGCCCGGCATCGACTTCGCCGGCACCGTCGAGACCTCGGACCATCCCGACTGGAAAGCTGGCGACCTGGTGATCCTGAACGGCTGGGGCGTGGGCGAGACCCATTGGGGCGGCTATGCGGAGAAGGCCCGCGTGCCCGGCGACTGGCTGGTGCCGCTGCCCGCCGCCTTCACCGCCCGCCAGGCCATGGCCATCGGCACCGCCGGCTATACCGCCATGCTGGCCCTGATGGCTCTGCGCGACCATGGCGTGACCCCGGACAAGGGTCCGGTGCTGGTCACCGGCGCCTCGGGCGGCGTGGGCTCGGTGGCGGTGGCGCTGCTGGCCCGAGCGGGCTTCACCGTGGCCGCCTCCACCGGCCGGCCGCAGGAGGCGGACTATCTGAAGCGCCTGGGCGCCGCCGAAATCATCGACCGCGTCGAGCTAAGCCAGCCGGGCAAGCCCCTGGGAAAGGAACGCTGGGCCGGCGCCATCGACAGCGTGGGCAGCACCACCCTGGCCAATGTCTGCGCCACCACCCGCTATGGCGGCACCGTGGCGGCCTGCGGCCTGGCCGGCGGCATGGACTTTCCGTCCAGCGTCGCGCCCTTCATCCTGCGCGGCGTCACCCTGGCCGGCGTGGACAGCGTGATGGCCCCAGCCGCCCGCCGCCGCGCCGCCTGGGACGCGCTGGCGGCCGAGCTGGACCCCGCCCTGCTGGAGGCCATGACCGAGGACGTGGACCTGGCCGGGCTGATCCCCGCCGCCCCGCGCATCCTGGCCGGCCAGGTACGCGGCCGGCTGGTGGTGCGCGTCGGCGGCTGACACTTTTTGCATCGCCTTCCCTCTGCTATCCTGCGTCATTCGCGAACAGGGGGAAGGTGCATGCGCAAGTTTCTTGGACTGGCGGCCATTCTGGCCCTGACTGCCTGCGGCAGTTCCGAGCCGGTGAAGACCATCGCCGATTATCCCAAGCCTCCCGCCCGGCTGGAAATGGCCGGCCATTGGTCGGCAGCGGCCCAGGAAGTGGCGCTGGAACTGGGCGACGCCCTGCGCGGCACCGTGGTCCCGTCCCTGGCCGTGCTGGCCGGCGGCGACACCATCAATCCCTTCGACGAGGCCTTTGCCACCGCCCTGACCACCGAACTGGTGCGCCAGGGCTATGCGGTGCGCGAGGACAACAACGCCCACATGGTGGTCAGCAGTTGGGTGCAGCCGGTGGCGCGCAGCCAGGACGCCGGCACCGTGGATGTGATGGTCACCGTTTCGGCCACCCGCGACGGCTGGTTCGTCTATCGCCTGGCCCGCACCTATGCGGTGCCCGCCGCCGCCCTGGGACAATATGCGCCCGTCGAGCTGCCCGGCCGCGAGATGAAGGTGGTGGGACAATGAGCGCCCGTTTCCTCTCCCGCGCTTCGGCCCTGACCCTGGGCGCCGTCCTGTTGCTGGGCGGCTGCTCCACCGTGATCCCGGGCTACCAGCCCGACCAGAACCTGGCCGACCTGGGCGCCGGCCTGGCCGGCCGGCTGGTGGCCGACGGCAAGCAGGCCAAGGATGACACCCTGCTGGTGGCCAGCCTGGTGGACGTGGACAACATGACCCGATCCTCCACCTTCGGCCGCACCCTGGCCGAGCAGGTGGGCAGCGCCCTGGCCGCCCAGGGCTACAAGGTGGTCGAGGTGAAGCTGCGCGATACCGTTCTGGTCAAGGAGAGCACCGGCGAGCTGGTGCTGTCCCGCGACGTCAAGGCCATCAGCGACAGCCACCGCGCCCAGGCCCTGGTGGCCGGCACCTATGGCATCAGCGGCGACCATGTCTATGTCAGCCTGCGCCTGATCGACCCCGCCACCGGCGTGGTCAAGGGCGCCGTCACCGATCGCGTCCAGCGCACCAGCGACATCAAGGCCATGCTGCGCTGATGGGGTCCGGGGGGCTGGGCGGCGCGTCCGGCCTCCCCATATCCCAGTCAAGGACCCCGTTTGCCAGAAAGTCCCTGCCCGTGCGCCCCCCTGCCTTCCTGTGCGCCCCATTCCTGTCCGCCCTGCTGCTCTGCGCGCTGCTGCCGCTGCCGGCGCCGGCGCAGGAGATCAGCTTCTTCCGCATCGGCACCGGCGCCATTTCCGAGACCCATTTCCCCGTGGGCGGCCTGATCGCCAATGTGATCTCGCGTCCGCCGGGCTCACGCCCCTGCGACAAGGGCGGCTCCTGCGGGGTCGAAGGGCTGGTGGCGGTGGCCCAGAGCACCCACGGCTCGGTGGCCAATATCCAAGGCATCGAGGCCGACCGGCTGGAAGCCGCGCTGGTCACCGCCGACGTGGCCCACGCCGCCCTGACCGGCACCGGCCCCTTCGCCGGCAAGCCGGCCTTGAAGGCCCGCGCCGTGGCCATGCTGTTCCCCGACACCCTGCATCTGGTGGTGCGCGCCGATGCAGGCATCGATTCGCTGAAAGACCTGCGCGGCAAGCGGGTGGCGCTGGGCGAGAAGGGCTCGGGCACACTGGTGGATGCCGAAATCGTGCTGGGTGCGCACGGCCTGCGCCTGCGCGACATCAAGGAACAGTATCTGCGCCCCGGCGCCGCCGCCGACCTGATGGCCAAGGGCGGGCTGGACGCCATGTTCGTGCTGGACGGCGCCCCGGTTCCAGCCATCCAGGAACTGGCCCTGTCCACCCCCGTCCGCCTGATCCCCATTGCCGGGCCGCCGGTGGACAAACTGCGCGACCGCTATCCCTTCTTCCGCGCCGGCAGCATTCCCGCCAGCACCTATCAGGGAGTCGATGAGCCGGTGGCCAGCCTGGATGTGGGATTGGTGCTGATGCTGAGCAGCGAGGTGGACGACGAAACCGCCTATGGCCTGACCCGCGCCCTGTGGCACCCGGCCAGCCGCAAGATCCTGGCCAGCGGCCACCCCCGCGCCGCCGCCCTGGCCTTGGACGCTGACCTGGAACTCATGGGCCTGCCGCTGCATCCCGGCGCCAAGGCCTATTACCTGGACATGGGCCTGCTGCCTTAGGCCGGCGCGTGCTCGTCGGGGATGCCGGCTTCCAGCCGTTCCTTCAGCCGTGAACAGCGGGTGCGTTCCGAGTCGGACTTCAGCTGGCCGCAAGCGGCCAGGATGTCACGGCCGCGCGGCTCGCGGATGGGCGCGGAATAACCGGCCTCGAACAGAAAGTCCGAGAAGGCGCGGATGGACCGCATGTCCGAGCACTCAAACTCGGACCCCGGCCATTTATTGAAGGGGATCAGGTTGAACTTGGCCGGGATGCCGCGCACCAGCCGCACCAGCTCGCGGGCATCGGCCAGGCTGTCATTGACGCCCTTCAGCATCACATATTCGAACGTCACCCGGCGGGCATTGGACAGGCCCGGATAATTGCGGATCGCGTCCATCAGCTCGGCCAGCGGATATTTCTTGTTGATGGGCATGATGCGGGTGCGCACGTCATCGGTCACCGCATGCAGGCTGATGGCCAGATTGACCCCCAATTCCTCGCCGCAGCGCTTGATCATGGGCACCACGCCCGAGGTGGACAAAGTGATGCGGCGCTTGGACACGGCGATGCCTTCGCCGTCCATGATGATCTTCAGCGCCTTGGCCACCTGCTCGTAGTTATAGAGCGGCTCGCCCATGCCCATCATGACGATGTTCGAGATCAGCCGGCTTTCGTCATTGGGGCTGGGCCATTCGCCGTAGGTGTCGCGGGCGATCATGAACTGGCCCACGATCTCGGCCGCCGACAGGTTGCGCACCAGCAGCTGGGTGCCCGTGTGGCAGAATTTGCAGGTCAGGGTGCAGCCCACCTGGCTGGACACGCAGACCGAGCCCCGATCCTCGTCCTTGTCGGGGATATAGACCGTCTCGGCCTCGTTGCCGTCGGTGAAGCCCAGCAGCCATTTGCGGGTGCCATCCACCGAAAGCTGCTCGCGCGTCACCTTGGGGCGCGCCACTTCGTAGCGTTCCGCCAGCTTTTCCTGGAAGACGCGCGAGAAGTTGGTCATGCCGGCGAAATCGCTGACGCCGCGATTATAGATCCAGTGCCAAAGCTGCTTGGCCCGGAACGGCTTTTCGCCGATGGCGGCCATCTCGGCGCCCAATTCGTCGCGCGAAAGACCGATCAGATTCTTGCGGGGGGTGTCCATGGTCCCCGTCATATAGGCAGCAGGGCCCCGATCGCAATGGTTTTCAACAGGCGCGAGCCGGGCTAGCATCGCGCCATGACCCGACTGCCCACGGCCCTGATGTCCGACGGTTCCCGGGGCCTGGTGGCCTCGGCGCTGCTGCATGCGGCCGCCCTGGGGCTGTTGGGGCTGGCCAGCCTGCCGATTCCGACCGCCCCCGCCGAGCCGCCGGTGATCGAGGTCAGCCTGCTGCCCGCGCCCGAGCCGCAGCCGGTGCAGCCCCTTCCCATGGCGGCGCCGACCCCGGCGCCCAGTCCGACA
>CAYOKN010000215.1:0-5521 GCA_964404545.1 uncultured Rhodospirillaceae bacterium | reverse complement strand
GGAAGCCAAGGCCCAGTTGGAAGTCATGGAGCCCGCCCTGGCGGCGCTGCAGGCCGGCAAGCCGGTGCGCTCGGTGCAGTTCGACGCCGAGCAGCAGGCGATGCTGAAGACCCTGGGCCTCTTGACCGGCAAGCCCGTGCTTTATGCCTGCAATGTGGAAGAAGCCTCGGCCGCCAGCGGCAACGCCCTGTCCAGGAAGGTCGAGGAAATGGCCGCCGCCCAGGGCGCCAAGGCCGTGGTGATCTCGGCCGCCATCGAGGCCGAGGTGGCCCAGCTGCAGGACCCGGCGGAAAAGCAGGAATTCCTGGAAAGCCTGGGCCTGGAGGAAACCGGCCTGGCCCGCGTGATCCGCGCCGGCTACGAGCTTCTGGGCCTGATCACCTTCTTCACCGTCGGCCCCAAGGAAGCCCACGCCTGGACCCTGCGCAAGGGCCTGAAGGCCCCCCAGGCCGCCGGCGAGATCCACACCGATTTCGAGAAGGGCTTCATCCGCGCCGAGACCATATCCTACCAGGACTTCGTGGCCTGCAACGGCGAAGCCGGCGCCAAGGAAGCCGGCAAGATGCGCCTGGAAGGCAAGGAATACCTGGTCCAGGACGGCGACATCTTCCACTTCCTGTTCAACGTCTGACGGCAGGAAGCCCGTCCATGTCCGCCTTCTTCCCCGCGATCACCGACCAGTTCCGCGCCTTCATCGAGGCGCAGAAGCTGTTCTTCGTGGCGACCGCCGCGGCGGCGGGGCGGATCAATCTCAGCCCCAAGGGCATGGACGGGCTGCGGGTCTTGGACCCCAAGACGGTGGCCTATCTGGACTTTACCGGCAGCGCCTCCGAGACCTCGGCCCATCTGCTTGCCGATGGCCGCATCACCGTGATGCTGTGCAGCTTTGACGAAAAGCCCCTCATCCTGCGCCTGCATGGCCGGGGCCAGCCGGTGCGCCCCACGGATGCCCGCTGGGACGAGCTTTGCCGCCTGTTCCCCCTGGGCGAGCATGTGGGCACCCGCCAGATCATGCTCATCACGGTGGACGATGTGGAAACCTCGTGCGGCTGGGGCGTGCCCCGCTTCGACTTCGTGGCCGAGCGCGAGATGCTGACCGCCTGGGCCGAGAAGAAGGGCGCCGAGGGCATCGCCGACTATCAGCGGGAAAAGAACGCGCTCAGCATGGACGGGCTGCCCACCGGCGTGGTCTGAGAGCCCTACTCCACCATGAACAGCTTGGGCTTGGCCTCGATGGTATAGACCTCGAACGGACCTTCCTTGGTGCCGGACATGCCGGGCGAGCCCTGGGGCATGCCGGGCAAAGCGATGCCGCGCGCCTTGGGTTTCTCGGCCAGCATCTTGTCGATGGCCGCCACCGGCACATGGCCTTCCACCACATAGCCGCCGATTATGGTGGAATGGCAGCTTTGCAGGGCCTCGGGCACGCCCAGGCGGGCCTTCACGGCGTCGATGTCCTCGACCTCGACCACCTTCACCGCATAGCCGTGGGCGGTCAGGTGGTCGGCATGGCCGGTGCAACAGCCGCAATAAGGGCTCTTGTAAACGGTGGCGTCCTTGCCCGACGCCAGGACGGGCGCGGCGGACAGGGTCAGGGCCAGGGCGGCGGCCAGGATTTTGGGAAAGCTCATCTCACACCTCGTCAATGATGGCCGGCATGGGGGTCGGCGGCGGGCATCGCCTTGGGCGCTGCCTGCTTGGGCTGCTGGGCCGCCATGGCGGGCGACCAGTGGGACTTCACATAGGTCAGCACCGCCTCGATCTCGGCGGGTTTCAGCACGTCCTTGAAGGCCGGCATGTCGGTCTGGTAGCCAGCAGGCATCAAGGCCGCCGGGCTTTCCTTGATGGCGGTCAACAAATCGGCGTCGGCATGCTTCCAGGCATGGCCGGCATCGGTCAGCGGCGGTGCCGGGAAGCGGCCCTCGGCATTCTTGCTCTGCCAGTTGGGCTGGCCTTCCAGCCGCTCGCCGTGGCAGGCGGCGCAGTTCTCGGCATAGACGGTGCGGCCCAAGGCCAGCACCGGATCGGCGGCCTTGGCCTTGGGGTCGGCGGCGAAACGCGCGGTCTGGGGCTTGGGGCCGCCGGTCAGGGAGACGATGGTGGCCACCGGCGCGGCGCCGCCGGCCACGCTGCCGCGCAGCAGATTGCCCTCGGCCGGGCTCAGGGGCACCTCGACCTTCTGGCCCGATACCAGCAGCACCGCCTTGCCGGTCCAGCCGGCGGCAGGCAGCGGCTTGCCCGCATGGTCGGTCAGGTACAGTTCCAGGGCCTCGCCCCGGGTCACCAGTTCCATGTGCATCTCGGCGGTGGCGGCCAGGCGCCCACCCTTGGCGGCGGGCACCTCGGCGGCCAGGGCGGGCGCGGCGGCCAGCAGCACGGCGGCCAGGGACGCGGAGAGGATGGTCTTCTTCATGGTCTTTTCAGCTCCAGGTCATTCAGCCGGCTGGGCCGCAAACGGGGCCTCAGTGGCGGGTTGCAGGGCGGCGGTGCTGGCCTTGCGGCCCAGCAGCCAGAACAGGACGGGGGTGACGATGCTGTCCAGGATGGTGGAGGACACCAGGCCGCCGAAGATCACCACGGCCACCGGATGCAGGATCTCCTTGCCCGGCTCGCCGGCGGACAGCACCAGCGGCACCAGGGCCAACGCCGCCACCAGGGCGGTCATCAGCACCGGGGTCAGGCGCTCCAGCGAGCCGCGCACCACCATCTCGCGGGTGAATCCCTCGCCCTCGTGCCGCATCAGATGCAGATAGTGCGAGACCTTCATGATGCCGTTGCGGGCGGCGATGCCGGTCAGGGTGACAAAGCCCACCAGGCTGGCCACCGACAGGATGCCGTCGGACAGCCACAGGGCGGCCACGCTGCCCACCAGCGCCATGGGGATGTTGCCCATGATGATGGCGGCCAGAACGCCTGAACGGAAATGCACATAAAGCACCAGGAAGATGCCGGCCAACGAGCCCAGGGCCAAAAGCCCGATCAGGCGCGTGGCCTGCTGCTGGCTCTCGAACTGGCCTTCGAAGGACAGATAATAGCCCTGGGGCAGCGGCATGGCCGCCAGCTTGGCCTGAACCTCGGCCACGATGGCGCCCATGTCGCGGCCCTGGGCATTGGCCAGGACCACGATGCGGCGCTGCACATCATCACGATTGATGATATTGGGGCCCTTGGTCTCGACCACCTGGGCCACCAACGACAGGGGCACCTTGCCCGCCGGGGTGTCGATCAGGATCTGGCCGAAGTCGCGGGACTGCTGGCGCCAATCCTCGGCCAGGCGCAGCACCACGTCGAAGCTTTTCTGGCCGTCCAGCACCTGGCTGACCACCACCCCGTTCAGGGCGGCCTGCAGGGTTTCGGTCAGGGCGGCTACATCCAGGCCGTATTTGCGCGCCTCGGCCCGGTCCAGGCGCAGCTGCACCTGGGGGATCAGCACCTGTTTCTCCACCTGGAGGTCCACCACCCCGGGCACCGTGGCCATCAGGGCGCGGGCCTCCTCGGCCTTGGCGCGCAGCTGATCCAGGTCGTCGCCGAAGATCTTCACCGCGATCTCGGCCCTGACGCCCGACAGCATATGGTCCAGCCGGTGCGAGATGGGCTGGCCGATATTCACCGCGATGCCGGGAATCAGGGCCAGGCGCTGGCGCATGTCGGCCAGGATGACCTCACGCCCGCGCTCGGACGGCTTCAGGTCAACGTCGATCTCGGAATAATGGACGCCCTCGGCATGCTCGTCCAACTCGGCCCGTCCGGTACGCCGGCCGGTGGAGGCCACCTCGGGCACCTGCAGCAGGAGCTGCTCGGCGATGGTGCCGATGCGGTTGCTCTCGGACAGCGAAGTGCCCGGCGGCAGCAGCACATTGACCGTCACCGTGCCCTCGTTGAAGGCGGGCAGGAAGGACCGGCCCATGAAGGGCACCGAGGCAGCGGCCACCAACACCAGCAGCACCGCCGGCGCGATCACCTTGGCCGGGTTGTCCAGCGACCACTGCAAGAGCCGGGTGTCGGCGGCTTTCAGCCGGCGCACCAGCCAGCTGTCGCCATGGGCCATGACCCGGGCCTTGGGCAGCAGGTAATAGCAAAGCACCGGCGTCACCGTCAGCGACACCAGCAGCGAGGCCAGAATCGACACCACATAGGCCACGCCCAGGGGCGCGAACAGCCGGCCCTCGATGCCCGACAGGGCGAACAGGGGCAGGAACACCAGCACCACGATGATGGTGGCATAGACGATGGAATTGCGGACCTCGGACGAGGCCTCGCGCACCACCCGCAAGGTGGGCTTGGGATGGCCCGCCAGCCGGTTCTCGCGCAGGCGGCGGAACACGTTCTCCACATCCACCACCGCATCGTCCACCAACTCGCCGATGGCCACGGCCAGGCCGCCCAGGGTCATGGTGTTGATGGTCATGCCCATCCAGTGGAACACCAGGGCGGTGACCACGATGGACAGGGGAATGGCGGTCAGCGAAATGGCCGTGGTGCGGGCGTTCATCAGGAAGGCGAACAGCACGATGGTCACCAGGATGGCGCCGTCGCGCAGGGCTTCCTCAACATTGTCCACGGCCCGCTCGATGAAGTCGGCCTGCTTGAACAGCACATGGTCGGCCTTGACCCCCGGCGGCAGGGTGCGGGACAGGTCAGCCAGCACCGCCTCGACCCGGCGGGTCAGCTCGACCGTGTTGGCGCCGGGCTGCTTCTGTACCGCCAGGATCACCGCCGGCTGGGCATTGACCGAGGCATCGCCGCGCTTGACCCCGGCGCCGATCCGCACCTCGGCCACCTGGCCCACAGTGACGGCGGCGCCGTCGCGCCAGGCCACCACGGTGTCGCTCAGATCCTCCAACCGGGTGGTCTGGGCCATGTTGCGGATCATGAATTCCTGGGACTGCTGCTCCAGGAAGCCGCCGGTGGAGTTGCGGGCGAACCCGGCCAGCGCCGCCTCCAGCTCCTCGAATCCCACCCCCAGGGCGATCAGCCGGGCCGGCGAAGCCAGCACCTGGAACTGCTTGACCTCACCGCCGATGGGGATCACCTGGGCGATGCCGGGAATGGCCAGCAGCCGGCGCCGAATGGTCCAGTCGGCCAGGGTGCGCAGTTCCATGGGGCTGACCGAACCGTCAGGCGCCGTCAGTCCCACCAGCATGATCTCGCCCATGATGGAACTGACCGGCCCCATCACCGGCTGCACCCCGGCGGGCAGGTCGCGGGACACGGTGGACAGACGCTCGGACACCAGCTGGCGGTTGGTGTAGATGTCGGTGCCCCAGCCGAACTCCACGAACACAATGGACAGTCCCACGCCCGAGGTGGAGCGCACCCGCTCGACCCCCGGGGCGCCGTTCATGGCGGTCTCCACCGGCAGGGTCACCAGGGTCTCCACCTCCTCGGGCGCCAGGCCCTCGGCCTCGGTCATGATGGTGACCGTGGGGCGGTTCAGGTCGGGGAATACGTCCACCGGCAGCCGGGACAGAACCCAGCCGCCATAGAGCAGGACGAAGGCCGCCGCCGCCAGCACGAACAG
>CAYOKN010000214.1:0-5541 GCA_964404545.1 uncultured Rhodospirillaceae bacterium | reverse complement strand
GCGGTGGGCGAGCGCGGCTATGCCTTCGTGGACATCAAGCCCCGCGTCGAGCGCGACGCCAAGACCCGCACCATCAACCTGGTCTATGAGATTGGCGAGGGGCCGCGCGTGTTCGTCGAGCGCATCGACATTCAGGGCAATGTGCGTACCCTGGACAAGGTGATTCGCCGCGAGTTCCGCCTGGTGGAAGGCGACGCATTCAATACCGCCAAGCTGCGCCGGTCGCGCCAGCGCATCCGCGACCTGAACTTCTTCCAGAAGGTCGAGGTGAACAACGTCCCGTCCGAGACCGCGCCCGACCGCACGGTCATCAAGGTGGACGTCGAGGAGAAGTCCACCGGCGAGCTGTCCTTCGGCGTCGGCTGGTCCACCACCGCGGGCGCCATGATCGAAACCGGCGTGCGCGAGCGCAACCTGCTGGGCAAGGGCCAGGACCTGCGCCTGACGGGCACCCTGGGGCAGCGCCGCACCGAGATCGACCTGGGCTTCACCGAGCCCTATTTCCTGGATCGGCGCATCATCGCCGGCGTGGATGTGTTCGCCATCACCCGCGACCTCGAGGACGAATCGTCCTACGACTCCAGCACCGAGGGTGCGGCCCTGCGCGCGGGCTGGTATTTCAACGAGCTGCTGCGCCAGGACCTGCGCTATACCCTGAAGCGCGACAAGGTCGAGAACGTCAAGACCTCGGCCTCGCGTTACGTCAAGGAGATGGCAGGCAGCGCCACCAGCTCGTCGGTCATGAACATCCTGACCTATGACACCCGCGACAGCCGGATCGACCCGACCGAAGGCTATCTGGTGCGGGTGAACAATGAGTTCGTCGGCCTGGGCGGCACCGAGCGCCTGCTGCGCAATGAAGTGTTGGGGGCCCAGTATTGGAGCCTGGGCGAACAGCTCATCCTGTCCGCCAACTCCCGCTTCGGCTTCGTGACCGAACTGGGCCAGAAGGTGCGTATCAACGACCGCTATTTCGTGGGGTCGGACAATCTGCGCGGTTTCGCCCCGGCGGGTGTCAGCCCGCGTGACAAGGTCACCGGCGACGCCCTGGGCGGCATGTGGCAATATACCGGCAGCGTCCAGCTCAACTTCCCCTCGGGCCTGCCCGAGGAGCTGGGGCTGGGCGGTCACGTCTTCACCGATTGGGGCACCATTGGCGCCACGGACGACAGCGTGAATTCGGCGGACGTCAATCAGTCGCAGAAGCTGCGCTTGACCGTCGGCGCCGGTGTCACCTGGAAATCGCCCATGGGACCGGTCCAGGTGGACCTGGGCTACCCGGTCATGAAGGAAAACTACGACGAGACGGAAGTCTTCCGTCTGAATTTCGGCACGAGGTTCTAACATGGGTTTGTTTGCGCGGTCCCGGCTTCTGGCTGCCGGGGCCATTCTGCTGGCGTCGGTTGCGATCATGGATGCGGCGCCTGCCGCGGCTCAGGGCCAGGCGGGGATTCCGGCTCCCGTCGTGGCGGTGATCGATCTGGAGCGCGTGCTGCGGGAGTCCTCGGCGGCGCGCGGCGTGCGCGCCGAGCGTGACCGCTATGCCCAGACCTTGAAGGCCGACCTGGCCGCCCGCGACCAGTCCCTGCGCCAGGCCGAACAAGAGCTGGCCAAGTCGCGCGGCACCCTGACCCAGGAGCAGTTCACCCAGAAGCGCCGCGAGTTCGAGCAGCAGGTGGTGTCGTTCCAGCGGGAAGTGGCCGCCCGCGGCCAGGCCCTGGATGCCTCCTATGGCAAGGCCATGGCGCAGGTGCAGAAGACCCTGATCGAGGTCACCGACAGCATCGCCCAGGCGAACAACGTGAATTTGGTGCTGTTCAAGACCCAGGCCTTCCTGTTCTCGCCCAAGATGGACATCTCGGAGCAGGCGGTGGCCAAGCTGAACCAGCAGCTGCCGTCGGTGGCCTTCCCGGCGCCCGAGGCGGCTCCGGCGGCCAAGAAGGGAAAGAAGTAATTCATGGCTGATCCGCGCTTCTTCGCCAAGGCCGGGCCCTTCACCCTGCGCCAGCTGGCGGAGATCGCCGGGGCCGAAATGGCCGCGGCCAGTGACCCGGATGCCGTGTTCGTGGACGTGGCCGCCCTGGACCAGGCCGGCCCCGACCATGTGAGCTTCCTGGACAACCGGCAATATGCCGAGCAGTTCGCCGCCTCGGCGGCGGGTGCTTGCCTGGTGCATCCCGAGCTGGCGCACCGAGCGCCCGAGGGCATGGCGCTGCTGCTGTCCACCGAGCCCTACCGGGCCTATGCCAAGGTGGCCCAGGCCTTCTATCCGACCAAGGCGCCCGAGCCCTGGATCGCGCCCATCGCGCACATCGACCCCGCCGCCCGTCTGGGCGAGGGCTGCCGCGTGGAGCCGGGGGCCTATGTGGCCGCCGGAGCCGAGATCGGCGCCCGTTGCCGCATCGGCGCCAATGCGGTAATCGGCGAAGGTGTGGTGCTGGGGGACGACTGCATCATCGGCGCCACCACCACCCTGAGCCACAGCCTGGTGGGCAACCGGGTCAACATCTATCCCGGCTGCCGCATCGGCCAGGACGGCTTCGGCTTCGCCATGGGGCCCCAGGGCCATCTGAAGGTGCCGCAGTTGGGCCGCGTGGTGATCGAGGACGATGTTGAGATCGGCGCCAACAGCTGCATCGACCGCGGCGCCGGCCCCGATACCGTGATCGGGCGCGGGACCAAGATTGATAACCTGGTGCAGATCGGGCACAACGTCCAGCTGGGGCGGGGCTGCGTGATCGTGTCCCAGGTGGGCATTTCGGGCAGCACCCGGCTTGACGATCTGGTGGCCGTGGGCGGCCAGGCCGGCATCACCGGCCATCTGCGCATCGGCATGGGGGCGCGCATCGCGGCGCAGAGCGGCGTCATGCGCGACATCCAGCCGGGCCAGACCGTGGGCGGTTCGCCGGCGGTGCCCATGTCAGAATGGCTGCGCCAATCCGCAATCCTGGGCCAAATGGCCCGTAAGAAGGGCAAGTGATAGGGTATCGGGAATGCACATGACCTCGGAACAGGGCACCTCCAAGGTGATCGACATCAACCGGATCATGGAAATGATCCCGCACCGCTATCCGTTCCTGATGGTGGACAAGGTCATCGACGTGGTGCCGAATGAATCGGCCGTGGGCGTGAAGAACGTCACCATCAACGAGCCTTTCTTCCCGGGCCATTTTCCGGCCCGGCCCATCATGCCCGGCGTGCTGATCATTGAATCCATGGCGCAGACCTCGGCCGTGCTGGTGGTCGAGACCCTGGGCCCGGATGCCGAAGGCAAGCTGGTCTATTTCATGACCGTGGACAGCGCCCGCTTCCGCAAGCCGGTGGGGCCTGGCGACACCCTGCACATCCATGTGGTCAAGGAGCGTAGCCGCGGCAACGTCTGGAAGTTCCGCGCCGAAGCCAAGGTGGACGGCACCCTGGTCGCCGAAGCCACCTATGCCGCCATGATCATGGATAGCTGATTTGCCCACCATTCACCCCACCGCCATCGTGGACGCTGCCGCCGAGATCGCGGACAGCGTCATCATCGGCCCCTATTGCGTGGTCGGCCCCAAGGTCCGCCTGGACGAACGGGTCGAACTGATTTCCCATGTGGTGGTCGACGGCATCACCAGCGTGGGCGAGGGAACCCGCATCTTCCCCTTCGCCTCCATCGGCCACCAGCCGCAGGACCTGAAGTACAAGGGCGAGCCCTCGACGCTTGAGATCGGCAAGAACAACCGCATCCGCGAGCATGTGACCATGAACCCTGGCACCGAGGGCGGCGGCATGGTGACCCGGGTGGGCGACAACTGCCTGTTCATGGCCAGCTCGCATGTGGGCCATGACTGCCTGGTCGGCAATCATGTGATCCTGGCCAACAATGCCACTTTGGGCGGCCATGTGACCGTGGGCGACTTCGCCGTGCTGGGCGGCCTGTCGGCGGTGCACCAATTCGTGCGCATCGGCCACCATGTGATGGTGGGCGGCATGACCGGGGTCGAGAACGACATCATCCCCTATGCCTCCTGCACCGGCAACCGGGCCCATCTGTCGGGCCTGAACCTGGTGGGGCTGAAGCGCCGGGGCTTTCCGCGCGACGACATCCATGCCCTGCGCAACGCTTACCGCCTGCTGTTCGCCCCCGAGGGCACCCTGCAGGAGCGCCTGGATGAAGTGGCGCAGCAATTCGCCGCCTGCCAGCCGGTGATGGACATTGTCGAGTTCATCCGATCGGCCCAGGGGCGCGCCATCTGCCAGCCGACCAGCGGTGAGTGACGGCGGCCTTTTGCCGAAATTGGGGATCCTGGCCGGCGGCGGCGAGCTGCCGGCCCGCCTGATCGCCGCCTGCCGTCAAAGCGGGCGGCCATTTCATGTGATCGCCTTCGATGGCCATGCCGAGCCCGAGCGGCTGGGCGATGCGCCGGCCAGCTGGGTCCGGCTGGGCGAGGCCGGCACCGGCATTTCCATCCTGAAGCAGCAGGGCTGCGCCGAGCTGGTCATGGCCGGCCCGGTGCGCCGCCCCACCCTGAAGGACCTGCGCCCCGACTGGCGCACCACCCGCTTCTTCGCCAAACTGGGCTTGGCTGCCCTGGGCGATGACGGCCTGCTGCGCGCCGTGGTGCGCGAGCTGGAGGGCGAGGGTTTCCGCGTGGTGGGGGTGGACGAAGTGTTGGGCGACATCCTGGCCGAGGACCGGCTCTATACCCGCGCCGCCCCCGATGATCAGGCCGAGGCCGATATCGCCCGCGCCGCCCAGGTGGCGCGCGGCCTGGGGGCTTTGGATGTGGGGCAGGCGGTGGTGGTGCAGCAGGGCATCGTCCTGGCCGTGGAGGCCATCGAGGGCACCGATGCCATGCTGTCCCGTTGCGCGACGGTGCGCCGCGAAGGTCCCGGCGGCGTGCTGGTCAAACTGAAGAAGCCGGGCCAGGACCAGCGCCTGGACCTGCCCACCATCGGACTGCACACCGTGCGCAACGCCCATGCGGCGGGCCTGCGCGGCATCTGTGTCGAGGCCGGCGGCGCCCTGATCGTGGGCCGCGAGGCGGTGGCGGCGGAAGCCGACCGGCTGGGCCTCTTCGTGCTGGGGCGGGCGCTGCCGTGAGCGAGGCGGCGCCGCTCATCTATATCATCGCCGGCGAGCCCTCGGGCGATCTGCTGGCCGGGCGGTTGATGGCGGCACTGAAGCGCCTGACCGGCGGCCAGGTCCGCTTTGCCGGCATCGGCGGCGAATGCATGCGGACCGAGGGCGTGGACAGCCTGTTCCCCATGGGCGAGCTGTCGGTCATGGGACTGGTCGAGGTGCTGCCCCGCATCCCCAACATCCTGCGCCGCCTGGATCAGACCCTGGCCGACATCCAGGCCCGGCAGCCGGCGGCGGTCATCACCATCGACAGCTGGGGCTTCACCGGCCGGGTGGCCAAGAAGCTGCAGCAGTCGGGCTCGCGCATTCCCCGCATCCATTATGTGGCGCCCATGGTGTGGGCCTGGAAGGAAGGCCGCGCCCGCAAGATGGCCCGGCGGGTGCATCGCCTGATGTGCCTGCTGCCCAACGAGCCGGCC
>CAYOKN010000213.1:0-5546 GCA_964404545.1 uncultured Rhodospirillaceae bacterium | reverse complement strand
ACTCGCTGTCGCACTACACCGACTGGACCGTCGGCCACGTGCACTCGGGTGCTCTGGGCTGGGTGGCTTTCGTGTCCTTCGGCGCCCTGTACTATCTGGTGCCCGTGCTGTGGCAGCGTAAGTCGCTCTACTCCATGCGTCTGGTGAGCTACCACTTCTGGATCGCCACCATCGGCATCGTGCTGTACATCACCGCCATGTGGATCTCCGGCATCATGCAGGGTCTGATGTGGCGCGCCTATGATGACCTGGGCTTCCTGCAGTACTCGTTCATCGAGACCGTGGAAGCCATGCACCCCTACTACGTCATCCGCGCCCTGGGCGGCGTGCTGTTCGTGCTGGGTGGTGTGATCATGGCTTACAACTTCTACCGTACCATCCGCGGTGACGTCCGGACCGAGGTGCCCTACGAGGCTCCGAAGGCCGTGGCTGCTGCCCGGTAAGGAGAGCGACAGATGAGCATTATCAAGCATCACCAGAAGCTTGAGACCAATGTCGTCCTGCTGATGGTCGGCATCCTGATCACCGTGATCATCGGTGGTCTGGTCGAAGTGGTTCCGCTGTGGACCATCAAGAGCACCATCGAGGATGTGAAGGGCGTTCGTCCCTACACCCCCCTCGAGCTGGCCGGCCGCAACATCTACATCCGCGAAGGCTGCTACAACTGCCACTCGCAGATGGTTCGTCCCTTCCGGGATGAGGTCGAGCGTTACGGTCACTACAGCCTGGCCGCCGAGTCCAAGTACGACCACCCCTTCCAGTGGGGTTCCAAGCGTACCGGTCCGGACCTGGCCCGCGTCGGTGGCAAGTACACCAACGAATGGCACACCCGTCACCTGGTCCGTCCGCAGGACGTGGTTCCCGAGTCGGTCATGCCCACCTACGGTCACCTGGCCAAGGCTGAGCTGAAGTACAACGACATCGCGGCGCATCTGAAGACTCTGCGCGTTGTGGGCGTGCCCTACACCGACGAAGAGATTCAGAACGCCAAGGCTGACCTGGAGGCGCAGGCTTCGACCGACGCCGACAAGTCCGGCCTGGAGAACCGCTACGCCACGCTGCGCGAGTCGAAGGTCGTCTCCGGCGACTTCGACACGAACCCCGGCAAGATCACCGAGATGGACGCCCTCGTGGCCTATCTCCAGGTGCTGGGCACGATGGTGGACTTCACCACCGTCGACCCCACCAAGATCCGCCGCTAAAGGAGGGTTGCGGAGTGAACATCGAGGCAATCGCCGAGTTCCTCCGCTCCCTCTGGGGGCTGTGGCTGATGATTTTCTTCCTCGGGATCGTCTTCTACGCATTCCGGCCGAAGAACAAGGATCGACTGGAAAGCTACGGAGACATCCCGCTGAGGGATGACGACGACAAGGAGCGCTAAGCGATGGCGACCAAGGAAAAGGACCCCGTCTCCGGCCAGTACACCACTGGCCACGAGTGGGACGGAATTAAGGAACTGAACACGCCCCTGCCGAAGTGGTGGGTGTGGGTGTTCTTCGCGACCATCGTCTGGGCCGTGGGTTACTGGGTGGCCATGCCGTCCTTCCCCACCCTGGACGGCTATGCCAAGGGCATGCTGGGCTACAGCTCGCGCGCCAGCCTGTCCGCTGATCTGGACGCTGCCGCCAAGGGCCGTCAGGCTTGGCTGAGCAAGTTCGAGACCGCCTCGGTCGAGGACATCAAGGGCAACCCCGAGCTGCTGAACTACGCCATGGTCGGCGGCCGTATCGCGTTCGCGGAAAACTGCGCCCCCTGCCACCAGTCCGGTGGTGCGGGTGCCGTGGGCTACCCGAACCTGAACGACGACGAATGGATCTGGGGCGGCACTCTGGCCGACATCCAGACCACCATCACCCATGGCATTCGGAACGCCTCGGCCGACAGCCGCGTCTCCGAGATGCCGGCCTACGGCACCGGCGAGCCCATGTCCGATGCCCAGGTCAGCGAACTGGCCGAGTACGTGCTGAGCCTGTCGAAGGCTTCCACCGACGCCACCGCCGCTGCGGCTGGCAAGGCGGTCTTCGACGAGCGCTGCGTGAGCTGCCATGGCGAGAGCGGCGAGGGCCAGCAGGCCCTGGGTGCTCCTGCCCTGAACAACGGCATCTGGCTCTATAAGGGCTCGAAGGCCGACGTGGTGGCCCAGATCAAGGCTCCCAAGCACGGCGCCATGCCGGCCTGGGGTGGCCGTCTGGACGAGACCACCATCAAGCAGCTGACCGTGTACGTCCACTCGCTGGGCGGCGGCAAGTAATCTCCCGGCTTTCGCCAGGAGACTGCAAAACAGCGGGGTGCCGGTTTCCGGCGCCCCGTTTGTTTTTCCAAGTCTGGCGGAAAACCGCCAAGAATTACCCCCGTGCCCAGGTCGGAATCTTAATTTTGCGTGACTTGGCAACGGGCTGGCGTTAAGAATCACTCAAAGGGTCAGCCATGCATCAAATGCATGCCAGCCATGCAGTCTTGGCTCGGCCTGACCGGGGGGGGGCTCATTAGACTGGCCCCGACCCGCAACCATCGCTAGGACACAGCGCAGCCATGGCGTCAGCGAACGAGGCCGTCGCCGGCCGAAAAACGCCCGAGAAAAAGCCGACCAATTCCTTGTACGAATACAACAAGGTCTATCCGCGCTACATCAAGGGCAAGTTCCGAAACCTCAAGTGGCTGGCCAACGCCATTCTGCTGGCCATCTTCTTCCTGGCGCCCTTCCTGCGCTGGGATCGCGGCGCCGGTGCGCCCGACCAGGCCATCCTGATCGACATGGAAGGCCGGCGCGCCTATTTCTTCATGATCGAGATCTGGCCGCAGGAGGTCTATTACCTCACCGGCATCCTGATCATGGCCGCCGTGGGCCTGTTCTTCGTGACTTCGCTGCTCGGCCGCGTCTGGTGCGGCTTCACCTGTTGGCAGACGGTGTTCTCGGACATCTTCATCTGGGTCGAAGAGCAGTTCGAGGGCGACCGCAACAAGCGCATGCGCATGGACCAGGGCCCCATGACGGCCGAGAAGTTCCTGCGCAAGGCCGGCAAGCACATGGTCTTCGCCCTGATGGGTCTGCTGACCGGCCTGACCCTGACGCTGTATTTCGACGATGCCTTCGTGCAGTTGCAGCAGGTGTTCACCCTGGAAGCCTCGACCACGGTCTATACCTTCCTGGCGCTGTTCGGCTTCCTGACCTATCTGCTGGCCGGCTGGGCCCGCGAGCAGGTCTGCATCTATATGTGCCCCTGGCCCCGTTTCCAGGCGGCCATGGTGGACGACGACTCGCTGATCGTCACCTACGAGTCCTGGCGCGGCGAGCCGCGCGGCCCGGTCAAGGGCACCGAGGTGCGCGAGAAGGGGGCGGCTGCCTTTGACGACCGCGGCCATTGCGTGGACTGCAAGATGTGCGTCCAGGTCTGCCCCGCCGGCATCGACATCCGCAACGGTTCGCAGCTGGCCTGTATTGGCTGTGCGCTCTGCATCGATGCCTGTAACAGCATCATGGACCGCTTCGGCCTGCCGCGCGGTCTGATCACCTATGACTCGCTGAACCGTCAGGTGGCGCGTGAGAAGGGCGCTCCGGTCAAGAAGCGTCTGGTGCGTCCGCGCACCATCGCCTACGCCACCTTGATGGCGGCGGTGGGCGTGGCCATGCTGTTCCTGCTGTCCACCCGGGCCACCACCGAGATCAACGTGCTGCATGAGCGCAGCCCGCTCTATGTGACCATGTCGGACGGCTCGATCCGCAACGCCTACACCTACAAGATCCTGAACATGATCCGCGAGGACCGGGAATACACCCTTTCCCTTGAAGGCATGAAGGATGCTACCTTGACGGTCATCGGCATCGCCGAGGAGCCTGTCTCGTCCGTGGATCTGGTGGTCAAGCCCGATAATGTGGGCACCTTCCGGGTCTATGTCTCCGCGCCCAAATCCTCGCTGGAGGGCAAGCGCACCGACATCACCTTCGTGGTGAAGGAAAAGAAGACCGGCCAGGTGCTGCGCAATGACTCCCTGTTCGCTGGACCGGACAATTAATGAGCGTGAAAACCGAACGTAAGCCCGGATGGTGGTATCCCTATATCTTCGTCGGCGGCTTTGGCGTCATCATCGTTGTGAACCTGATCATGGCCTATTTCGCCACCTCGACCTTCACCGGTCTGGAGACGGAAAAGGCCTATGACAAGGGCCTGAAATACAACCAGGCCCTGGCCGCCGCCGAAGCCCAGCGTCAGCTGGGCTGGAGCGTGGCCGCCAAGGTGGAGGACAAGGCCCAGATGCCCAATGGCGGGCGCCTGGCCAATGTGACCGTCACCTATCTGGGCAAGGACGGCCAGCCCCTGGATGGGCTTGAGGTGGACGCCCTGTTCACCCGTCCCCTCCAGAAGGGCGTGGACCAGACCTTGCGGCTGGCTCCCATCGGCGGGGGCCAGTACCGCGCCGAGGTGGAACTGCCCCTGCGCGGCCAGTGGGACATGGCCCTGAATGCCAATGGCCCGAACGCCAATCACCAGATCAAGCAGCGTATCGACCTTCACTGAAGGGTGAGTGGCCTTGGCTGATTGCCAGCATTGTGGCACCCCCGTGCCGGCCGGTTCTCCGGCCGGCACGGCTTTTTGTTGCACCGGCTGTGAAGCGGCCTATGCCCTGGTCAACGGCCTGGGCTTGTCGGGCTATTACCAGCGCCGCTGCATCGATCCCGACACCAAGCCCCTGCGTCCCGACGAGGACGCTCCGGCGGTGGATTTCGCCAGCCATGTGAGCCGCGATGAAAAGGGGCAGGCCACCCTGCATCTGATGATCGAGGGCCTGCACTGCGCCGCCTGCGTCTGGCTGATCGAAAATCTTTTGTCCCGTCATCCCCAGGTCACCCATGCGCGGGTCAACATGACCACCCGCCGTCTGGTGCTGCGCTGGACCGGAGAGAACGGGCTGCTGGCCGAGATCCTGGCCCCGGTGCTGACCGTGGGCTACCGCCTGATCCCCTATGACCCGGCGCGCCTGGGGCAGGAGTCGCTGCGGCACGAGAAGGAGCTGCTGCGCGCCATGGCGGTGGCGGGCTTCGCCGCCGGCAATGTGATGCTGTTCTCGGTCTCGGTGTGGTCGGGCAATGCCACCGGCATGGATGCCGCCACCCGCGACCTGTTCCACTGGATTTCCGCCCTGATCGCCATTCCGGCGGTGCTCTATTGCGTCCGTCCCTTCGCCCGTTCGGCCTTTGCCGCGCTGCGGGCCGGCCGCACCAACATGGATGTGCCCATCACCCTGGGCGTCACCCTGGCCTCGGGCATGAGCCTGTGGGAAACCGCCAACAGCGGCGAGCATGCCTATTTCGACGCCGCCGTGTCGCTGCTGTTCTTCCTGCTGGTGGGGCGCTATCTGGATAGCCGGGCGCGCGGCCGGGCACGTTCGGCGGCCGAGCATCTCTTGTCGCTGAACGCCGCCGCCGTGACCGTGGTGGACGAGCAGGGCAATCGCCAGACCATGGCTCCGAACAAGGTCCAGACCGGCATGACCGTGCTGGTGGCCACCGGCGAGCGGGTGGGCGTGGACGGCACCATCACCGAGGG
>CAYOKN010000212.1:0-5597 GCA_964404545.1 uncultured Rhodospirillaceae bacterium | reverse complement strand
AGCCGGCATGCCGTGCGCCTGGCCTGCGTGGCCTTGCGGGATTATCAGGCGGTGCGCCGCCGTTTGGCCCAATTCCCCCCGGTCCGGCGGCGCCGGGTGGGTGCTGCCGTGGAGGTGGCCGCCACTCCTTCGTTTCTTCCCAGACTGCCGGCGGCAGAAGCCGCCGGCGCCTTTTTCGTGCCGCCGCCCAAGCCCTGTGCCGTACAGGATTTGGGCGGCCGCGACGATGCCCAAGCCCTTCCCCCTCTTGTGGTTCCCCGGGCGGAAGCGCGGCCGACCCTTGTGCCGGGTCATGCGAGCGGGTCCGCGGAGGACCCGGGCACACCAAGCCCCCCTGCGTCCCGGCCGCCGTGCAAGCTGGCGGCCGAGGGCGTGAAACCGGCCCCGGCGGTGGAGTCCTTCACCGGCAAGGGGGGCAACTCCGCACCATCGATCGACCGCGAGGCGCAGATCCGCGCCTGGCTGGAGGCCCATGGCGGGCCCACGCGGGAGCCGGATTATGGGCCCTATCAGGAGCTGTACCGGACCCTGCGGGCCTATGGCTATGCGGTGGCCCGGACCCGGGAGGGCGGCAACCGCACCTGGCTGGTGGACGGCCAGGTCAAGCCGCTGGCCGAGGTCAAGGCCCTGGCGGCGCGGCTGCGGGGCGGCGCCGTGGGCTGGCAGAAGCCGGTGAAAGGCAGCATCCCATGCGCCAGCTGATCACCACCGAGGTGGCGGACTTCGCCGGGCGGCCGGCGGTGCTGGCCCTGGCCTGGGACCGGTCGGGCCGGGTGCGCGCGGTGCAGCCGCAGGCCCCCGACCCCTCGGATTTGGGGCGCATCCTGGCGGGCTGCTGCGGGCTGGTCACCGCCCTGTTGCGGGTCAATGCGCCGCTGGGGTTCGTGGCCGACAAGCTGGAGGACGGGCCGGTGGCGAACCTGGTTCGCGCCGTGGCCGCCGCGCAAGACCGCGACGCCGGAGCGGCGCGGGATGCCTATGCGGCGGCGGGAGGGGCGTGATGTTATTTAATCTTTCCGGCGACGTTCTGCCCCGCGTGACGGATGGCGTTCGCCTCCTCTCGCCGGGTGGCGTTCAACCAGACGTGCACCTCGTGAGCATCGTCGGTCATTCGCTTCGCAATTTGGGCGACGATGACTTCGAGGGCGAGTATTCGGGCCGAGAGAAGATCGTTCATGTTTCCCGAATTTCCGGCCTGGCTTTCAAGATCAGAGAGCTTTTTCACCAGGTCGGACATGCTGGGCTGAGAGGGGTCGTTAGCCAAAGAGGTAAACTCCAAAGGGTTAAGGGCAAGCCGATATGGGCGCTGCCCGGGCGCAGAGCAAGGGCCGGATGAAAAAATGTCCCGGCGGCGTGATCTGATCCCTGTTCAGGACATTGCCCGGATGCTGGCGGCGCGGGTTGATGAGTTGGCGCGGCAGCTTTACCCCCGGGGCGTGAAGGAGGGGCATGAGTTTCGGGTGGGTGGCATCGACGGGTCCTCGGGCCGGTCCATGGCCATCCATCTGGGCGGCGCCAAGCAGGGCATCTGGTCCGATTTCGCCAGCGGCGAGGGCGGGGACGCCCTGGAGCTGGTGCGGCTGGCGGTCTGCAATGGCGACATGGTCGAGGCCATCAAATGGGCCAAGGGCTGGCTGGGGCTGGATGGCTGTGACCCGGAGGCGCTGAAGCGCACCCGGCTGGCGGCCGAGGCGCAGGCGGCCAAGGCCGACCAGGCGGACGATGCCGACGAGAAGCGGCGGCGCGACTGCCAGGCCATCTGGCTGGCCAGCCAGCCCATCAAGGGCACGGTGGCGGCGGCCTATCTGCTGGGGCGCGGGCTGGACCTGGGTTTGATGCCGAAATGGCCCGGCGCCCTGCGCTTTCACCCCAATTTGTGGAATGTGGAAAGCCGGCGGCACTGGCCGGCGCTGGTGGCGCTGATCCAGGGGATGGACGGCAAGCCGCGCGCCATCCACCGCACCTGGCTGGAGATCCATGGCGATGGCCGGGTGACCAAGGCGCCGCTGGCCGACGCCAAGATGACCCTGGGGCGCTATCGGGGCGGCTTCATCGCCCTGCACCGGGGGGCGAGCAACAAGCCCATCAAGCAGGCGCCGGCCGAGTGGGTGGCCGTGTCCGAAGGCATCGAGGACGGGCTGACCGCCGCCCTGGCCAAGCCCGAGCTGCGGGTGCTGGCCGCCGTCAGCCTGGGCAACATGAAGGCGCTGGATCTGCCGGCCGGGCTGGATGTGCTGATCGTCGGCCAGAACGATGCGGTGGGGTCGAAGGCGGCGGCGACGTTGGGGCAGGTGGTGGCCACCTTCCGCCAGCAGGGCCGGCGGGTGCGCGTGGCCCGGCCGCCGGCGGGGATCAAGGATGTGAATGATGTGGCGCGTCAGGCGTCCGGAGAGGCGTCGGCGGGGGAGGGAGTATGAAGAAAGTGGAAGTGATCGGGGATGCGGGGCAGGTTCGGCGCTTGGTAGGAGGCCGTCAAGACATCCACGTCCAGGTTGCGGTGTTCTCGGACTTTGACAAGCATCAAAGCCGTCTTGTCGATTTGCAGAAGCGCATTTCGCTGCAGCTCGAGGAGACGCATCCCATCACGGATACTGGTGATGAGGTCTTCGTACGGGTGTGCCGTAAGGGTGCGGTAAGCCATGGAAATATTGAAGGCGAGGTCAGGCCCCAAAGCGCCGATATTGGGAAGCTGGGAATAATAAGTCTGAAGGTCAAACTGCCGCACCTGCGGACACTGAAAGTGACTGTCGGGGTGGGAATCGGCGGGGAGGGCGGAAAGGGCGTTAATGACGTCGATGTGATCGCTCAGGAACTGAATTCCCAGGGCTTGGATATCCGCCTGCAGAGGAGCCGCCACTTCCAGGGCACGGTCCATTCGTCTAATTTCGTCCGCATTTTCCTGGGCTTGAAAGCCGGCTTGCGTTGCCCACAAGACGGCGAGTACCTGGGCGATGCCGGCGATGATGGTCGCCCAGCCGTTCGGGATGTCACCAAGCGGGATGGCGCCGACGAACAGCACCAGGCCGACAGCGAACAGCAGGGCCGCGCCGTACAACTCCATGTGCTTGGTGACGCGGAACTTCGATGGTCCGGTAAAAAATCCTGGCATGCCCGCAACCTAACCGCGAACCCGGTTCGCGCGCAAGGGAGGGCTGCGTGATGCCGGATGATGGGCTGCGGCAGGTGGCGGAGATCTTGGACCGGGCCGAGGAGGTGGCGGATCTGCCGGAGCAGGACGGGTCGCCGGAAGGGCCGCCGACGCCGCCCCGGGAGCGGGAGTTTTCCGGGCAGGGGCGGTTGCCCGAAGGCTGCCCGGTGATCCCGCTGGGGGTGCGTGGCGAGGTTTGTTTCTATCTGGATGCCCTGCGCCAGCTGCGCGAGGTGAAGGACAAGGACCATTCCCGGCTGCGGATCCAGAACCTGTATGGCTCCTATTCCGACCTGCTGATCGATTTCTATCCGCGCTTCAACGACAAGGGCGAGCCCACGGGCGGCTGGAAGCCCGAGGAGGCTGCCGCGCAGCTGATGGCCTCGGCGGCCGACATGGGCGTGTGGTCGCCGTTCGACAAGGTGCGGGAGGCCGGGTCCTGGCTGGGGCCCGACGGCCAGCTGGTGCTGCATTGCGGCGACCGGATCATGATCGCGCCCACGGCCGGCGGCGGGCGGGGACGCTGGGTGGACCCGGGGTTGCTGGATGGCCTGGTCTATCCGGCCGCGCCCCCGACCCAGCGGCCGGCGGACAAGCCCCAGGCCGATGGCCGCGACGGCCCGGCCTGGGAACTGCTGCAGATGCTGAAGTCCTGGAACTGGCGGCGCGGCGAGACCGACGCCATGCTGCTGCTGGGCTGGATCGGCGCGGCCATGCTGGGCGGCGCCCTGAAATGGCGCCCGCTGGCCTGGATCACCGGCGGCAAGCATACGGGCAAGTCCACCCTTCAGGACCTGGTGAAGGCGGTGCTGGGCGAGAATGGCCTGGTCAATTCCGGTGACGCCACGCCGGCCGGCGTGTGGCAGGCGCTGGGCTATTCCTCGGTGCCGGTGACGCTGGACGAGGCGGAATCGGAGGAGGACAACCGGCGCATCAATGCCATGGTCAAGCTGGCGCGCAATGCGGCCAGCGGCGCGCTGGTGATCCGTGGCGGCGCCGACCATACGGGCGCCACCTTCCAGGCCCGGTGCTGTTTCCTGTTCAGCTCGATCCTGCTGCCGCCGCTGTTGGGCCAGGACCGCTCGCGCATGGCCATCCTGGAGCTGGGCAAGCTGGGCTCGACCAATCCGCCCAAGGTGACGCCGGCGCGGCTGGACCTGATGGGGCGGGCCTTGCGCCGGCGGCTGCTGGACGGCTGGCAGCGCTGGCCCCAGACCCTGGAGGCCTATCGCCAGGCGCTGGCCGATCATGGCCATGTGGGGCGCGGCGCCGACGTGTTCGGCACGCTGATGGCCTGTGCCGACCTGATGCTGTGGGACCATCTGCGGGGCGAAGCCTATGTGGGGGCCTGGGGCGCCAAGCTGGCGGCCGCCGATCTGGCCGAGCTGGAAGGCGACGTGGCCGACGAGCATCACTGCCTGCAGCATCTGCTGACCTACACCGTGGACCTGTACCGCGAGGGCCGGCGGCGCACCATGGGCGACTGGGTGCTGGAGGCGGCGCAGGAGGCGTCCTATGACGTGGACAACGACCAGGCGCTGAAGGCCAACCAGGCGCTGCAGAGCTATGGCGTCAAGGTCACGCACCATGAGGGCCAGCGCTATCTGGCGGTGGCCAACAGCCATACCGGCCTGGGCCAGGTGTTCGCCCAGACCCACTGGGCCGGGCGCTCGGGCACCATGGGCGTGTGGGTGCAGGCCCTGCGGCGGCTGCCAGGCGTGGTGGTGCCCAAGAAGGCGCTGTGGATCGGCGCGACCCTGAAAGCCTCTCTGGTGCCGCTGGATCTCTGCCTTCCGGCGAAGCCGGACGCGGCGGGCGGCGGCCCGGCGCCAACCATGACTCCGACGACCGAAGCGAGCCGCGCAGGCGGCGAGGGGCGGGCGGCGCTGCCGCCTCTCTCTCCCGCCCGCTCGCCGTTCGATCTTGTGGACGAGGACTTCTAGATGCGCCCGGTCCCCCACCCTTAGGCAGGCTGGCAAGTTTCCGCGCGAGCGGTGCCTGCGGCCGGTGGGTTAGGGGGCGGTTAGGTCGGTGGTTAGGTGTCAAGCCCAGGCGCGGCAAGGCGTTGCGGGCGCACCTAACCACCTAACTGCCTAACCGGGGCGCTCCTGATATGTGCGTATGCGCGTGCAATGGGCTGCGCTCGGTTAGGTGGTTAGGTGGTTAGGTCTCTTGGTTAGGACAGAGAGAAAGACCTCTGAAACCAAGGGAAAGAGGGCGGGCAGGGCGCCTAACCAGGGCCTAACCGGCTGGGGTTTGGGGGTTAGGCGGCCGGTGGGCCGCGGGACCGAATTAAATAATGGGGGTTTATTCGATGGCCGAGGAGAAGCTGGGACTGACGGCGGCGGTGGCGGACCTGGAGCCGGGCGAGGCGCCCGTGCGGCCGGCCACGCAACTGCCGCTGCTGCCCGCCGAGCAGGCCGAGGACCTGCCCGCCGATCCGGTCGGC
>CAYOKN010000211.1:0-5608 GCA_964404545.1 uncultured Rhodospirillaceae bacterium | reverse complement strand
GCTTAGGTTTGCGGGTTTTCCGCACCCCCTTAGGACCTGTTGGATATGTCGGATCTCCGTGACATCGCCCGTACCTCCTCCGCCTGGCCGTTCCAGGAGGCTCGTCAGCTGCTGGACCAGCGGTTCGGCGGCAAGAAACCGGAGAAGGGCTATGTGCTGTTCGAGACCGGCTACGGCCCCTCGGGCCTGCCCCATATCGGCACCTTCGGCGAGGTGGCCCGCACCACCATGGTGCGCCGCGCCTTCGAGCTGCTGGCGCCGCACATCCCCACCCGCCTGTTCGCCTTCTCGGACGACATGGACGGCCTGCGCAAGGTCCCGGACAATGTGCCGAACCAGGATCTGGTGCGCGCCAATCTGGGCAAGCCGCTGACCAAGGTTCCGGACCCCTTCGGCACCCATCCCAGCTTCGGCGAGCACAATAATGCCCGCCTGTGCGCCTTCCTGGACTCCTACGGCTTCGAGTACGAGTTCCAGTCGGCCACCGACTGGTATGGCAGCGGCCGCTTCGATGCGGTGCTGCTGAAGGTGCTTGAGAAGTACGACGAGATCATGGCCGTCATGCTGCCCACCCTGGGTGAGGAGCGGCAGCAGAGCTATAGCCCCTTCCTGCCCGTCTGCCCCGAGACCGGCATCGTGCTGCAGGTGCCGGTGGTGGCCCGCGACCTGGCGGCCGGCAGCATCACCTACAAGCGCGAGGACGGCCGGGAGGTGACCACCAAGGTCACCGGCGGCGCCGTGAAGCTGCAATGGAAAGTGGACTGGGCCGCCCGCTGGACCGCCCTGGGGGTGGACTATGAGATGTGCGGCAAGGACCTGATCCCGTCCTATCAGCTGTCTTCCAAGATCTGCCGGATCCTGGGCGGCACCCCGCCCATGAACCTGACCTATGAGCTGTTCCTGGACGACAAGGGCCAGAAGATTTCCAAGTCCAAGGGCAATGGCCTGTCCATGGAGGACTGGCTGCGCTATGCCCCGCCGGAAAGTCTGGCCCTGTTCATGTACCAGAAGCCCAAGGCGGCCAAGCGGCTGTATTTCGACGTGATCCCGCGCACCGTGGACGAATATCTGGCCTTCCTGGAGAAGTTCCCCTCGCAGGAGCCCAAGGGCCAGCTGGACAACCCGGTCTGGCACATCCACCACGGCAAGCCGCCCAGCCTGGGCGCCTCGCTGTCCTTCGGCATCCTGCTGAACCTGGCTTCGGTCTGTGGGTCCGACGACCCTGCGGTGCTGTGGCACTATGTGTCGCGCTACGCGCCCGATGCCACGCCCGAGAGCGCGCCGATCCTGGACAAGCTGGTGGGCTATGCCATCACTTATTACCAGGACTTCGTGAAGCCCACGAAACAGTACCGCAAGGCCACGCCCGAGGAATTGGCGGCCCTGAAAGACCTGCGCGACAGCCTGGCCGCCCTGCCCCAGGACGCACCCCAGGACGAGGTGCAGACCGCCGTGTTCGAGGCGGGCAAGCGCCACGAGGTGTTCGCCGACCTGCGCGCCTGGTTCCAGGCCCTGTACGAAATCCTGCTGGGCCAGGAGCAGGGCCCGCGCATGGGCTCGTTCATCGCGCTTTATGGCGTGGCCGAGACCATCGCCCTGCTGGACAAGGCCATCGCTGGCGAAGATCTGGCCTGACCACCCGCCGGGGGACCCGCCACCATGACCGTGACCGATCTGCGCCTTTGCTTCGTGGGCGACTCGCTGGTGGCCGGGGTGGGCGACCCGGAGGGGCTGGGCTGGAGCGGGCGGCTGTGCGCCTATGCGCGGCGGCCCGGTCTGGCGGTCACCGGCTATAATCTGGGGGTGCGGGGCGAGACCAGCCGGCAGATCCTGCGCCGGGCCGACGGCGAAATCACCCCACGCCTGTCCGATCCCTATTACCGCACCGGGGTGGTGTTCAGCTTCGGCATCAACGACACCAACCTGGAGAACGGCCAGCCCCGCCTAGCGCAGGGTGAGACCCTGGACAATGCCCGCCAGGTGCTACGCCGCACGCAGCGCAGCCACCGGGTGCTGATGGTGGGACCGCCGCCGGTGCCGGACCTGGAACATACGGACCGGCTGCACAAGCTGACCCTGGGCCTGGCCGAGGTCTGCCGGTCGCTGGAAATCCCATTCCTGGATCTGGTGTCGCCCCTGCGGGCCAGCCCGGTGCTGATGCGCGAGATGGCCGCTGACGATGGCTTCCATCCGGGCGCGGCGGGCTATGCCGCCATCGCCGGCGTGGTGGTGGACTGGCCGGCCTGGATGGGCCTGATCGAGGGCTGACTCAGCCCTCGGGCTGCCAGCTGCCCCGCTTCATGATCCACTTCCACAACAGCCAGTTCACCCAGATGGTGAGGATGGCCGCCGCATAGACGTCGGACAGGAAATGGCCGCCCTGGGCAATGCGCACCCAGCCCACGAACAGCCCGAAGGCCAGGGTTGCGGCAAAGGCCGGCCGGCGCCAGGCAATGGGGGCGACAAAGGCGAAGGCGGTGACCCAGAAGCCCATGGCGCCATGGCCCGAGACGAACGAGCAGTTGTTCACGCACTGGTCGGTGATCATCAGGGGCGGGGTGAACTGGGACTGGCCGCCGAATTCCACGATCTGGCTGGGCCGGGCCCGGCCCCAATTGTCCTTGAACAGGGTATTGACGATCAGCCCCGGCCCCAGGATCAGACTGGTGGCCAGATAGGCGAACAGGCGCGGCGTACAGCCCAGGAAGGTCTGCTTCAGCCAATGCCCGGCCCCAGCCAGCAGGCCCACATAGATCACGCTGCCCACCACCAGGGCGGGCAGGCCCTTGCGGATAAATTCCAGCAAGGGCTCCTTGCCCAGGAAGAAGCCCTCGGCGGCGTTCCAGAACAGGCCCGATACCGTCAGGTCGATGGCCGGCACCACCACGAAGGGCAGCAACAGCGCCCACGCCCACAGGATGGGGTGGCGTTGCACACTGGTGATGAGCCGTTCACTGGCGCTCATGGCCGTATCCCTTGAATCCTTCCAGCAGCCAGACGCGCACCTCGTGGGCATGGTCGGGGGCCGTGGCCTGGCGGATATGGGCAAGCTCGCGCCGGCTCACAAAGAAATCGGCGATGGCCTGCCCGTCGCCCTCGGTCACCAGGATCACCGGGCCGGTCACCGCCGCCACATCGGTGGTCTGGTCGAAATGGTCATGGATGCGGCCCGAGGGATTCCACTTCACGGCGGTAAAGGGATGGGGCCGCACATAATAGATCAGGGTGGCCAGCAGCTTGCGCTCGTCGGCCATCAAGGTGGCGCCGGGATGGGCGGCCATCAGCGCCGACACCTGCGCGCCGATGGCATCCCAGCCCCGGATGCGCTTCATCAGATCGGTTTTGGCGCTGCGGTCCAGGCCGGTGAGCGAACGCACCGCGTCATGGGAATAGAGCAACGCCGCCAGCCCCACATGCAGCGCCACCGAGGCCTTGAGCAGCCAGCGGACATGGTCCACCGCCCAGGCGGCCACCAGCAGGGTGGCCGACACATAGGCCGAAGCCGCCCAATTGGCATTGGCCCGGGACAGGAAGGCCTGCACCGTCATCATGGCCAGCACCGGCAGGGCCAGGGCCAGCAGCAGCCGCGCCTGGTCACTCTGGGCGGTGCGGCGCAGGCGGACGATCAGATACAGCAGCGCGCCGAACAACAAGGGGCCCATGACGCCAAACTGGGCGCCCAGGAACTCGGCCAACTTGGCGACCGAAAAGGCCGGCCCGCCCTCCATATTGGCGTTGTCCACCGTATGGGCGTAGGAGACGAAGCCCTCGGAGGCGTTCCAGATCAGGTTGGGCGCATAGACCAGCCCGGCGGCCAGCAGCAGCAGATAGGGGCCGGGGCGGCGCAGCAGGACACGGCGCTGCGGCGACCACAACAGATAAAGCACCAATCCGGCCAGGAACAGCGCCATGGCATATTTGGACAAGAGCCCGAAGCCTACCGCCAGGCCGGTCAGCAGCCAGTCGAGGGGCCGGTCGCTATCCAAGGCACGGGTCAGCAGCCATAGGGCGACGGCCCAGAACATCAGCAGCGGCGGGTCGGTGGTGACCACCATGGAAGAGAAGGCCACCGCCGGCAGGGTGATGAAGGCGATGGCCGCCCACATGGCCACCCGGGGGCCATAGAGCCGCAAGCCGGCGCCGAACAGGGCCAGCGCCGCGCCGGCCCAGAACAGCGAGGAGGACAGCTTGACGCACCCCTCGCCGTCACCGCACACGGCCGTGGTGGCGGCGATGCCCCAGGCCACCATGGGCGGCTTCGAGTAATAGCCGAACTGGAAGGTCTGCGACCACAGCCAGTACTGGGCCTCGTCGAAGGACAGGTTCGGGGGGCCGAAGGCCAGCACCAGCACCCGCCACAGAGTGACAGCGGCGACCACCGCGCCAGCAATGAGAAAGGCCCGGCGGGGCGAAAGAGGGAGCGCGGTCACGGGTCAGCCGTCCTCGTTATGGAACAGCACCGCTGTGCCGATCATGCCCATCACCAGGGCGGGGCTCCAGGCGGCCAGGGCCACCGGCAGGCTGGAGCTCATGCCCAGGGCATAGACCAGCCGCGAAAAGAAATAGAACAGGAAGCCCGTGGCCACGCCGCCCACGATGCGCCACATCAGGCCGCCCGAGCGCAGATTGGGCGCCAGGGTGAACACGGCGGCGATCAGCACCATGGAACAGAGCAGCAGGGGCGAAGCCCACAGCGACTGCAGATAGAGCTTCTGCCGCCGGGCCGAGAAACCGGCGTCCTCATAGAACTGGATGAAGCCCGGCAGATCCCAGAACGAGATGGCCTCGGGCGAGGCGAAATTGTCCTGGATGGTGTTCAGGGTCAGGCTGGTGGGCAGGGCCAGGCGCTCGTGAAACTCCGAGGGCAGGCCCGGCTTCATCTCCCAGGCCCGCGCCAGCTCGATGCGGCCGGCACTCAGGACCCCTTCGCTGGCGTCGGTACGGTGGGTGAACACATCCTGTTCACGGAAATGGAAAATGGAGACGTCGCGCAATTTCAGGGTCAGACCGTCCTGGCGCACCAGCCCGGCATGCAGCACGCGCTCGCCCTGCTCGGACACCTCGCGCAGCCACAGCCCCCCCTCGCCCACCGACAACGGGCTGTTGTCGCGGATCAGAAGGCTGTCCAGCATGCGCTCGTAGCGGCCATACATATGGGCGGCCAGGGGATTGACGGCCATCACGTTCAGGATGGCGGCCAGCGCCGCAACGCCCATGATGGGGGTCAGAAACTGCCAGACCGACACCCCGGCGGCGCGCGCCACCACCAGCTCGGCCGAACGGGTCAGCCGCCAGAAGCTGGCCATGCCGCCGATCATCACGGCGAAGGGCAGCACCATGTTCATCATCTGCGGCAGCTTCAACAGACCCATGGTCAGCACCATGGACAGATCGGCGCCCTTGCCCGCCGTGCGGCGCAACAGCTCGATCACGTCGAACAGCAGGATCAGCCCCAGCACCACCGCCAGCGCCGTCAGAAACGAAACCAGGAACTGGCGGGCCAGATAGAGGCTCAAGGTCGTGGACAGGCGGGGCAAGGACAGATCCGGTCAGGGGTTCGGTGGGCGGATTATAGCGGCAGATCGCGCGCAGAGAAGCGTGCAATGCC
>CAYOKN010000210.1:0-5660 GCA_964404545.1 uncultured Rhodospirillaceae bacterium | reverse complement strand
ATGGCTCATATGGCGAAGCCTGCTAATCCCTGTTAGGGTCCGCACAACGTCCGGCCTAGGACGTTCAGTCCAGAAAGAGAGGACCCATGGCCAACCCCGCCACCGTCACAGCCCCGATGCATCCGCTGCATCCGGCCTTCTGGCTGGCCACCTGGTTCGGGTCTGGGCTGGCGCCCAAGGCCCCGGGAACCTTTGGCTCTGCCGCAGCCCTGCCCTTTGCCTGGGGGCTGATGTGGCTGGGCGGCGTGCCGGCCCTGGCCGCCGGCATCGTGGTGGTGTTCCTGCTGGGCTGGTGGGCGTCCGAGGTCTATGTGCGCCGCGCCGGCATCGACGACCCGGGCAGCATCGTCATCGACGAAGTGGCCGGGCAATGGCTGGTGCTGCTGGCCGCGCCCCTGGACCCGGTCTGGTATCTGCTGGGCTTTCTGTTGTTCCGTCTGTTCGACATCGCCAAATTCTGGCCCGCCAGCTGGGCCGACCGGGTGGTCAAGGGCGGGCTGGGCGTGATGCTGGATGATGTGCTGGCCGCCCTGTACGGTCTGGCGCTGATGGCCTTCGCGGTCAGCCTGGCATGACCCCCGCCCTGCTCGGCAAGGCCCAGGCGGTGTTCCAGGCCTGCAGCCAGCCGCACCTGACCCTGGCCACCGCGGAATCCTGCACCGGCGGCCTGATCGCCGCCAGCCTGACCGCCCTGGCCGGGTCCTCGGCCTGGGTCGAGCGCGGCTTCGTCACCTACAGCAACCAGGCCAAACAGGAGCTGTTGGGCGTGCCCGAGGACCTGCTGGCCCGCCACGGCGCCGTCAGCCAGCCCGTGGCCAAGGCCATGGCCGAGGGCGCCCTGGCCCGCTCGGCCGCCGACATGGCCGTGGCGGTGACCGGCATCGCCGGCCCCGGCGGCGCCACCCCCACCAAGCCGGTGGGCCTGGTGCACTTGGCCGTGGCCCGGCGCGGCCACGAGACCCGCACCCTGGAACAGCTGTTCCCCGGCGACCGCACCCAGGTGCGCGAGGCCGCCGCCCTGGTGGCCATGGACCTGCTCATCGGAATGGCGGGATAGATCCTGCGAGCCGGTGTGGGGCTCGTGAGGCTGAGGACGGTCGAAGCGGGTCCGACCCAAAAAGCAACAGGCCCGGGATTGCGCCCGAGCCTGTCTATCCCCCTGCCAAAAGGGACCGTCAAAGGGGTGAGCGGCGGCGACCGGATTGCGCGGCTTCAAAGTCGGTCAGGGCCTGGGTCGCGGCGGCCATCAGGATCTCGGCATCGTCGACTCCCAACTGGCGCACATCTTCCATCAGGTCTTCCAGGCACCGGCGGATTGCCTCGGCGTTGGCCTTGCGCTCCTTCTTGGTCATCGCTGCACCATTCCTCCTGACTTGCCGCACCAGGGGTGCAGCCAGCGTCATCACATGGCGGAATGATGATGGAAATGGGCAGACCGGGGAACCTGTCAGAACAGACAGGCGTATGGCATACCAATGCGTGCAAGACGCGAAAAACCGGCGAAATCCGATGCTTTCGGACGATCGTCAGAGGTTGGGGGCGCGCGACAGGCGGCCATCCTCGCCATAGAGCGCGCGGGCGCGCTTCTCGAAGGCCGAGACCATCAACTTGACCGCCTCGTTGAACAGGGCGGACATGACGGTCTGCAGGATACGGCTGTGGAATTCAAAATCCACATAGAAGTCGATCACCGTGCCGCCATCGGCCTGGGGCTCGAAGATCCAGTGGTTGTTCAGATATTTGAACGGACCCTCGGCATAGGTCACATCGATGCGCCGGGGATTGTCCAGGACGACCCGCGAGGTGAACCGCTCGCGGATCATCTTGAAGCCGATCATCAGGTCGGCCAGCAGAACATTGTCTTCCCGCTTCTTGATGCGGCACGCCACCGCCCAAGGCAGGAATTCGGGATAGCGTTCCACGTCCGCCACCATGTCGAACAGCTGCTGCTGGGTATAGGGCAGCCATCGCTTTTCGGCATGGGTGGGCATCAGCGGCCCGCCACCTGGGCCAGTTGGCGGGCCCGGGCCTCGCGCAGGGCGGCGAAATCGCGGTCGGCATGGTGTGACGAGCGAGTCAGCGGCGTGGCCGACACCATCAGAAAGCCCTTGGACCGAGCCATGGCGGCATAGTCGGCGAACTCGTCCGGGGTGACGAAGCGGGCCACCGCCGCATGCTTGGGCGTGGGCTGCAGATACTGCCCGATCGTGATGAAATCCACCCCGGCGGCGCGCATGTCGTCCATGACCTGCAACACTTCCTGCCGTTCCTCGCCCAGGCCCACCATGATGCCGGACTTGGTGAAGATGGAGCCGTCCACTTCCTTGACCCGCTGCAGCAGGCGCAAGGATTCGAAATAGCGGGCGCCAGGGCGGATCGAGGGATAGAGGCGCGGCACGGTTTCCAGATTGTGGTTGAACACATCCGGGCGCGCCTGCGCCACGCGATCGATGGCGCCGGCCTTGTCGCGAAAATCGGGGGTCAGGATCTCGACCGTGCAGTCGGGCGCGGCGGCGCGCAGGCGCTCGATACAGGCCACGAACTGGAAGGCGCCGCCATCGGCCAGATCATCGCGGTCCACCGAGGTGATGACCACATGCCGCAGCCCCATCTTGACCACGGACTCGGCCAGGTTCTCGGGCTCCAGCATGTCCACCGGGCCGGGCTTGCCGGTCTTGACATTGCAGAAGGCGCAGGCCCGGGTGCAGGTGTCGCCCAGGATCATGAAGGTGGCGTGCTTGTGCTTCCAGCACTCGCCGATATTGGGGCAAGCCGCTTCCTCGCAGACGGTATGCAGGTTCTTGTCCCGCATCAGCCGGCGCACTTCCGCCGCCTCTTCCGAGGTGGGCGCCTTCACCCGGATCCATTCCGGCTTGCGCGGCGACGGATTGTCCGGACGGTGGGCCTTTTCGGGGTGGCGAACGGCCTTGTCGGCGGGCGAGGAGCTGTCTTTCATAGGTACCGATATCGTCGGAGGCCGGCCCAGGGTCAAGCCAATCCTGCCTGGCCGGCCTCCGTTCCTTAGACGTTATCAGAAATGAATGGCCCGCTTGAAGGCGTCAAGCACGGACTCGTGCATCATTTCCGACAGGGTCGGGTGCGGGAACACCGTATGCATCAGTTCGGCCTCGGTGGTTTCCAGGGTACGGGCGATGCCATAGCCCTGGATCATCTCGGTGACCTCGGCGCCGATCATGTGCGCGCCCAGCAGTTCCCCGGTCTTGGCGTCAAAGATGGTCTTGACCATGCCCTCGGCCTCGCCCAGGGCGATGGCCTTGCCATTGCCGATGAAGGGGAAACGGCCGACACGGATCTCGTAGCCCTTTTCCTTGGCCTTCTTTTCGGTCAGGCCGATGCTGGCTACCTGCGGGTGGCAGTAGGTGCAGCCCGGAATGTTCATCAGGTTCAGGGGGTGAACGTCGTTAAGGCCGCAGATCTTCTCGACACAGATGATGGCTTCATGGCTGGCCTTGTGCGCCAGCCAGGGCGCGCCGGCGATGTCGCCGATGGCATAAAGGCCGGGCTCGTCGGTGCGGCAATACTCGTCGATGATGACGTGGGTCTTTTCCACCCGCACCTTGGTGTTCTCGAGACCGATATTTTCCACATTGCCGACGATGCCCACGGCGGCGATCACGCGGTCCACGGTGATCTCCTGGGTCTTACCGGCCTGCTCGACGGTCACCTTCACATTGGTGGCCGAACGGTCCAGCTTCTTGACCGTGGCGCCGGTCAGGATCTTCATGCCCTGCTTCTCGAAGCTCTTGCGGGCAAAGGCCGAGATTTCCTCGTCCTCCACCGGCAGCACCTGGTCCATCACCTCGACCACGGTGACATCCGCGCCCAGGGCGTTGAAGAAGCTGGCGAATTCGATGCCGATGGCACCCGAGCCCACCACCAGCAGGCTCTTGGGCATGCTGTCGGGCACCAGGGCCTCCTTGTAGGTCCAGACCAGCTTGCCGTCGGGCTCCATGCCCGGCAGCACGCGGGCGCGGGCGCCGGTGGCCAGGATGATATGCGGGGCGGCGATGGTGTCGCTGACCTTGCCGTCCTTTTCCACGCTGACCTTGCCCTTGCCCAGCAGCTTGGCATGGCCGTCGAACACGGTGACCTTGTTCTTCTTCAGCAGGCCCTTGACGCCGGCATTCAGCTGGGCGGCGACACCGCGCGACCGCTTGACGATCTTGGCCAGATCGAAGCTGATGCCCTGGGCCGCCAGGCCATAGGCGTCGGCATGCTTGAAGGTGCGATAGACGTCGGCCGAGCGCAGCAGCGCCTTGGTGGGAATGCAGCCCCAGTTCAGGCAGATGCCGCCCAGATGCTCGCGTTCCACCAGGGCGGTCTTCTTGCCCAACTGGGCGGCGCGAATGGCCGCCACATAGCCGCCCGGCCCGCCGCCGATGACCAGGATGTCGAAGGAATGATCAGCCATTGCCGGTCTCCGTGGTGACGTTGGGGCCGAAGGGCAGACGCGCCTTGGTCATGTCGAAGGCGAGATCGTGGTCGGCCAGATAGCGGTTGAAGAAGGCGTCGAAGTCGCCCTGGAACTGCTCGCTGATGAAGGCATGCATAGCCTCGGCCTTGGACACATAGACCGGCATCAGGTCGAACATCCAACCGGGATTGCCGGGCATTACCGTTACCGGCTCGCCGTCGGGCTCGCCGGCCACCAGCCGGTGCAGGCGGGCGCGGCCTTCCTCATCAGGCTCGGCCAGGTCGCCCAGGCTGGCCTGGGCATCCATCACGTCCAGATAGGGAAAGGCACGCAGGGCCAGCAGGAACGGCACCTGGGGCGGCGCGTCCGAGAAGTCCGGCGGTTCGGCCATGCCTCGGAAACGCAGGATGAAGAAGCGGGTCAGCGGGTCTCGATCGGCCAGCTTGTCCGCCTCTTCCAGGGCATAAATGGCCTTCAGCTCCTCGCCCCAAACCAGGCAGAAGCCGGTCAGGGACTGGGCGGCGCGGGCCAGCCCGCCCTCTTCCAGCGTTCCCATCAGCCGTTCGAAGTCGGACCGGATGGCCGCCAGTTGGGCGGCCATCTCAAGGGAGGATCGGGTCATCGGTCCCCTCCCCTCACAGCATCATCTGCAGCGGGTCTTCGACGATCTTCTTGAAGGCCGCCAGGAACTCGGCACCCACGGCGCCGTCCACCACGCGATGATCCACCGACAGGGTGCAGGTCATCATGGTGGCGACCGCCAGGGCGCCATCCTTGACGATGGGCCGCTGCTCGCCGGCCCCCACCGCCAGGATGCAGCCCTGGGGCGGATTGATGATGGCGGCGAATTCGCGGATGCCGAACATGCCCAGGTTCGAGATGGTGAAGCCGCCGCCCTGATATTCCTCGGGCTTCAGCTTGCCGTCCTTGGCCTTGGCCGCCAGGTCCTTCATCTCGCCCGAGATGGTGGCCAGGCCCTTGCGGTCGGCCTCCTTGACGATGGGCGTGATCAGCCCGGTGGGAGTGGCCACCGCCACCGAGATGTCCACCTGCTTGTACAGGCGGATCGCCGTCTCGGTCCAGGAGGCATTGGCCGCCGGCACCCGCTTCAGGGCCAGGGCCACCGCCTTGATGACGAAGTCGTTGACCGACAGCTTGTAGGCATCCGAGCGGCCGTTCAGCTCGGACCGCACCTTCAGCAGCGCATCCACCTCGCAATCGATGG
>CAYOKN010000209.1:0-5693 GCA_964404545.1 uncultured Rhodospirillaceae bacterium | reverse complement strand
CGGGCGAGGACGGCGTGTCCATGTTCCTGCGCCTGTCCATCCCGCCGCAGACCGACGAGGACCGCGCTCTGATCGCCTCGGGCAAGGCCAATGTGGTCCCCGAGCCCACCTATGGCGGCCAGTTGCAGAATTTCGCCATCGCCGGTCATTCGGGCGAGGGGCGCATGGTCATCGACTATGAAGAGGTCCCGGTCGTCCTGGCCGACGGCGAAACCGTCGCGCTGCGCAAGCCGCGCTATTCGATCGCCGACCTGGCCTATGGCCCGCTGCACCCCGAGACCCTGATCTCGCCCCGCGTGGCTCCGCCCATGCTGGGCCTGGGCCTGCTGGAGGCCATCCCCGAGGAGGCCCTGCTGGCCAAGGCCGACCCCGAGGACAAGGACAATGACGGCATTTCCGGCCGCGCCAAGATGATCTGGAGCCAGGAGCATGGCCGGGCCATGCTGGGCCGCTTCGGCTGGAAGGGCGGCAATCCCACCGTCAAGCAGCAGAGCGCCGACGCCTTCAACGGCGACATCGGCCTGTCCAACCCGCTGTTCCCGGCCAATTCCGGCGACTGCACGGCCAAGCAGAAGGCCTGCCTGGATGCCCCCCATGGCGGCGACGCCCAGTATCAGGGCTTCGAGGTGCCGGCCAATGTGCTGGAACTGGTGACCTTCTATTCCCGCAACCTGGCCCTGCCGCCGCGCCGCGACCCGGCCGACCCGCAGGTGCTGCGCGGCAAGCAGGTCTTTCACGACTCGGGCTGCGCCGCCTGCCATACCCCCAGCCATGTGACCGCCAAGCGGGACGACATGCCCGAGCAGTCCGAGCAGCGCATCTGGCCCTATACCGACCTGTTGCTGCATGACATGGGTGAAGGCCTGGCCGACGGCCGGCCCGAGGGTGCCGCTTCGGGCACCGAATGGAAGACTCCGCCGCTGTGGGGCATCGGCCTGACCGAAACCGTCAACGGCCACAGCTTCCTGCTGCATGACGGCCGCGCCCGCAATACCCTTGAGGCCATTCTATGGCATGGCGGCGAGGCCCAGGGGGCGCGTGACCGCGTGGTGGGCCTGTCCAAGGCCGACCGCGAGGCGTTGGTGCGTTTCGTCAATTCGCTGTAAGCCCGGAGATCCCATGCGTCTTTTCCTGACCACCTGCGCCCTGCTGCTGACGGCAATGCCCGCCAGGGCCGAGCCCGACTACCGGGCCATGACCCTGGCCGCCGTGGACCTGGCGGTGGTGCCCGGTTACGAGTCCTTCCGCGACCGGGCTGCGGCGCTGGACCGTAGCGCCGGGGAGTTCTGCGCCAGCCCCGATGCCAGGGATCTGGAGCCGCTCCGCCGAGCCTTCCACGGCGCCATGGATGCCTGGCAATCGGTGCAGTTGGTCAGCTATGGCCCGGTCGAGGAATTCCACCGGGGACAGCGGGTGCATTTTTGGCCTGACAAGAAAGGCGCGGGGGACCGCCAGATGCGCCAACTGCTGAAGGATGGTACGGCCGAGCCGCTGCTGGGCAACCGCATCGCCTTCGCCAGCGTGGCCATCCAGGGATTGCCGGCCCTGGAAACCCTGGTGTTCACGGATGGTGACAAGTTGGCCGGCGGCGCGGACGCCGCCGTTCGCTGCCAGATGGTGACGGCCATCGCCGGCAACCTGGCCCGCATCGGTGCCGAGCTGGCCGGCGCCTGGACCGGGCCCAAGGGCTATCGCACGGTTCTGGCCCAGGCCGGGGCGCCGGCCTCGCCCTATGCCGACAGCCGCCAGGCGGCGGCGCAGCTGTTCAATGCGCTGCATGGCCATCTCGAGGCCGTGGCCGAGGTCAAGCTGGCCCATCCCATGGGGGGCGCTCCTGAAGCGGCCCGCCGCCAACGGGCCGAGAGCTGGCGGTCCGAGCGGTCGTTGCGCAATATCACCCAGAACCTGCAGGCGGTGCGGGCGGTGATCGAGTCGGCGCTGCTGCCGGTCCTGCCCCAGGCCAACGCCGCCCGTCTGGCCGATGCCCTTGCGTCCGCCGAGACCGCCGCCCAGGCGGTGCCCGGCACCCTGGAAGGGGCGCTGGAGACCGAGGCGGGCTGGCAGGCCATGGCTACTCTGAAGGCCCGGGTCAAGGATCTGGGCCGCGCGTTGGAGGCCGAGGCTGGTGCGCCGCTGGGCATGGCGGTGGGGTTCAATGGTCTCGATGGTGATTGACCGGCGCGCCTTCCTGGGGCTGACCGCCGCTGCCGCCCTTTGCCCGGCGGCTGCGTCGGGCGCGGTCCCGGCGACCCGCCTGCTGTGGCTGGCCGCCAATGCGGATGTCATGCGCGCCTATGCCCTGGGTGCCTTCGATGCCCAGGGCAGCAAGCTGTTCGAGATCGAGCTGCCGGGGCGGGGGCACGGCATCACCGTCTCGCCCGATGGCCGGACCGCCGTGCTCATGGCCCGCCGGCCAGGCACCTATGGGCTGGCGGTGGACCTGGCCTCTGGCCGGGCGCTGCGGTGGTTCGAAGCGCCGTCCGACCGGCATTTCCACGGGCACGGCGTCTATTCCGGCGACGGGCAGAGATTCTATACCACCGAGAACGATTTCGACAACGGTCGGGGCGTGATCGGCGTCTGGGATGTGGCGGCGGGGTTCCGCCGGGTGGGCGAGTGGTCGTCCCACGGCATCGAGCCGCATGACATCCGCCTGATGCCCGACGGGCGCACCCTGGTGGTGGCCAATGGCGGCATCGTCACCCACCCGGACAGCGGGCGGGCGCGACTGAACCTGGACGAGATGGATTCGTCCCTGGTGCTGATGGACGGCATCGACGGCGCCTTGGTGGGGCAATGGCGGCTGGCGCCCGAATTGCGGCTCTTGTCCATCCGTCATCTGTCGGTGAACGGCGCCGGCCAGGTGGCCATCGGCCTGCAGCACCAGGGCCCCGAGGACGAGCCGGCGCCGGTGTTCGCCATCCATGATGCCGACCGGCCTCTGCACCTCCTGGACCTGCCGGCCCCCCTGGTGGCGCCGGTGCGCAATTATTGCGGCAGCATCGCCCTGGACCCCACCGGCCAGGTGGCGGCAGCCTCCTGCCCCAAGGGTGGGCTGATCAGCCTGTGGGATATGGGCGGCCGGCGCTTTCTGGCCTCGGTTCCGCTGGCCGACGGCTGCGGCGTAGCCGCCGGCCCGACGCCGGGCAGCCTGGTGGCCACCAGCGGCCGGGGCGGCGCCTTGGCTTGGAGTGCCCAGGGGAGTGCCCAGGGGACCGTGCCGCTGCCCGGGGAGTATCTGGCCAGCCGCCGCTGGGACAATCACGCCGCCCTGGCGCACAGCCCGCGGGTTTGACCGCCGCGAGGATTCCGATGGTCAGCCCAATTCCCCTAGTGCTAAAGTCGTAAAAGCGGAAGGGGACATGGTTCGTTCGGAGAGCCATGGTTTCGCTGGACAGGGTTTTGGACGCCGAGGCTTCCCAGGGACGGTTGGGGGGCTTCGTCAAAGGATTTGCGCTTGCCAGCCTGCTGGTGGTGGCGGCGGCCTTTGCCGTCTCGGTGGCGCTCAGCTTCCGCACGGTCAATGAATCCATCCTGCGCAGCACGCAGGAAGCCAACCTTTCGGTCACCAAGGTTTTCGGCAACCAGCTATGGCCGGCCTTGAGTCCTCTCATGAGCAGTCTGAAGGGCGTGCCGCCGGGCCAGTTGGCCGACCGGCCGGAATTGCTGCAGATGGACGGGATGATCCGGGGCTTCACCCGCCACACCGACATCCTGAAGGTCAAGATCTACGGCCTGGACGGCATCACCCTCTATTCCTCGGACCTGCGCCAGGTGGGCGAGGACCGCTCGAACAATCCGGGATTCGTCGCCGCCTCGGTGGGCGGGTCGGTCAGTGAGCTGATTTTCCGCGGCACTTTCAGCGCCTTCGATGGCGAGTTGGCCGACCGCAATCTGGTGTCCAGCTATGTGCCGGTGGAAGGCCGGGGCGGTATCGAGGCGGTGGTCGAACTTTACACCGACCGCACCGGCGATGTGGCGGTGGCACGCCAGGCGGTCTGGTCCCAGGCCATGCTGACCGGGCCGCTGTTGCTGGCCGGCAATGCCATGCTGCTGGGACTGGTGGTGGTCGGCGTGCGCCGCATCGGCCGCCAGACCGAGGACCTGCGCCGACTGGCCCGCGAGAATGCCGACGCCCGCGCCGCCGCGGAGGCCGCCGGCCAGGCCAAGTCCCAGTTCCTGGCCAATATGAGCCACGAAATCCGCACCCCCATGAATGCGGTGATTGGCCTGACCCATCTGGCCCTGCGGACCAGCCTTACGCCGCAGCAGAAAGACTATCTGGGCAAGATCCAGGGGGCCGCCAACGCCCTGTTGCGGGTGATCGACGACATCCTCGACTTCTCGAAGATCGAGGCCGGGCGGCTGCAGGTGGAGGCGGTGCCCTTCGGGCTGGCCGAACTGGTTGAGCAGGTACTGTCGGTGAACCGCCAGCGGGCCGCCGACAAGGGCCTGCCGCTGCTGTCCACCCTGGACAAGGAGCTGCCGACCCGGCTGGTGGGCGATCCGGTGCGGCTGGCCCAGGTGCTGACCAATCTGGTGGGCAATGCGGTGAAATTCACCGAAAAGGGCCGGGTCGAGCTGTCGGCTGCCCTGGACGGAAAGTCTGACGCCGAGGCCGAGCTGGTGTTCCGGGTGACCGACACCGGCATCGGCATGACGCCCGATCAGGTGGGCCGCCTGTTCCAGTCCTTCATGCAGGCCGATGCCTCCACCACCCGCCGCTTTGGCGGCACCGGCCTGGGGCTGGCGATCAGCCAGCGGCTGGCTACCCTGATGGGCGGCCGCATCACCGTCACCTCGCGCCCCGGCGAAGGCTCCACCTTCGTCCTGCGGCTGCGCCTGCCCATCGCCCCCGATGCCGCGCCCGCGCCGCAGTTGCGCCGCCGGGTGGCTCTGGTGGGCGACCTGGGCAGCCTGCGTCCCACGGTGCTGTCCTGCCTGCAGCGCCTCCAGGTGGACCCCCTGGACCTGCCCGAGGCGGGACCGCTGCCCGAGGGCACGGACCTGGCCATCGCCCTGGCCGACCAGCCCACCGCTGCCGCGCCCGCCTGTCTGGCCGGGGGGGGCGTGCCGGTGGTGGTGTTGACCACCGCCCCCGAACTGACCGTCCGGGCCCCCGGCTGGGCCGACCATCCTTGCCTGATGCCCCTGCGCCGGCCGTTCAGCCCATCGCATCTGGTGGACGCCATCATGGGCGCGCTGGCCCTCCAGGGCCTGCCGCTGGGCGACCGCTCGGCGCTGCGCCATGGCGGCGTGCTGGCCGGGCTCCGGGTGCTGGTGGCCGAGGATAATGCGGTGAACCAGCAGGTGGCCGCCGAGCTGCTGGCCGATCTGGGCGTGCAGGTCAGCCTGGCCGGCGACGGCGCCGAGGTGCTGGCCCGGCTGGGTGCCGAGGCGGTGGATTTGGTGCTGATGGATGTGCAGATGCCGGTCATGGACGGCTTCGAGACCACCCGCGCGCTGCGCCGCGACCCGCGCTGGGCCGACCTGCCGGTGATCGCCATGACGGCCCATGCCATGAGCGGCGACCGCGAACGCTGCCTGGCCGCCGGCATGAACGACCATCTGGCCAAGCCGGTGGACCCCCAGGCTCTGGTGGACATGCTGACCCGCTGGCGCCCTGCTGCCGGAGCCCACGGGCCTGCCGCGCCGGCCCGGCCCGACCCCGAGGGGCAGCAGGCGGCGGCGCT
>CAYOKN010000208.1:0-5704 GCA_964404545.1 uncultured Rhodospirillaceae bacterium | reverse complement strand
CCGGCCGGTGCTGTGGTTCCCGGCCACCCCGCAGCCCCAGCGCAAGGCGGCCTGATCATGGCCCGGTCCAGGAAGCTGCAGGAGGCCTGTGCCGAGCAGACCGGGCCCGAACTGGCGGCCGATCTGCGGGATGCCCTGGCCTATCTAGAAGGTCAGGCGCGGCGCGGCGGGTTCATGGACCTGGCCATCCTGATCGATCAGGCCGCCAGGGCGGCCCATGCCAAGACGCAGGCCGAGTCCGCTGCGGATACGGTCAGCGGACGGGAGGCTGCGGCATGACCGCAAGGGCGGGGGCGCTGGCCGCGGCCGGTTCTCCCGCCCATTTCGGCTGCGCCGCCGGCTCTTTGGCGGGGCGCCAAAAGAGCGCCATGCCCATGGCCACCAGCCAGCCGATGCCGGTCACGCCGGCGAACAGGTTGATCACGCTGATCCGTCCATAATGCGGATGGTCGCGGCCCAGGCTGATGATGGTGGGCAGGAAGAACAGCAGGAAAATGAACAAGGGGCCCAGGCTATTGATCACCATGACTCCACCCCCAAGACGACTTGCACCATGATCGAGCATAATCCCCTCTCAGCTGGTATGTCCATTTATCCTTAAGGTTATTCCGCTAATACCTGGCTCCAGGATTTCTGCGGGTTTCGCGCCATCTTGTCACAGCAAGACTACAGTCGGGGGTTGAGGCAGACCGCACCGTGACGCAGTGTCAAGGGTGGACGCGTATGCGTGGGGGAAGGGGATGCGGTTTCAAACGGCTTTGGTGGTGGATGACAACGCGGTGACGCGGACGATCGTGGCGGGCTTGCTGCAACAGGCCGGTATCCCTGCGGTCTCGGTCTGCGAGGATGGCGCCCTGGCGTTCCGCATGATGCAGGATCACAGCTTCGACTTGATGGTGGTGGACCTGCATATGGCTCCCATCGGCGGGCTGGAACTGATCCGCCTGGTCCGCCAGCGCCCGCCGGGCGACGACGGCCTGGGCATGGCCATCCTGGCCATGTCCGGCGACGAGCGGTCCTTTGCCCAGGACCTGGCCATGGAGGCCGGCGCCGACCGCTTCCTGCGCAAACCCGTCGTCAAGCTGAGCCTCGAAGCCGCCCTGGCCGCGCTTGAGGAGGGGACGGCGCGCTGATCGGCCTGGGGCCGGAACCATGACCGGCGGCTGATGTTTCGCAGGCTTTCATCCAGTCGGAGGATCGCCATGCGCCTGTCCCGCCCGCTAATCCCCCCTGCGGCCGTCCTGGCCGCCCTGCTGTGGTCCGGCATCGCCCCGGCCCAGACCGAACTCGGCCCCTTCGGCCGCCTGCCCGAGGGCCACGGCCAGAGCCATGCCCAAGGCTCCGGCCTGCTCGCCCCAAAGGGGGAGCCGCCCTTGTTCACCGGGCTGGGTGACTGGTCCTTTCCGGTCACCACGGCCAATCCCCAGGCCCAGGCCTATTTCGACCAGGGCCTGCGCTGGGCCTATGGCTTCAACCATGCCGAGGCGGTGCGCTCCTTCCGCAAGGCCCAGCAGCTTGACCCCGCCTGCGCCCTGTGCGCCTGGGGCGAAGGCTTTGCCCTGGGGCCCAACATCAACAAGCCCATGGACCCCGCCGATTTGCCCGCAGCGCGGGCGGCGGTGCAGCGGGCGCAGAGCTTGGCCGCCAAGGCCACGCCCAAGGAGCAGGCCATGATCCAGGCCCTGGCGGTGCGCTATGGTCCGGACGGCCCCGACGACCAGGCCTTCGCCCAGGCCATGCGCGCCGCCGCCGAGCGGTTCCCCGAGGACGCTGACGTGAACACCCTGGCCGCCGAGGCCATGATGGACACCCAGCCCTGGGACTACTGGGAGGCGGACGGCACCACCCCCAAGGGGCAGACCCAGTCCATTGTCTCGACCCTGGAGCGGGTCCTGGCCCGACATCCCGACCATGCCGGGGCCATCCATCTCTATATCCACGCGGTCGAGGCCTCGGACCGCCCGGAGCGGGCGCTGCCCCATGCCCGGCGGCTGGCTGCGCTGATGCCGGCGGCGGGCCATGTGGTGCATATGCCCTCGCACATCTATTATCGGCTGGGAATGTGGAGGGAGTCGCTGGAGCAGAACAAGCTGGCGGTGGCGGCCGACCGGCGCTATTTCGCCCAGGTAGGCCCGGCTGAAGGCATCTACCGCGACGGCTATGCGCCCCATAACCTGCATTTCGTGCTGGTCTCGGCCCAGATGGCGGGCGACGGCGCCGCCGCCCTGGATGCCGCCGGCCAGCTCTCGGCCGAGGTGACCGAGCAGGCGGCGCTGAACGTGCCTTGGACCCAGCCCATCAAGGCCGCCCCCTATTTCAATCATGCCCAGTTCAGCCCGCCCCAGACCATCCTGGCGCTGGAGGAGCCCGGGGACCGGCTGCCCTATGTGAAAGCCATGTGGCATTACGCCCGCGGCGTGGCCTTGTCCGATCTGGGCCGCACCGACCAGGCCCGGGCCGAGGCCCAGGCCATCGAGCGCCTGGCCCAGGCGCCCGAGATCGCGCAATTGGCAGAGCAGGGCGTGCCGGCCCCGGATGTGCTGAAACTGGCCGGACAGGTGGTGGACGGGCTGGCGGCCCGCGCCGAGGGCGACCTGCCCCGCGCCATCGGCCAGTTCCGCCAGGCGGTCCGCACCGAGGACAGCCTGTCCTATACCGAGCCGCCCTGGTGGTATTACCCGGTGCGCCAGACCCTCGGCGCCACCTTGCTCATGGCCGGCGATCCAAAGGCGGCCGAAGCTGCGTTCCAGCAAAGCCTGGAGAAGGTTCCCAACAACGGCTGGGCGCTCTATGGCCTGATGGAGGCTCGCGCCGCCCAGGGCGATCAGGTCGGTGCCCAGGAAGCCGCTACCCGCTTCCGCCAGGCCTGGGCTGGCCCGCAGGCGCCGCAGCTGGCGGGGCTGTAGGGCGAAGGCTGTAAGTCGAAGGCTGGGGCACGGAGGGGGGGCTCCGTGCGCCCTGGCCGCAGTCGCTTGGACGCCATGCAGCCGGAGAGCACGCGAACAGCATTAGCCGCGCCCATGGGCACGGTTCTGATGTGGCGGCTATTTATAAGGGGGGATGGTGCTGCTGGACAGGATTGAACTGTCGACCTCTCCCTTACCAAGGGAGTGCTCTACCACTGAGCTACAGCAGCGCCGTCTCAGGTGCCGGTGACCGGCGAGGCGCGCTTTATGCCACAGGGCCTTGACCCATGCAAGGGGTTTTGACTACGAATTTTCAGATGAGCGAGAACGCCCCCGAAACCCCCGTGAAAGCCCCCCGGCAGCCCACCGAGGCCGAGCTGCGCCAGCAGCGCCTGGCCGAGCAGTTGCGGGCCAATCTGAAGCGCCGCAAGGCCCAGTCCCGTGCCCGTCAGGCCGAGGGCGAAGAGCCGGGAAAGCCCTAGGGCTTCACCGCTTGCATACTACTTCTTGTGTATGGGGTTGTCCTCGGCTACAAGAAGTTCCGAGAGACAAGGAGTGCCGCCCCATGCCCGTTATGCCCGATACCTGGATTCGCGAACAGGCGACCAAGCACGGGATGATCGAGCCCTTTACCGAGAAGCTGCAGCGCCAGGGAGTGATCTCCTATGGCCTGTCGTCCTATGGCTATGACGCCCGCGTGGCCCGCGAGTTCAAGATTTTCACCAATGTGGACTCGGCGGTGGTGGACCCCAAGGACTTCTCGAGCACCAGCCTGGTGGACCGCGAGACCGACGTCTGCATCATCCCGCCCAATAGCTTCGCCCTGGCGCGCACCGTGGAATATTTCCGCATTCCGCGCGACACCCTGGTGATCTGCCTGGGCAAGAGCACTTATGCGCGCTGCGGCATCATCGTCAACGTGACCCCGCTCGAGCCCGAGTGGGAGGGCCATGTGACCCTGGAATTCTCGAACACCACCCCGCTGCCGGCCAAGATCTACGCCAACGAGGGCGCCTGCCAGTTCATCTTCCTGAACGGCGCCTCGGCCTGCGAGACCTCTTATGCCGACCGGGCCGGCAAATATATGGGACAACGCGGGGTAACCCTTCCCCGCCTTTGATTTTCCCCAATCGGGGAATAGACACTAGGGCCCGCCCCGCCAAGGCGGGCCCGTTGACCATTCCAAAGGACAGTAGAGAACGCGCATGGACCGTATCCGCATCGTCGGCGGCTCGCCCCTGAAGGGCATCATTCCCATCGGGGGTGCCAAGAACGCCGCCCTGACCCTGATGCCCGCCTGCCTGCTGACCGAAGAGACGCTGACGCTCTCGAACCTGCCCCATCTGGTGGACATCACCACCATGGCCAATCTGCTGGCCCAGCATGGCGTGCAGATGGCCCTGAACGGCGAGTCCAAGAATGGCGGCCATACCGGCCGCGTGCTGGCGCTGACCGCCGGCGAGATCACCAACACCACCGCGCCCTATGACCTGGTGCGCAAGATGCGCGCCTCGGTTCTGGTGCTGGGTCCGCTGCTGGCCCGCATGGGTAACGCCCGGGTGTCGCTGCCCGGCGGCTGCGCCATCGACACGCGCCCGGTGGACCTGCCTCCGAAGGCGCTGGGGCAGATGGGCGCGGTGATCTCCCTGCGCGAGGGCTATATCGACGCCGAGGTGCCCGCCGGCCGCCTGAAGGGCGCCCATATCATCTTCCCGCAGGTGACCGTGGGCGGCACCGAGAACCTGATGATGGCCGCCTGCCTGGCCGAAGGTGTGACGGTGCTGGCCAATGCCGCCCGCGAGCCCGAGGTGACCGACCTGGCCCACTGCCTGCAGGCCATGGGCGCCCAGATCGAGGGCGTGGGCACCGGCACCCTGCGCATCACCGGCGTGGACAAGCTGCATGGAGCGGAATATTCCGTGCTGCCCGATCGCATCGAGACCGGTTCCTATGCCGTGGCCGCCGCCATCACCCGGGGCGACATCGAGCTGGTGGGCACCCGCCGCGAGCTGATGGAAACGGTGGAAAAGGTGCTGGTGGAAGCCGGCTGCTCCATCACCGAGACCGCCCGGGGCGTGCGCGTCAACGCCCGGGACATCGAACTGCGCGGCGTGGACATCATGACCGAGCCCTATCCGGGCTTTCCCACCGACATGCAGGCCCAGCTGATGGCGCTCATGTGCACCGCCAAGGGTGCCTCCATGATCACCGAGACCATCTTCGAGAACCGCTTCATGCATGTGCCCGAGCTGAACCGCATGGGTGCCCGCATCAATGTGCACGGCTCCTCGGCCATCGTGCGCGGCGTGCCCCGCCTGTCGGGCGCCCCCGTCATGGCCACCGATCTGCGCGCCTCCATCTCGCTGGTGCTGGCCGGCCTGGCGGCGGAAGGCGAAACCGTGGTCAACCGCGTCTATCACCTGGATCGCGGCTATGAGCGGGTGGAAGAAAAGCTGGCCGCCTGCGGCGCCAATATCGAACGCCTGAAGGGCAGCGCCGACGCGGCGGAGTGATCCTTGGGGCGGATGGCGATGAAAGGGCACGGGTCGCTCATCCGTGCCCTTTTCTTTTTGGGAAAATGTTGGGTCGCCCCTCACCGGTTCAGCAGCAGTCCCGCCACCAGGCCCACCACCAGGGCGGCCATGCCGAAGCGGGAAAAAATGCCCGCCATCACCTGGTGCAGCAGGTCGCGCCAGTGCCAGCCCGGTTCCGGGGCCGGTTCGGGTTCGGGGGCAGGGGGCTCGGGCGCCGGGGCGGGGGTGGGGACCGCGTCGGGGGGGCGCAGGCGCCAGCCGGCG
>CAYOKN010000207.1:0-5717 GCA_964404545.1 uncultured Rhodospirillaceae bacterium | reverse complement strand
CGGGCGCGGGCGGCGGCGGGCGGGCACGGCGCGGCGGCTGGCCAGCACCGCCTGACCATAGACCTGCTCCACCTCATCGGCGGTCAGCGGCAACACGTCGAGGCTGCCGGTGGCCGCTTCGGCCACCGCCGTCTCGCCGATGCCGGTCAGGCAGTCGCTGCCCGCATCGCTGAGCACCGACAGGTCGGCCCAGACCGGCCCCGCCTCGGGCAGCAAGGTGGCGATGGTGCGGTTGCCATCCAGGTCGGTCTTCAAGGCGAAGGCGCCGCCCCGGCTGCCGGCGGTCAAGCTGGGAGTGCCCACGGCCACCGGCCAGACCTTGTCCGAACCGGCGGGATGGAAGGCCAGGCTGCCCCGGCACAGGAACAGCTGGGCATGGCTGGGCATGGTCTCGCCGCCATAGCCCACCTGGCAGACCACCAACCGGGCGGGCCCCAGGGCGCGCAGTTCCGCGCGGTCGGCGAATACCAGGGTCAGGGACGCGCCGGCGGCCAGGGTGACCACATCGCCCTCGAACAGGGCTTCCCAGGTGCGTAAGGGTCGGGGGCCGGCAGGCCGGTCCACGCTGACCTCGCCCACCAGCTGGTCCAGGATGCCGGCGGGACGCCGGGCGGTGGCGGCGGGGTCGGCCATCAGCGCCACCACTTCGGACGGCATCACCGCCCCGGCGGGCGTCACCAGGTCGGGCGAGCGCGTACCGCCATACCAGTCCTTCAGCACCAGCCGCGCGCCGGTGGGCAGGTCCAGTTCCACATCCTCGCCCCGGCGGCGGAAGGAAGCATGCAAGGCGGCGGTGGGCACCAGGACGTCCAGGCAATGGCTGGCATCCAGGACAATGGCAGGATTGGCCTCATCCGTGGCAAGCGGCAGGGTCATGATCGGACCTCGAAGTCTGGGCAAAGTCTTGTCGTTATGTGGCTGGCATTGGCTGCAAGCCTGCTGAAATTTGTCATGCATTTTACGCAAATCCTGTGACCACCATCACAGGTCGCATTAGAGCTTTCTGATGTTCCAGGAATCCTGCGGGGCCGCGCCTGCGGGATATGCCGTCAGGGTGGGCAAAACCCGCCCGCCCTCTCCCCCTGGGTGGGTTTCCGCCCCGGACGGGCGCCCCCACCTGCATGCTGCGGCGCAACAGCAGGGACGGGCATGAAGACGGTCAATCTGGCGATCCAGGGCGGCGGCACCCATGGCGCCTATGCCTGGGGGGTGCTGGACCGCATCCTCGAGGACCGCAGCATCCGCCTGGACGGCATCTCGGCCACCAGCGCGGGCGCCATGAACGCGGCCATGGTGGCCTATGGCCTGATGCTGGACGGGCGCGAGGGCGCGCGGACCATGCTGCGCCGGTTCTGGGGCCATCTGGCCGAGCTGGGCCGCTTCTCGCCGGTACAGCCCACCTGGCTGGACCGAGTCACCAACCGCTGGGGCATGACCCATTCGCCGCTTTATCAGCTGGTGGAGGCGGCGCTGCGGCTGTTCTCGCCCTATGACCTCAATCCCCTGGACTTCAACCCCTTGCGCGGGGTGCTGCACAGCCTGATCGACTTCGAGCATCTGCGCCGCTGCACCCAGGTGAAGCTGTTCATCAGCGCCACCCATGTGCGCACCGGCAAGCTGCGCATCTTCCACACCCACGAGATCACCGAGGACGTGCTGCTGGCCTCGGCCTGCCTGCCGCATCTGTTCCAGGCGGTGGAAATCCGGGGCGAGCATTACTGGGACGGCGGCTATGTGGCCAACCCGGCCATCTATCCGCTGATGCGCGCCTGCGACTCCACCGAGGTGGTGATCGTGCAGGTGAACCCGCTGAGCTCGGACCTGCCCCGCAGCGCCGTGGACATCCTGGACCGCATCAACGAGATCAGCTTCAACACCAGCGTCATGCGCGAGATGCACGCCATCGCCTATCTGACCAGCCTGATGGAGCGGGGCCTGGTCTCGGACAAGGCGGAACTGCGCCCGATCCATGTGCACATGATCCATGACGAGGTGGCCCTGGCCGGCCTGGATGCCTCGTCCAAGTTCAACACCGAGCCGCCCTTCCTGGAACATCTGTTCCAAGCCGGCCGCACCAGCGCCGATCGCTGGCTGGCCAGCCACTATGACGACCTGGGCAAGCGCAGCACGATTGATATCAAAGAGTTGTATTTGTGAACCACCGAGGCACAGAGGCACAGAGGTGGCGTGCTGGCGTCACCGTTCAGGCCCCTCTGTGCCTCGGTGCCTCGGTGGTGAATTCATTTCCTACTCCTCCGGCAGGGCGCCCTCGTCCAGATAGGTGAAGGGCAGCCGGCCCTTGAAGGCGGCCAGCAGGCGGTAGCGGCCGCCGGGGGTGGTTTCGCAGACAAACATGTCGCCGTCGCGGCCTTCCAGCCGCACCGACACCTGCTCGCCCTTCCACAGGGGTTCGGTGTTGGCCACCACATCATCCTCGGGATAGCCGGCGATGCGGGCCACGGCGGCGCGGCAGGCCTTCATGTCGCTGGCGGCGGCGGCCACCCTGCGGCTCTTGGCGTCCAGCAGGCGGCGGCTGAGCAGGGTCAGGCGCTCGCCGGGCGGGTCGGCCAGGTCGGTGTCCAGGATGGCCATGCCCCAATCCGCCCCATAGCGCCCGGGCTTGCGCTCGGCCAGGGCGCGGGCGAGGTCATAGGGCATCTCCTCGTCCATCTGGGCGAACAGGGTTTCGGCGGCCTTGGCCAGCTTGTTGTGGGCGATCACCTCGGTGCCGGGGGCGAACAGGAACACCTTGATGAGGATCTGGTCCACCTCGCCGGGTTGGCTGCCCAGGGCCTCGTAGGTCAGGGTGCTGGGCCGGCCGTCGGGGCCGATCGGGCCGAAGCCCAGGGGGCGGCTGATGCAGAAGAAGTTGCCGGGCCGCGCCAGGCTCTCGCGCCAGCCCTCGGTGCCCAGCCCCTCCAGTTCCAGGGCCCGGCAAGCCTCGCCGGGGCGGAACAGCTCGCCGGCCCCGGCCGTTGCCGACGGCAGGCCCAAAGCCGCGGCCACCAAGGCGCAGCGCAGCCAGCGATGCATCTCCTGTCCTCCCTGCCAGACCCGTCAGGGGGCATGTGGGCAGAGCCCCGGGCGGCGGCCATCGGTCCCAAGCACTAGACCTCTTGCAAGGGGCAGGGAGGGGGCGTAGTTTCGCGCCATTTCATTGGTCCCAATCAGGGGTTCATCCATGTCGTTCCTTGCCTCTCGCCTGTCCCAGATCAAGCCGTCGCCCACCATCGCCGTGACCCAGAAGGCGGCCGACCTGAAGGCCCAGGGCCGCGATGTCATCGGCCTGGGGGCCGGCGAGCCCGATTTCGATACCCCGGACAACATCAAGGCCGCCGCCAAGGCCGCCATCGATGCCGGCCAGACCAAATACACCGCGCCCGCCGGCACGGTGGAACTGCGCAAGGCCATCTGCGCCAAGCTGAAGCGCGAGAACGGCCTGGACTACACCCCGGACCAGGTGACCGTGGGCGTGGGCGGCAAGGGCGTGATCTTCAACGCCCTGATGGCCACCATCGACGCCGGCGACGAAGTGATCATCCCGGCCCCCTACTGGGTCAGCTATCCCGACATCACCCTGCTGTTCGGCGGCAAGCCGGTGTTCGTGCCCTGCACCGAGGAGCATGGCTTCAAGCTGCAGCCCGCCGACCTGGAAGCGGCCATCACGCCCAAGACCAAGTGGCTGATCCTGAACTCGCCCTCGAACCCCACCGGCGCCGCCTATAGCTGGGACGAGATGAAGGCCCTGACCGACGTGCTGCTGAAGCACCCCCATGTGTGGATCATGTCCGACGACATGTACGAGCACCTGGTCTATGACGGCTTCAAGTTCTGCACCCCGGCCCAGGTCGAGCCCAAGCTGTATGACCGCACCCTGACCATGAACGGCGTGTCCAAGGCCTATGCCATGACCGGCTGGCGCGTGGGCTATGCGGCGGGCCCGCTGCCGCTGATCAAGGCCATCAACATGATCCAGTCGCAGTCGGTGACCCACACCGCCAGCATCAGCCAGGCCGCCTCGGTGGAAGCACTGAACGGCACCCAGGACTACATCCCCAAGAACGCCGCCCTGTTCGCCAAGCGCCGCGACCTGGTGGTGGGCCTCTTGAACAAGGCCAAGGGCCTGACCTGCCGCACCCCTGAGGGCGCCTTCTATGTCTATCCCTCCTGCGCCGGGGTGATCGGCAAGAAGACCCCCGACGGCAAGGTGATCAATTCCGACACCGACTTCGTGACCTACCTGCTGGAATCCGAAGGCGTGGCCGTGGTCCAGGGCGAGGCCTTCGGCCTGTCGCCCTATTTCCGCATCTCCTACGCCACCTCGGAAGCCAACCTGACCAAGGCCTGCGAACGCATCATCAAGTTCTGCGACAGCTTGGTGTAAGACCGGCTGACAGGGTCTGATGCGAAAAGCCCGGAGGGGGGACCCTCCGGGCTTTTTTCTTTGGTGGCTCATAGTTAACAGCCTCCCCAAGGCATTGAGGCATGCGTCTTGGGCCCCTAACTCTGGACTATGCGGATATATATTTTTAGTAGAATATGCATGCAAGAGGGGTGCCGATTTGGGAGGAAAAAATGGCATGGATGCCGGGGGAGGATTTGATCATCCGCCTGTGGGACACAGTTGAAAAAGTTGGATCCGGGTTAGCCAAGCCCATGCAGATCAAACGTGAAGGACGTGCGTTAACCGAGGTCCGGCGCCATGAGATGCTTGCAGATGCTCAGACTAGAGTCGACGTTGAACGGATTCTATCTGGAGAAGCTGCCCTCGGAGACGGCGGTAAGTTGCTTCTGTCTCATGCGGGCAAGGCCAATGAGCGCAATGAGCCGTACCTATCTTTTCAGCCTTCGGAGCCATCCTCAGGCGGCACTCGCATTCTAACGGAATTCGCGGCCGATCGAGAAACCGCCGTTGCCATGCGCAAACTACTCAATCTTCGCAAGACAGTCGTGCTTGCTGAAGAAGAGATGACACAGAACACAGGAAGAGAACAAGAGAATGTTTGCAGCGCTGAGGCAAATAAATCATCGGTAGAGGAAGATTGGCTGGAGCGGTGGCGGGAGGGGGCCGAGTCTGTCTCAGCTGAGGCCATGCAAAGGCTATGGGCTCGCGCGCTTGCTGGAGAAATAATTTCTCCTGGAAGCTACTCTTTGAGATCGTTGAATTTTCTACGCACACTCGGGAGGAACGAGGCAGGGCTCATTGCTGAGTTTGGGGCATACGTACTGAGTGGAGTGTATGTATTTAGCGAATCAACGACGTTTAAGACAGCTTTCAGTTTTGATAAGCAGCTTGAGCTTCAGGCGATGGGGATAATTTCTGGTGTCGAATCCGTGGGATTAACTAGAAGCGCCAATCTTACGCCAAACGACGGAAAATATAAGCACGGCATTATACACGCCGGATCAGCAATCATCGCCGTCTCCGACACCGAGAAAATTATACGTATTCCCTGCCTTTCGGTCACCACCCTTGGCAGAGAAATATTAAAACTAGGAAAATTTGAAGGCAACGACGATTACGTGCGGGATCTCGTTGACTTTCTGAAGCCGCACTGCTCCGAGATCCTTATCGGGACGATAGTTTCTCTTGAAGGCGGGCGGGTTACAACCGCCACCCCCCGCTGCGTTTACCCTATGTAACGCAAGCGAGGCGGCAGAAGATTGGTGGGCCCGGAGGGACTTGAACCCCCAGCCAAGCCGTTATGAGCGGCCCG
>CAYOKN010000206.1:3015-5743 GCA_964404545.1 uncultured Rhodospirillaceae bacterium | reverse complement strand
ACCTGGGCGGTGACGGCGGCGGCCTCGGCCAGCTCGCGCGCCCCCATCACGGCGCCGCCGGCCAGCTCGCCCAGAACCCGGCGGCGGGCCTCGGTCATTTTCAAGGGCGGCGGCGGCTCCGCCCGCCGATAGGCCAATTGCGGCGCCCGGGGCTCCAAGGCCGATGGGGCCGACAGCACCATCTTCAACACCGCCCCCGGCGCCGCCAGGGTATAGGCCGCCACCCAATCCACCAGCCGGCGGGTGACCTCGGGGATGGGCGGGCAGTCCAGGGCCGCCAGCACCGGCTTCAGCCGGGCCGCCGGCACTGCGCCCTCGGCCTCGCCCCACACCACGCCCAGGGATTCGCGCTTGCCCAGCGGCACCCGCACCACCGTGCCGGGCGCCAGCTCCATCCCCTCGGGCAGTGCATAGTCATAGGCCTGCCCCAGCGGCAGGGGCAGCATCACCGCAACCCTTCCGCGCGACACGGGCGGGCGGCTGGAACTGGCAAGCGTCTCGGGCATGGGCTACACTGTAGCCGCGCCGGCGCCAAGCCGCCAGACGAGTGATTGGGCAAGAAGGAAGGCCATGAAGTTCTTCATCGATACTGCCGACATCGGAGAAATCCGCGAGCTGGCCCAGACCGGCATGGTGGATGGCGTGACCACCAATCCCAGCCTGGTGGCCAAGTCGGGCCGCAAGTTCCTGGAAGTGATCGAGGAAATCTGCGCCCTGGTCCCCGGCCCGGTGAGCGCCGAGGTGACCGCCACCGACTTCGAGACCATGATGAAGGAAGCCCGGGTGCTGCGCGACATCGCCGCCAATGTGGCGGTGAAACTGCCCCTGACCGTGGATGGCCTGCGCGCCTGCCGCGAGCTGTCGGCGACCGGGGTGATGACCAACGTGACCCTGTGCTTCAGCCCGGCCCAGGCGCTGCTGGCGGCCAAGGCCGGCGCCACCTTCGTCTCGCCCTTCGTGGGCCGGTTGGACGATGTGGGCCATGACGGCATGGGCCTGATCGCCGAGATCATCGAAATCTACTCCAACTATCCCAATCTCAAGACCGAGGTCCTGGTGGCCTCGGCCCGCCATCCGGCCCATGTGGTCGAGGCCGCCCGCCTGGGCGCCGACGTGATCACCCTGCCGCCCAAGATCGTGCGCCAGCTCTATGACCATCCGCTGACCGACAAGGGCCTGGCCGCCTTCCTGGCGGATTGGGCCAAGACCGGCCAGACCATCCTGTAAGAAGGGCGGCCCATCATGGTTCGCAAGGACGACGCCGCGCTGCCCACCGACCAGGGTCCCACCGAGGCCCAGGTGCTGGCCTATCTGAAGGCCCATCCGGACCTCCTGCAGCGCCATCCCGATCTGGCGGCCCGCCTGGCGCCGCCCAGCCGCTTCGAGGGAGCCGGCCCGGTGGTGGACCTTCAGGCCTTCATGATCGGCGCCCTGAAGGGCGAGCTGGATCAGATGCGCGGCTGCGCCGAGCATCTGATCAGCACCACCCGCAGCAATATGAGCACCCAGAGCCGCACCCACGAGGCGGTTCTGGCGGTGCTGAACGCCATCGGCGTGCCGGAACTGGCCCGCGTGGTGGCCGAGGAACTGCCGCGCCTGTTGGATGTGGACGTGGCCGGGCTGGCCATCGAGCTGGGCGATGAGTCCATCCCGCGCCTGGCCGCCGAAGGCATCCGCCGCCCCGCCCCGGGCACCGTCGCCGGCCTGCTGGCCAACAAGGACCATCTGCTGGTGGCCAAGGATGCCGGCAACCCCGAGCTGTTCGGCGACGCCGCCAGCCTGGTGGCCTCGTCGGCACTGGTGCGGCTGGATCTGGGGCTGACCTGCCCGCCGGGCCTGCTGGTGCTGGGCAGCCGCACGGAAAAGACCTTCCATCCCGGCCAGGGCATCGAGCTTTTGTCCTTCCTGGCCAAGGTGGTGGAGCATGGTGTGCGGCGGTGGCTGACCGCCTGATCCATTTCCGCGCCGCCCCCGGCCTGGCCCGGGTGATCGAGGACTGGCGCCGCTGGCTCGAGGCCGAGCGCCGGGCCTCGCCCCATACACTGGACGGCTATGGCCGCGATCTTGCAGCCTTCCTGGCCTTCCTGGTGGACCATCTGGGGCATGAGCCGGACACCGCCGACCTGGCCGCCCTGCGTCCGGCTGATTTCCGCAGCTTCCTGGCCGCCCGCAGCGAGGCCGGGGTAGGACGCTCCTCCCTGGCCCGTGGCATGAGCACCCTGCGCGGCTTTTTCAAATTCCTGGACCGTCAGGGGCTGGTGCACAATCCGGCCCTGGCGGCGGTGCGCAGCCCCAAGCCGCCGAAGTCGGTGCCCAAGGCGTTGGCGGCGGAAGAGGCGCTGGAAGCCATCGACACCGCCGCCGACCTGCAGGACGAACCCTGGCTGGCGGCCCGCGACGTGGCCTTGTTCACCCTGCTCTATGGCTGCGGCCTGCGAATCGGCGAGGCCCTGGCCATGAACCGGGGCGACATTCCCGCCGGCGATGTGATGATGATCACCGGCAAGGGCCGCAAGGACCGCGTGGTGCCGGTATTGCCCGCCGTGCGCGAGGCGCTGCAGGACTATCTGGTGCAATGCCCCTTCGGCGGCGCCGCCGATTCGCCGCTGTTCCGGGGGGCGCGCGGCAAGCGCCTGAATCCCGGCGTGGTGCAGCGGCAGATGCGCCGCCTGCGCGCCCTGCTGGGCCTGCCCGAGGACGCCACCCCGCACGCCCTGCGCCACAGCTT
>CAYOKN010000206.1:0-2970 GCA_964404545.1 uncultured Rhodospirillaceae bacterium | reverse complement strand
CCTGCGCACCACCCAGGAACTGCTGGGCCATGCCAGCCTGTCCACCACCCAACGCTATACCGAGGTGGACGCCGCCCGCCTGCGCGCAGTGTATGAAACAGCGCATCCCCGGGCGCGGGGGTAGGATATTCACCACAGAGGCACAGAGGCACAGAGGGGGCGTGCTGGCTTCTTCTCCTCTTTCCGTCATGCCCGCGCTTGACGCGGGCATCCAGGTCCCGCCGCCTCACTCACTATCAGAAATTATGGTTTGGCCCATCCGCGTGGATGGCCGGGTCAAGCCCGGCCAAGACGTCAGAAGGGGGTAAAAGCTCCGGCCAGCACGCCCCCTCTGTGCCTCTGTGCCTCGGTGGTAAATCAGACGACCCGGAACAGCCGGTAATGGGCCGCCAGGTCCAGAACCGCTTCCAGATAGGTCTCGATCAAGCCCGTCACATAGAAGGCCGGGCAGCCGGTGTAATAGACATTGTCGCCATGCACGAAGGGCTCGATGAAATCGGGCCGCAGTTCCAGCAAATCGCCGTTCAGCACGAAAGCGTGCTGGTCGTGGGTGGTGGCATGGACGGCGCGGCCCTCGGGCGGGTGCAGGCCGGAATGCTCGAGATAGGTCACCACCATGCCCAGCGAGCCCGAGGCCAAGGGCAGCAGGCTCTTGCGGCTGCGGCGCACCAGGTCCAGATAGGCCGCGTCGTCGGGCAGGTCGGCCAGATAAGCCGCCGCCTCCACCAGGCTCCAGCAGACATGCAGGGCGGTGCAGTTGCCGGAATGCAGCAGGGTGACGAAGCTGTGGTCGGCCTTGCGGTAAAGCTCGGCCTCGGCGAAGAATTTGGCGGCCTGATAGGCGGCCAGGGCTTCCTGGCTGGGGTCCTCGCCCCATTTCTGGCTGACCAGGAACTCGGCCCGGCGGCGTTCCGCCCAACTGGTGACCAGGGCGTTGAACACATCGCAGGAGGCGCTGCGCAGGGCGGCGAACAGCTGCTCCTGCGCCTCGGGCGTGGCGGCGGGAGCGATGTCCAGGGCATAGAGGCCGCTGCCCTCGGCCTTGGCCTCGCGCAGCATGGCGGTCAGCTGGCCCATATAGTCGGACAGCAGATAGGAAATCAGGGCATTGCCCGCCACCCGCTGGGCGTTCTCGGGGCTCATGGCGCTGTCGTCCAGGCCCAGCCAGGACAGCGAGAAGACCCCGTCACGCCGCAAGAGATCAGGCATGCGGATCATCTTGCGCACCAGCGCCAACAAGGAAACGCGCTTCAGTCCGGCCTGCTCATGGGCCTGCTTGTAGAAACGCGCGAATGGGCAACGGTCGCCCTCGGCCATAACCTGTCCCCCCTGAGTCCGGGCAGGATCAATCCTAGGCCAAGGTCCGTCAACAAGGCCTTAATCCGGATCAAGCCGGAGTCGGCGCCACCACGTCGGCTTTCATCTGGCGCAGCAGGAACAGGAGCTGGCGCTGCTCGCGGCGGCCCACATCGTTGCGGCTCATGGCAGTGGTCACGTCCTCGAGAAAGGCTTCCCAATGCGCCTCGGTAATGCCCAGCCCGGCATGAACCTGCTGCATGGTGCGGCCCGTATAAACGCAGGGCCCGCCCGACACCGAGCAGATCTGCTCGACCAGCGACAGGCGCAGCCGCTCCATGTCCGTGGTGGCAAAGAAGGAATTGATACGCGGGTCCTGGGCGATCACCTCGGTGGCGTCATCCACCACCGCGCGGATGCCGTCCAGGCGGCCCAGCCGGTCATAAAGGGGCGTGCCCGGGATCGAGGCCTGGATGGCCCGGTCCACGGCGGTGCGGTCCACCGGCACATTGCGCGGCGAGCCGCCGCAGGCGCTGAGCAGCACCAACAGGGCCGCAAGGGGAAGAAGGCGGGCGGGCCAAGGACGGGGAGACATGGGCGGACCTCTGGCAGGCTAGGCGTTGGGTGAAATCTGGCCCCATCGGCCCCGCAAGTCAGTCCGTCAGTGGTCGCGGAGCCCCCCTGCCGCACGCCCTAGCCGGTTCGGCGCAGGGTCCCCGACCAGAGCAGCGCCAGCGGCCCCAGCAGCCCCACCAGCGCCAGCGAGGCAAAGGCCAGCCCCCAGGCCAGCGCATCACCGCCAAAGGCATCCAGCACCGCCCCGAAGGCCATGGGGGCCAGGAAGGCCGAGGTGAAGCCCAGCAGGCTGTGCACCGCCATGGTAGCACCCTGGCGTCCCGGCTCGGCGGCCAGCACCGCGCCGGTGGTCAGAGCCGCCGAATCCAGCTGCACCAGGAAGGCATAGAGGAAGGACAGCCCCACCAGCAGACCCCAGGGCAGGCCGGCCAGGAACCCGAAGCCCAGGGACATCAGGCCCGAGGCCAGCATATAGACCAGGATCATGCGCGGCCGGCCCCAGCGGGTGGCCAGGTCGGCGCCCAGTATGCTGGCCACCATGGCCACCAGCGCCGACAGCGCCGAGGCGGTGGTGGCCGAGACCAGACCGGCCCCCTCGCCGCCCTGGTGCGCGGCGGCGAACACCAGGAAGGCCACCAGCCACGACCGCAGCCCGAACAGCTCCCACATATGCGCCGTATAGCCCAGCACATAGCCCATGGCCGGGCGGTTGCGGGCCACCGGGCGGAAGTCCAGCAGGCGGGTGGCATGGGCCGGCGGATCGGGCCGGCGCTCGGGCAGCCGCCAAGCCAGCAGCAGGGCGCCCAGGGCGCACAAGCCGCCCACGGCAAAGGCCCAGCGCCAGCCGGCCAGGGCCGCCACCTCGCCGGTCAGCAGGAAGCTGGCCGCCGTGCCCAAAGAGAAGGAGGCGGTGTAGAAACTGACATGGCGCGGTTTGTGCGCGTCGGGGATGCGGTCCACCAGGCATTTCAGGCCGGGCATATAGGTGCCGGCCAAACCCACCCCGGCCAGGGCACGGAACAAAAGGCCGGTCCAAAACCCCTCGGCCAGCAGCGCGAAGCCGAAGGCGCCCAAGGCGCCGATGGCCGCCCCCAGCAT
>CAYOKN010000205.1:5457-5759 GCA_964404545.1 uncultured Rhodospirillaceae bacterium | reverse complement strand
GACATCATCGACGAAGTGGGCGCCGCCCGCATGCTGCTGCCCGAATCCAAGCGCCGCAAGACGGTCACCGTCCGCGACGTCGAGGATATCGTGGCCAAGATCGCCCGCATTCCTCCCAAGTCGGTCAGCGTCAATGACATGGCGGCGCTGAAGACCCTGGAGCGCGATCTCAAGACCATGGTGTTCGGACAGGACAAGGCCATCGAGGCCCTGGCCTCGGCCATCAAGCTGGCCCGAGCCGGCCTGCGCGAGCCGGAAAAGCCCATCGGCTGCTATTTGTTCAGCGGTCCCACCGGCGTGGG
>CAYOKN010000205.1:0-5447 GCA_964404545.1 uncultured Rhodospirillaceae bacterium | reverse complement strand
CGGCAAGACCGAGGTGGCGCGCCAGCTGTCGCGCATCATGGGCATTGAGCTGACCCGCTTCGACATGTCGGAATATATGGAACGCCATTCGGTGTCCCGCCTGATCGGCGCGCCGCCCGGCTATGTGGGCTTCGACCAGGGCGGCCTGCTCACCGACGCGATCGATCAGCATCCCCACTGCGTGCTGCTGCTGGACGAGATCGAAAAGGCCCATCCGGACCTGTTCAACATCCTGTTGCAGGTGATGGACCACGGCAAGCTGACCGACCATAACGGCAAGATCGTGGATTTCCGCAATGTGATCCTGATCATGACCACCAATGCGGGCGCCGCCGACCTTGCCAAGCCGGCCATCGGTTTCGAGCGGGCCGACCGGGCCGGCGACGACCAGGAGGCGATCCAGCGCATGTTCACGCCGGAATTCCGTAACCGCCTGGACGCCATCATTCCCTTTGCCGGCCTGGCGCCGGAAGTGGTCAGCCGGGTGGTGGACAAGTTCGTCATGCAGTTGGAAACCCAGCTGGGCGACCGCGATGTGCAGATCGAGCTGTCCGAGGCCGCCCGTCGCTGGCTGGCGGAAAAGGGCTACGACCGCAATTACGGTGCCCGCCCGCTGGCCCGGGTGATCCAGGACACCATCAAGAAGCCCCTGGCCGAGGAACTGCTGTTCGGCCGCCTGTCCAAGGGCGGCGTGGTGAGGATCGACGTCAAGGATGACGCGCTGACCTTCGACTATACCGAAGGCGGCGGCAGTCACCGGGAAGAGGAAAAAGAGCCCGAGATGGTCTGAGGTGAACCCCCCTTCCTCCCGGAAGGGGGTTTTTCTTTGCCTCTGGTCAGGTCATAGCATAGCCCGCATGGCGGGCCGCCTTCCCTGTCCGGCGTATTTGCGGCGGCACCGCATCTCGGTAGGTTGGGTGCTGCAATGCAATAACCGAGGGGAAGCCCGGTGGCCGTGGAGCCCAGTGACCCGCCTGCCGCCGATTGGTCGATGACCTTGCCGTTCGGCGAACTCTGCCTGCCCGATTATCTGCTCACCGATCTGCTGGCCGGGGACGGCGAATCCCGCGACCTGTTGGCGCGGCATCTGTCGGCCTATCTGGCCGAGGCGCAACCCGCTCCGGGTCGGGAAGGGGTGTTGGGGATGCGGCTCGAGGTCAGTGACGCCGGCCTTTGTCTGCGCTTCGGGCCGGTGCGGTTGGCCGGGCGGGATTATGCCGGCCCCCAGGACCTGCCCGAGCCCGAGCAGGCCCGGCTGGGTCCGCTGCTGGACCGCTGCCGCGCGGCGGTGCAGGCGGCGGTGCAGGCCAGCCGCCGGGGCACCGACTGGCTGCCCGAGGCCCATCGCACCTTTGCCGGCTTCTTCGACGGCGATGACCGGCGGCGGGGATGGCCGGCGGTTTATTGGACCGCCATGCCCTGGGACCCGGCCAAGGAGATGTGGCTGCGCAGCCCGGGCGGCGGGCTGCGGCAATGGGGCCGGCATCCCTGCAGCGGCGCCCTGGTGGTGGCCTTTGCCGAGCCCGAGGACCTGCGGTCCTTCCACACCGTGTTCGGCATGACGCCGGCCCGCACGGAATCGGCTTGACCCTGGGCCCGCCCCATCGTTTCAATCTTAGCTGGGAAATTGGCCGGGGGGATGGCCATGAACCGGCAAGACCGGTTGGGATTGATGGAGACCGCGCTGGCCACCATTGGCCAGGGCGTCGCCATGTTCGGGCGGGACCGCCGCCTGGTCTATTGGAATCCACAGTTTGTCGGGCTGCTGGACATTGCCGGGCCGGTCGACGACTGGACCCACCCCCACCTCTTGCGCCATCTGAGCAGCCGGTTCATCACCCTGGCCGGTGGGCGCGAGCTGATTCGCCCCGACGGCCGGGTTCTGGAACTGACCGAGGCCCAGCCCGCCGATGGCAGCCTGGTGCTGACCGTTGCCGACATCACCGCCCGTAAGCAGGTCGAAGAGGCGTTGCGGGAGAAGGAGAACACCCTGGCGCGCGGCCACCGGCTGGCGCTGATGGGCAGCTGGGACTATGACACCGGCACGGGCTTGCTGTCCTTGTCGCCCGAACATTGGAGCATGTTCGGCCTGGCGGGCACCCCGCGCGAGGAAGTGCTGCCCCTGGGCGAGTTCGGCCTGCGCTTCGTGCATCCCGACGACCAGATGGCGCTGGCGGGCCATGCGGCCCATGCCGTGCTTCATGTGGACGATCCCGGTTACAGCCTGGAGTTCGAGTATCGGGCGGTGATCGGCGGCGCCGTGCGCTGGATGGCGGTGACCGCCGCCGGCAAGCCCGGCCATCCCGGCGTGGTCAGCGGCGTCACCCAGGACATCACCGACCGCAAGGCCATGATGACCGCGCTGGAGGAAACCCAGACCCAACTGCGGGCCATCATCGACACCTCGCCCCTGCCGCTGCTGATCACCGCCCTGGACAGCGGCCGGGTGCATTATGCCAATGAGCGGTCGCGGGCCCTGTTGCAGACCGGCCTGGGCGACCTGACGGCGCTGACTTCCTGGAGCTTTTATGCCGACGGCGAGGACCGTCGCCGCCTGGTGCGGCTGGTGCGCGAGCATGGCCAGGTGTCGGGCTTCGAGGCGGCCATGGTCAGCGCCCAGGGGCGCCGCTTCTGGGGCCAGATTTCCGCCGTGTTGATCGATTACGACGGCGAACGCTGCCTGTTCGCGGCGGCGCAGGACATCACGCGCGCCCGCCGTGAGGCCGAGGAACTGCGTGCCGCCAAGGAGGCCGCCGAGGCGGCGGCCCGGGCTCGGGCCCAGTTCCTGGCCATGATGAGCCACGAGATCCGCACGCCCATGAATGGCGTTCTGGGCATGGTCAAGCTGCTGCTGGATACCGCCCTGACCGCCGAGCAGCGGGACTATGTGGACACCATCCAATATTCCGGCGACAGCCTGCTGACCATCCTGGACGACATTCTGGATTTCTCGAAGCTGGAGTCGGGGCGCCTCAGCCTCGAGACTGTGGCCTTTGACCTGGTGCCCATGGCCCGCAGCGTGGTGGACCTTCTGGCGCCTCAAGCCGAGGAAAAGGGGCTGGCCCTGTCGCTGCATTTGCCGGCCGCCCTGCCGGGGCCGGTGCTGGGCGACCCCACCCGGGTGCGCCAGGTTCTGCTGAATCTGGTGTCCAATGCGGTGAAGTTCACTGACCAGGGCAGCATTCGGGTGGTGGTGGAATCCGCCGGCAACCTGCATCTGTGGCGCTTCGTCGTCCAGGATACCGGCATCGGCATTCCCGACTGGGCCAAGCCCAAGCTGTTTTCCGAGTTCGCCCAGGTGGACAGCTCCATCACCCGCCGATTCGGGGGCACCGGCCTGGGCTTGTCCATCTGCCGCCGCCTGGTGCAGATGATGGGGGGCTCGCTGGCGGTGGAGAGCGAGGAGGGCAGGGGAAGCCAGTTTTCGTTCACCATCCCCTTGCGGCCGGCGGTGGTGGCCATGATGGCCCCCGCTCCGGTGACCTCGCCCGCCGAGGTCTTGGCCGAGCGCAGCCTGGCCATCCTGCTGGCCGAGGACAATCTGGTGAACCAGAAGGTGGCCCTGGGCTTCCTGAAGAAGTTGGGGCACCGCATCACCGTGGCCCAGGACGGGTTCGAGGCGGTGGCGGCCATCACCGATAACCCGCCGGGAACCTTCGATCTGGTGCTGATGGATGTGCAGATGCCGGGCCTGGACGGGTTGGAAGCCACCCAGCGCATCCGCGCCCTGCCGGGCGAGCGCGGCCGCATTCCCATCGTCGCCTTGACCGCCAATGCCCTGAAGGGGGACGACGACAAATGCCGCGCCGCCGGCATGGACGACTACATGGCCAAGCCGGTCAATCTGAACACCCTGCGCGAGGTGCTGGGGCGGGCGGTTTAGTCGCTGGTGGCGGCGAAGGCCGGATGAAAGGTGACGGGTCCGGGGGCCGGTCGGTCTCCAAAGGCCAGGGCCAGGGTGTATTCCGCCGGGACGCCCTCGACCGTCAGGCCCAGCTCGGTGGAAAAGCCCAGGCGGCGGTAGAAGGCCGGATCGCCCACCAGGATGCAGCCGTCCGCGCCCTGGCCGCGCAGGAGGTCCATGCCCTGGCGCATCAGCGCGCTGCCGATGCCCTGGCGCTGGCGCGCCGGCGCCACCGACAGCGGTCCGACGCCATACCAGCCCGCGCTGCCATCGGCCAGAATCACGGGCGAAAAGGCCACATGGCCCACCACGCCGTCCCCATCCTCGGCCACCAGCGACAGGCTGAGGGCGCCGGCGCGGCGCAGGCCGGTGATGATAAAGGGTTCGGTCTGCCGGCTGAACGGATGGCCCTCGAAGGCCGCCCGGGTGACCTGGGCGATGGCCTGGGCGTCGGCGGCCGTTTCAGGGCGGATGGTCAGGGTCATGGCGTGGCCTCGGCCTGGTCCACGCGGTGCAGCGCCGGATCGCCATGCAGGCAGAACACGTCATTGCGCTCGGCCTTGGCCCGGTACATGGCCTGGTCGGCCAGATGCAGCAGCTCTTCCAGCCCGCCCGCATGGTCGGGGAACAGGGCGATGCCGATGCTGGCGCCCAGCTGGTGGGCGTGGCCCTCCACCTCGATGGGGGTGCGCACGGCGGCCATCATGCGCCGGGCCAGCAGCACGGCGTCATCGGGGCCGTGCACCTCGTTCAGGATCACCACGAATTCATCGCCGCCCACCCGGGCCACCGTGTCGGTTTCCCGCAGCTGGCTTTCCAACAGGCGGGCGATGCCGATCAGCACCTGGTCGCCCACCTTGTGGCCATAGGTGTCGTTCACCGGCTTGAAGCGGTCCAGGTCCACGAAAGCCACCGCCAACTTCTGGCCGTGCCGGCGGGCCAGGGCGATGGCGCTTTGCAGGCGGTCGCCGAACAGATAGCGGTTGGGCAGGCCGGTCAGCTGGTCATGCTGGGCCAGGCGGCGCATCTGGTCCTCGGCGCGCTTGCGGGCCGAGATGTCGCGCACCACGCTGGTATAGCTGACGCTGCCGGCCATTTCCATTTCGCGCACGGCGATTTCCAGCGGGAATTCATGCCCGTCCTTGCGCCGGCCCACCAGCTCGCTGCCCATGGTCAGGGCGCGGGGCCAATGGTCGTCAAGGGGATCGGTGGGGGTGGGGATGAGCGAGCGGATATTGCGCCCCACCACCTCGGTGGACTGGAAATGGAAGATGCGTTCGGCGGCGGGATTGAAGGTCTGGATCATCCCTTTGTCGTCGATGGTGATGATGCCGTCGGCCACGGTGTTGATGATGCCTTCCAGCCGCTGCTCGCGCGAGCGCAGGGCGCGGGCCGAGCGCAGATGCTCGGTGATGTCGCGCCCTTCCACCAGGAAAATGCCTTCGCTGGGCTCGCCCACCGCCTCGATCCAGGTTTCCACGTCAATGTCGCCGCGGTGGCGGGTGACCAGCTTGACCGGGATCATGGTCTCCTCGGTCAGCAC
>CAYOKN010000204.1:0-5780 GCA_964404545.1 uncultured Rhodospirillaceae bacterium | reverse complement strand
GCCCGCGATGCCCGCCGCCGGGCCGACGAGCTGAACCGCGAGGCCGAGCGCCTGCGGGCCGACATCGCCCGGCTGGAAGCGGAGAAGACCCCCACCCAGGCTGCCGTGGCCGCCCCCCTCGAAGGTCCCCTGCCGCAATGACCCACAATCCCGTTTTCTGCGCCCTCGATACCACCCATGTGGACGAGGCGGCCGCGCTGGCTGCCCGCCTGCGGGGCAGGATCGGCGGCATCAAGCTGGGCTTGGAATTCTTCTGCTCGAACGGTCCCGAGGGCATCCGCAGCGTGGCCGCTTGCGGCATGCCGGTGTTCCTGGACCTGAAGCTGCATGACATCCCCAACACGGTGGCCGGCGCCATGCGCGCCATCCTGCCGCTGCAGCCCGCCATGACCACCCTGCATGCCGGCGGCGGCGAGGCCATGATGCGCGCCGCCGTGGATGCCGCCGCCGAGAGCGCGGCCAAACACGGCCTGCGCCGGCCACTGGTGCTGGCCGTCACCGTGCTGACCAGCTTCGACCAGGACGGCCTGACCGCCACCGGGGTCGAGGGCAGCGTGGCCGACCAGGTGCGCCGTCTGGCGGAACTGGCCAAGACATCCGGCTGCGACGGCGTGGTCTGCTCGCCCCACGAAGTGGCCGACCTGCGTGCCCGCCTGGGCGCCGATTTCAAGCTGGTGATCCCCGGCATCCGCCCGTCCTGGGCCGCCGCCAATGACCAGAAGCGCGTGATGACCCCGTCCGAGGCCATGGCCGAGGGCGCCGACTATCTGGTGATCGGCCGTCCCATCACCGCCGACCCCGACCCGGCCCAGGCGGCCGGGCGCATCGCCCAGGAGCTTGGCGTCTGATGAGCACCCGTCCCCTGCCCAAGAAGAAGCCGGTCCAGGTCAAGATCTGCGGCATCACCACCGACGAGGCCGTTGAGGCCATCATCGAGCATGGCGCCGACTTTGCCGGCTTCGTGTTCTTCGAGAAGAGCCCGCGCAACATCTCGATCCAGGACGCCGCCGAGCTGGCCGACCTGCTGCCCGAGGACGTGCAGCGGGTGGCCCTGGTGGTGAACCCTGACGACGCCCTGCTGCTGCAGCTTCGCAACAGCATTCATCTGGACTGGTTCCAGCTGCATGGCGACGAGACCCCGGACCGGATCGAGCAGATCCGCCTGGATTACGGCCTGCCGGTGATCAAGGCGGTGGCCGTGTCGGGCCCCGAGGACATCGAGCGCGCCCGCGCCTTCGCCGAGGTGGCCGACATGATCCTGTTCGACGCCAAGCCCCCGGCCGGTGCGGATCGCCCCGGCGGCCACGGCACCGGCTTCGATTGGAGCCTCTTGAAGGACCTCAAGCTGCCCGTGCCCTGGATGCTGGCCGGCGGCCTGACGCCTGACAGCGTGGCCGAGGCCGTCAAGGCCACCGGCGCCAAGGCGGTGGATGTCTCTTCGGGGGTGGAACGCGCACCGGGCGACAAGGACGGCGAGCTGATCGCCCGCTTCATCGCCGCCGCCAAGGGCGTCTGAATATCTAAGCCCGAACCTCGGGAAGGTGGAACAAGAGGTTGAACACGAACGGCGTCTCCACCCGTTCGGTGATGGCCAGCGGCCGCACCAGGCGGCCGTTGCACAGGTCCTGGGCGCCGCTTAGGTTGATCACCGAACAACGATAGCCCCAGCTGGCGAACAGTCGGCGAAGGGCCAGTTCCGAGCTGCCGCCCTGGGCCAGGGCGCCCCGGTTCACCTCGCAGATGACAAAAGGCGGGCGGCGGCGGGCAAAGAAGCCGGCGGCCCCCTGCAGCACCTTTTCCTCCCAGCCCTCGGCGTCGATCTTGACCAGCTTGACGAAGTCCAGCGGCTGCACCGCGTCCAGCTGGTCCAGGGTCATGCAGGCCACGCTGGCGGTGCGCCGGGCCGCCCGGGTGCGGGGCCATCGCGGGTCCGCCGAGACATCCCACAGGGCCGATTCGCCCTCGTTGTCGTCATTCAGATGCAGGGTCAGGGTCTCGGGCCGCGCCCCCAGGGCGGCATTCACTGCCTGGACGCCGTGCCCGTCATTGGCCAGCAGGTTGAGCACCAAGCCCTGATAGGTCTCGGGATGCGGCTCGAAGGCCAGGCCCCGGCCGCCCTGGGTGACCAGATGGGCCAGCAGGGTGAAATAGCCCACATGGGCGCCCACGTCGATGAAGCCGTCGCCCTTGCGCAAAATCTGGGTTACCACCGACGAGGTGGCCGGCTCGTACATCTGGCCGGCGCGCAGGGCGTCGGCCAGATGGCCCTGGGTGGTCCGGCCGGTGTCCAGCAGCATCACCAGGGTGCGCCGTCCCCCGTCTGCCAGGGTCATGGACACTTCCACCCGTTCCACTGCCATCGATCTTCCCCCCGCTTGCCGGCGGGTAGTTTAGCCTAGCGCCGCCCGCCCGCCAATCGCACCGCTTCCGGCCGCCGACGCAGGGCGCCCATGGCCACCACTCCCAGAAAGGGCCCGATGGCCAGGCTGGCAAAGGCCGGTCCCCAGCCCCACCAGCCCGCCAGCACCGGCATCAGATGGATGGTGCCCAGGGTCAGAAGAAAGCCCATGCAGGTCTGCACCGTCAGCATGGTGCCCACCAGGGCGCGGTCCGACAGCTCGGCCACGCTGGCCGAGAACTGCGCCGAATCGGCAATGATGGAAACGCCCCAGACCAGGCACAGGGCGGTCAGCAGCCAGGGGCTGGCGCCAAAGGACAAGCCCACGGCCAGGGCGCAAGAGCCGCTGACCGTCATGGCGGTCATGGTCAGGGCGGTGCGGCCCCAGCGGTCGGCGGCCCAGCCGCCCAGCAGGCAGCCCGCCGCGCCGGCGGCCACGGTGGCAAAGGCCACCAGCTTGGACCAGTCCATGGCCTGGGCCTCGGGCATGGACAGGGCAAAGCTGGCCTGCAGGAACACCACGATCCAGGCCCACATGGCATAGAGTTCCCACATATGGCCAATATAGCCCAGGTTCGCCAAACGCAGCGCCGGATCGCGCAGGGCGCGCAGGGCATGATGCGGGTCGAATTTGGGCGCCGGCGCCCGGTTGGGCCCCAGCCCCACCCCATGCACCAACGCCGCCGCCACCAGCGCCGCCACCGAGGTGGAGCCGATGGTGAAGCGCCAGTCCAGCCCGCCCAGGGCATTGAACAGATGCGGGCTGGCCGAGCCCAGGGTCAGTGCCCCCACCAGGATGCCCACAAGCAGGCCCAGATCGCCCTTGGCCCAGCTGGCCGCCATCTTCATGCCCACCGGATAGACCCCGGCCATACACAGTCCGGTAACGAAACGAACCGCCACCACCGACCAGTCGGCGGGATGCATCAGCAGGATCGAGCCATTGGCCAGCCCGGCCACCAGGGCGCAGGCGGAAAAGAACCGCCGGGGATCGAGCCGGTCGGCCAACCCCAGCACCGCACTGGCCAGCGTGCCCACCACAAAGCCCGCCTGCACTGCGCTGGTGAACAGCCCCGCATGCAGATTGTCCAGCCCATACTGCGCCTTGAACGCCGGCACCACCGCCGAGGCCGAAAACCACAAGGCCAAGGCCAACACCTCGGCCGCCGCCAGCATGGCCAGCGACCGAACCTTTCCCGCTTCCATTCGGACCTCCCGTCCTGCCCCTGTTGCCGGGGCGTTGGACGGCGAGTGTAAGCGAGGGTTCACGTCCGGGCCAAGCGGGGCGCGGTCATAGCCCGGTCTGGCGAGACCCGGGATACGCCCGGCCCCTGTTCGCCATCGCCGGGCTTGCTCTCACCGGCATGCCCGCGCTTGACGCGGGCATCCACGCGCCGCCGCCTAAGTCACTGTTTCCAATATATTCCTGGTCCATCCACGTGGATCGCCGGGTCAAGCCCGGCGATGACAAACCGAGAGAGTGCCATTAAGCCGGACAGCCGTGCGTCACGCGCGGGCATGACGGGTGAGGGAAAGTGCCAACGCGGGCGCCCTCGCCGCTTGGGTACGCAGATGAAGGGGATGAACGCAGGTGAACGCGGATGGGTGCCTTCATCGGCGGCACCAAGGCTTGTGCACACCGGTGAAGAAGATGAACACCGATAAACACCGATAAGGGGGCAATCCCACGGCGATCGCCGCCCCGGGGTGCATCGGCGTTCATCTGCGTTCATCCCCTTCATCTGTGTATTTTGCAGTGCAGGGACAAACTGGCTGCCCGCACAGGTCAGCCACATCTCCCCTTCCCCCGCCGGCCATCCTGCGCTATATGAACCCTTCGTCCGTCGCGACGCCTGCGCAGCCGTAGCTCAGCTGGATAGAGCGCTGCCCTCCGAAGGCAGAGGTCATAGGTTCGAATCCTATCGGTTGCGCCAATTTCCCCGTTCTTGATCCACAGCCTGCCCCACCGCCATGAGCGGGGGATGACGCCTGTGTGGGGCATGCCCGTCAAGGCGCGCCAGCAGCTTTTCGTTCGATCATTAGTCGGCTATGCTATGCCGTCCATCCTATCCCGAGGTGGAGTCATGGCTGACCATGTCCCCTTGCGCCATCGCGTGGCGGCGGGAATTGACCGGGTAAATGATCATGTGGCGGTGAAAATCGCCGTGGCGGTCGGGCTGTTCCTCAGCTCGCTGGACGATCTTCTGGAGGAATTCGGGGTCGAGGAATTGTTCGGGCTGGATGTGCATCACGGCCTGCTGCTTTATGGCGGCACGCATTTCCTGAAGGTGGTGCGTGATCTTCTGAAGAAGACCCAGGACCTGGAAAAGGAGGTGGTGGAGCGTGTGGCCGAGCTGCGGCATCAAAGCAAGGACGGCGATCCCCAGCCGGGCTGATGGCCCGTGCAGCTGACCACGCCCCGCCTGATCCTGCGGCCCTGGCGGGAGGAGGACCTGCCCGCCTTTGCGGCGCTGAATGCCGACCCCGAGGTCATGGCCTTTCTGCCCGGCTGCCTGGACCGGGCGGCCAGTGATGCCCTGGCCGGGCGTATCCGGGAGCGCATGGCCGAGCAAGGGTTCGGGCTGTGGGCGGTCGAGGTGCGGGGCGGGGCGCGGTTCATCGGCTTTTGCGGCCTTGCCCGGGTGGGCTTTCCGGCGCATTTCACCCCCTGTGTGGAGGTGGGCTGGCGTTTGGCGCGAGCACATTGGGGCCGGGGCTATGCCACCGAGGCGGCGCGGGCGGCGGTTCGCTACGGATTCGAAACATTAAGGCTGGATCAGCTGGTGGCCTTCACCGTGCCGGGCAACCGGCGCTCGCGGGCGGTGATGGAGCGCCTGGGCATGACCCATGACCCCGTCTGGGATTTCGACCATCCCTTGCTGCCGCCGGGCCATGCCTTGCGGCGGCATGTGCTCTATCGCCTGGGCCGGCCGGGTCAGGAATTCTCGGCCAGCACCCGGCCCGCCAGATAGAGCGAGCCGCAGATCAGCAGCCGGCCCGGCGGCAGGCCGTCGGTCAACTGCGCCACGGCAGACAGCAGGTCCGGGGCGGGGGCGGCGTCGGCCACGCCCGATTCGCGAGCCACGGCGGCGGCTTGGGCGGCGGGCAGGCTGGCTTCCTCGCCATCGATTGCGACAGCGCGCAGGCGTTTCAGATGGGACGCCAGCGGGCGCAGGAAATTGCCGGCATCCTTGGTGTTCAGCATGCCGAACAGGGCCACCAGCGGCTTATCGGCCCACTGCCGGGCCTGGGCGGCCAGGGCCTCGCCGGCGGCGGGGTTGTGGCCGCCGTCCAGCCACAGTTCCCAGCCCGAGGGCAGGGCCGAAACCAGCGGCCCGGCGGTCAGGCGCTGCAGCCGCGCCGGCCAGCGGGCCTGGGCCAG
>CAYOKN010000203.1:0-5781 GCA_964404545.1 uncultured Rhodospirillaceae bacterium | reverse complement strand
GCAGGGCGCGGATGGTGGGCACCTGCCCCACCATCTCGGCCACCAGCCCATGCAGAGCGGCGCTGTCGGACTGCACCGTGGTCTCAAAGCCCAGGCCTTCGCGCTGGCTCATGATGGCCACGCCGTGGTCGCCCATGGTGCCGGACACCAGGATGGCGTCGCCGGGGCGGATGCGGTCTCCGGAAATCTCGACCCCCTCGGGCACCACGCCGATGCCGGCGGTGGTGATGAAGATGCCGTCGCCCTTGCCCTTTTCCACCACCTTGGTGTCGCCGGTGACCACCGGCACGCCCGCCTCGCGGCTGGCGCGGGCCATGCTGTCCACGATGCGCTTCAGGTCGGCCAGGGGAAAGCCTTCCTCGATGATGAAGCCGGCGGACAGATAGAGCGGCTTGGCGCCGGCCATGGCCACGTCGTTGATGGTGCCGTGCACGGCCAGCGAGCCGATATCACCGCCGGCAAAGAACAGCGGGCTGATCACATAGCCGTCGGTGGACATGACCATGCGCCCGGCAGGGACCCGGAACAGCGCCTGGTCGTTGGCCTGGCGCAGCTGCTCATTGTCGAAGGCGGCCAGGAACAGCTCGGACACCAGCTGCGCCATGGCCCGGCCGCCGCCGCCATGGGTCAGGTCCACGCGGCCGTTCTTCAGGTCCAGGGGGCGGCGATGCTCGGTCATGCGGCGGCTTTCAACTTGGGGGTCGGTCCGATGATCCAGCCTTCCAGCGGATCGGCGTCGGCGGGAATGCCATAGTCCGGCAGACGGGCGGCATGGGCGGCTTGCAGCGCGGCCAGAACGGCATCCAGGCAATCGCCGCCGGGATCGTCCAGACAGGCGGCGCGGTCCTGGGGCCGGACGAAGGCCACCGGCAGGGCTTCGAGGATGCGGGCGCGGGTCTGGGCCTGGGCGGCGGTCTGCTTGCCGGGCGTGTCGTTCTTGTAGGGGGCGCGGCCCACCAGACTGCGGGCCAGCGAGCCGGGATAGGCCTCGAGCGCCACCCGGTCGGCATCAGTGCGCCGCAGCGGCGGCACCGACAGCCCGGCCCGCCACAAACAGGGCGCGCCGGCCAGGAACATGCGGCCCACGGGCTGGAAATACAGCTTGATGGGCGACTGCGCCCCATGCAGCGCATCGGTGGCGCGCAAGGGATGCTTGGCGCCGGCGGGCATGGCCTTGCGATAGGCGTCCATCATGGCGGCGGCGGTCTGCGGCGCCGAGCCGTCCAGCCCCTGCATCAGCCGGCCCCAGTCCAGCGGCCAGCCCATGGTGGTCAGAAAAGCCCGGGGCAGCGAGAAGGGAAAGTCGAAGCCGCCCACCCAGGGGCCGGGCTGGCTGAGCCGCTGCTCGAACTGCTCCAGCGTCTCCAGCCGGTCCAGGGTCTGCACAACCAGCCCCTCGCCCTCGGCCCGGCAGACGGCCCAGGTGATGGGCTTCCTGCGTGAAGGCCGGCTGGTGAAGTCCACCCCGTGGACGATCATCCCGCCTTCCTCTTGTCGCGGAAGCGGCCATAGGTCCAATGGGCGGCACAGGCGCCCTCGGCCGAGACCATGCAGGACCCCATGGGCGTGTCGGGGGTGCAGGCGGTGCCGAACAGCTTGCAATCCTGGGGCTGCTTGACCCCGCGCAGGATGGCGCCGCATTCGCAGGACTTGGTGTCGGGGGCCGACAGCTGCGGCAGGGCGAACACCTGTTCCGCATCGAACTCGGCATAGGCCGCCTTCAGGCGCAGGGCCGAATAGGGCACCAGCCCCAGTCCGCGCCATTCAAACGAACGGCGCAGCTCGAAGATTTCGGCCACCAGGGCCTGGGCCTTCTTGTTGCCGGCGCGGGTGACGGCACGCGAGAACTCGTTCTCGACCTCGAACCGGCCCTCGTTCATCTGCCGCACCAGCATCAGGATGGCCTGCATCACGTCCAAGGGCTCGAAGCCGGCGATCACCACCGGGCGCTGATATTCCTCGGCGAAGTAGTCATAAGGCTGCGAGCCGATCACGGTGGAGACATGGGCCGGGCCGATGAAGCCGTCCAGCCGCACGGTGCCCAACTCGCGCACCTCGGGGCTTTCCAGAATGTTGGAGATGGCCGCCGGGGTCAGCACATGGTTGCAGAACACGAAGAAATTCTTCAGCCCTTCGGCCTTGGCCTGCTTCAAGGCCACCGCCGTGGGCGGGGTGGTGGTTTCAAAGCCGATGGCGAAGAAAACCACGGTGCGGTCCGGGTTGTCGCGGGCCAGCTGAAGGGCGTCGGCGGTGGAATAGACCATGCGCACGTCGGCGCCCTCGGCCTTGGCTTTCAAGAGGCTCATGCGCTTGGAGCCGGGCACCCGCAGCATGTCGCCATAGGTGCACAAGGTAACCTTGTGCTCCAGCGCCAGCTGGATGGCCATGTCGATGCGGCCCACCGGCAGCACGCAGACCGGGCAGCCGGGGCCGTGGATCATGCGCACATTGGCGGGCAACAGGTCCTGGATGCCATAGCGGCTGATGGCATGGGTATGACCGCCGCAGAATTCCATGATGTGGTAGCGGCGGTCGGGATGGGCCTCGGCGGCAATGGCCTTGGCCAGGCCCTTGGCCACCTCGCCGTCGCGGAACTCGTCCACATATTTCATTGCGCGGCCGCCCGCATCTCGTCGAACAGGGCCAGGGTCTTGGCGGCCTCGTCCGGGTCCACCTTGGACAGGGCATAACCCACATGCACGATCACATAGTCGCCCACCGCCGGCTCCTCGATCAGGGCCACGGAAATGTCCTTGAGGACGCCGCCCAGATTGACCACGGCAGTTTCAGCGTCCTTCAGTTCCTCGATGCGGGCCGGCAAGGCAAGACACATGTTCGCTACTCCACCATCCGCTCGGCGGCCAACGCCGCCACCCAGGCCTGACCCAGGCTCAGTCCCTGATCGCCCGGCGAGACTTTCTCTGCCTTGAGCACGGTCAGGCCGGCTTCGGTCAGGCGCTGCTCCAGCCCCTGGGCCAGCACCCGATTGAAGAAACAGCCGCCGCCCAAGCCCACCGCGCTGACGCCGGTCTGCCGGGCGGCGCGCAGGGTCCAGTCCGCCAGGGCGGCCACCAGCGTACCATGAAACAGATTGGCGCCGTCCACCGCCTCGCGGTCCACCAGGGCCGCCAGGGTGGGCAGCAGGTCCAGCACGCCGTCCTCGCTGATGCTCCAGCCCTGCTCCATCACCGTGGGGGCATGGGCCATGCGCTCCAGCGCCATGGGGGCCTGGCCCTCGAACTCGGCCACCAGATGCACGCCCAACAGGCCGCAGGCGGCATCGAACAGGCGCCCGGCGGAACTGGTGGGCGGGCTGTTCAGCCCCTTGTCCATCACCTTGGGCAGCAGCTGCGCCGCCGGGAACTGGGCATAGCGCCAGGACACCTCGGCGCCGCGGCCAAGCCGATGCAGCGCGGCGGCGGCCATGCGCCAGGTCTCGCGCGCCGCCACGTCGCCGCCGGGCTGCAGCAGGGGCGCCAGATGACCCAGCCGGCGGAAGTCGGGGCCGTCGCACAGCAGCAGTTCGCCGCCCCAGGATTCGTTGCCCGGCCCCAGCCCGAAGCCGTCCAAGGCCAGGCACAGCATGGGCCGGTCCAGCCCATGCTCGGCGGCCAGGGCGGCGCCATGGGCGTGATGGTGCTGCACCGCCAGGGTCGGGGCGCCCAGGCGCGGCGCATAGCGGCTGGAATAGAAATCGGGATGCAGGTCGTGGGCCACCAGCACCGGCGCGGCGCCGGCCAGATCCAGCAGCCGGGCCACGGTGCGCTCGAAGGCAGCGATGTTTTCCGGCCGGTCCAGCTCGCCCACCGTCTCCGACAGCCAGGCCCGGTCGCCCCGGGTCACGCAGACGGTGTTCTTCAGGAACGCCCCCAGCGCCAGCACCGGGGGGACGGAGCGGGGAAGACGCAGTTCAGTGACGCCCTTGGGGTCGGCCATGGCCCGCCCTACAAGGTCTCGATGCGGGTGCGCAGCGAGGCCAGCTTGGCTTCCAGGATGCCGGCGCGGCGTTCCAGGGCGGTCTTGCGGCCGGCCATAATCCAGGTCAGCCAGTCGCCCATGCCGATGCCCTTGGTGGCCGAGACCTGCAGCACCTGCAGGCGCGGATTCACCCGGCGGGCAAAGTCGATGCATTTGTCCACGTCAAAGGACAGATGGGGCAGCAGGTCCACCTTGTTCAGCACCATCAGGTCGGCGGCGGCGAACATGTCGGGATATTTCAGCGGCTTGTCCTCGCCCTCGGTGACCGACAGGATGGCCACCTTATGCGCCTCGCCCAGGTCGAAAGCGGCGGGGCAGACCAGGTTGCCCACATTCTCGATGAACAGCACGCCGTCCTCGGGCAGCGCCAGGGTCTCCAGCGCATGGCCCACCATATGGGCGTCCAGGTGACAGCCCTTGCCGGTATTGACCTGGATGGCGGGCACACCGGTCTCGCGGATACGGTCGGCGTCGAAGCTGGTCTGCTGGTCACCCTCGATCACCGCCACCGCGAACTGCTCCTTCAACTGGCGCGCGGTCTCGCACAAGAGCGTGGTCTTGCCCGATCCGGGGCTTGAGACCAGATTCAGCGCGAAGATGCCATGCTCGGCCAGGAAGGCGCGGTTGCGCTCGGCATAGGCCTTGTTCTGGCCCAGGATGTCCTGCTCGATCTGGATGATCTTGGACTGGCTCATGCCCGGCACATGCACGCCGGCAATGCCCTCGCCCCAGTGCTGGTCCTGGCCATGGATCTGGGGGACATGGCTTTGGGGCTTGTGGCCGTCGCCCGGGGCATGGGGATGGTGGTGCCCATGATGGGAATGGCCATGGTGGGAGTGATCATGGCCATGATCATGGGCGTGATCGTGGGCATGGGGGTGATCATGGTCATGCCCCTCGACGCGCGAATCGCCGCAACCGCAGACGGTGCACATCACTCCACCTCCATTTCCTTGATCCGCATCTCCTCGCCGCCGGTCACCGTGATCTGGTGACCGCCGCACAGGGGACAGGGATCATAGCGTTGCTCGATGATCACCGGCTTGGAACAGCTCATGCACCAGGCCGTGCCGTCGGGGCGCAGCACCCGCACTTCGGCACCCTCGGCCACGGTGTCCTTGGCCACGGCCTGGAAGCAGAACAGCATGGACTCGGGGTCCACATGGGACAACTTGCCGATCTCCAGCCAGACGGTCTTGACCCGCGCAAAGCCGTGCTGGCGCGCCTGGTCCTGCAGCACCTTCACCACGCCCTCGGTCAGTGCCATCTCATGCATGGCCCGGCCCCTCCAGCTCGATACGGCAGTCCACGCAGGGGTCCAGGCCCGCCACCAGCAGCCGCGCCCGCCGCTCGGCGTCGGCGGATGGCTGGCCGGCCAGGCCCTGGACCAGGGCCCCTTCGGGGTGGAAATTCCATTCGGTGGGCGCCAGCATCTTCCAGTCGGTCACCTTGCCCGCCGCCAATTCCACCCGATGGGCCAGAAGGCCCCGCGCCGCCTCGACCATGCCCAACCCGGCCCCGTCCTGGCCAAAGGGCTGAGTCGAGCCGTCATCGTTACACAGATGGGGCAGGATTTCCTCCATTTCCCGCAAGCAGGCCATCAGCTCCACCAGACGCGCGAACAGGCGCGGCAACAGGCCATTGCCATGGGCGGCCAAGGCCTCGGCCACCAGCGGATGATTGGCCTGGCGGGCCAGCGGCCCGGTCTCGCGCGGGGTGCCCAGCAGCAGCGGCGCCGCCAGGAAGCCGGGGCCGGCCGAGGCCAGAAGCCGGTCCATCTCGCCCGGTGCGATGGTCAGCGCC
>CAYOKN010000202.1:0-5807 GCA_964404545.1 uncultured Rhodospirillaceae bacterium | reverse complement strand
CTGCTGCGCGGCCTGGACGGGCGCTTCGTGCCGCCGGGGCCGTCCGGCGCGCCGACCCGGGGCCGGCCCGATGTGCTGCCCACCGGGCGCAATTTCTTTTCCGTGGATACCCGTACCGTGCCCACCCCGGCAGCCTGGCAGCTGGGCTGGAAGTCGGCCACCCTGCTGCTGGAGCGGCATCTGCAGGAGCATGGCGACTGGCCCAAGGCCATGGCGGTGACCGCCTGGGGCACCTCGAACATGCGCACCGGCGGCGACGACATCGCCCAGGCGCTGGCGCTGATGGGGGTACGGCCCACCTGGGATGCCGCCAGCCGCCGCGTCACCGGCTTCGAGGTGCTGCCGCCCGACATCCTGGACCGGCCGCGCATCGACGTGACCTTGCGGGTGTCCGGCTTTTTCCGTGACGCCTTCCCCAACCTGATTGATCTGGTGGACAGCGCCGCCCGCGCCGTGGCCGCCCTGGACGAGCCCGAGGAGATCAATCCGCTGGCCGCCCGGGTCAAGGCCGAGACGGCGCGGCTGGCCGCCCAGGGGCTGGGCGAAGCCGAGGCGGCCAAGCGCGCCGGCTTCCGGGTGTTCGGCTCCAAGCCGGGAGCCTACGGCGCCGGGCTGCAGGCGCTGATCGACGAGCGCGGCTGGAGCACCGATGCCGACCTGGCGCGGGCCTATGTGGCCTGGGGCGGCTATGCCTATGGCCAGGGCGCGCAGGGGACCGCCGAGCACGGCCTGTTCGAGCAGCGGCTGCGCCAGGTGGACGCGGTGGTGCAGAACCAGGACAACCGCGAGCACGACCTGCTGGACTCGGATGACTACTACCAGTTCGAGGGCGGCATGACGGCGGCGGTGCGGGTGCTGTCGGGCCAGGCGCCCGCCGTCTATCACCCCGACCATTCCCGCCCCGAGACCCCGCGTATCCGTACCCTGGACGAAGAGATCGCCCGGGTGGTGCGAGCCCGCGTGGTCAACCCCAAATGGATCGCCGGGGTCATGCGCCATGGCTACAAGGGCGCCTTCGAGATGGCGGCCACGGTGGATTATCTGTTCGCCTTTCAGGCCACCGCCCGCTGTGTCGCCGACCATCATTTCGACGCGGTGCTGGATGCCTATCTGCGGGACGAGCCGGTGCAGGACTTCCTGCGCCAGAACAATCCGGCGGCCTTGAGGGAAATGGCCCAGCGCCTGCGCGAGGCGCTGGACCGCGGGCTCTGGCGCCCGCGCGCCAATGACGCCTATGATCTGCTGGCAGACCTGATCCGGGAGGAAGGTGCATGACCGAGGAATCGCCGCCCGTCGAGTCCCCCGTGGACCCCAACGAGCGCCACAAGCAGAAGATGGCCAAGAAGAAGGCCGCCCGCGACAAGATCATGGCCAAGAAGCAGGACCAGGGCAAAGGCCTGCTGATCGTCCATACCGGGGCCGGCAAGGGCAAGAGCTCGGCCGCCTTCGGCATGGCGCTGCGCTGCGTGGGCCACGGCATGAAGGTGGGCATCATCCAGTTCATCAAGGGCGCTTGGGACACCGCCGAGCGCCGGGTGTTCACCGGCTTTCCCGAGCTGGTGACCTTCAAGGCCATGGGCGAGGGCTTCACCTGGGAGACCCAGGACCGCGAGCGCGACGTGGCCGCCGCCAGCCGCGCCTGGGAGGAAGCCCGCGCGATGCTGGCCGACCCCGCCTATGCCATGGTGATCCTGGACGAGATGAATGTGGTGCTGCGCTATGGCTATCTCGAGACCGAGCCGGTGCTCGCCGCCATCCAGGCCCGGCCCCCGGGCCAGCATGTGGTTCTGACCGGCCGCAATGCCCTGGACGCGGTGGTCGAGGCCGCCGACCTTGTGACCGAGATGACCTTGGTGAAGCATCCCTTCCGCGATGGCGTGAAGGCGCAGGCAGGGGTGGAGTTCTGATGATGGGCTGGTCTGACATGGTGCGTGCTTCGAGATGCCTGGCCGCCGTCTTGCTGATCTCGGCCTGCGCGGCCGGCGGGCCGCCCGGCACCGACCAGCAGCAGGTGATCGCCCAGTCCGCCGCCACGGTGGAGCGCCTGCGCACCGACGAGAATTTTCAGGGCCGCATCGCCACTCTGCTGCCCAAGGCCCGGGGCGTGCTGATCGTGCCCGAGCTGGTCAAGGCCGGCTTCCTGGTGGGCGGCGAATTCGGCACCGGCGTGCTGATGGTGCGCGACGGCTCGGGCCAGTGGTCGCCGCCAGCCTTCTATACCGTTTCGGCGGGCAGCGTCGGCCTGCAGGCCGGCCTGCAGGGACAGGAGGTAATGTTCATCCTGAACAGCCAGAAGGCGGTCAATTCGGTGGTCAATACCGGGGTCAAGCTGGGTGCCGACGTCTCGGTGGCGGTGGCAACCATGGGCGCCGGCATGGAGGGCAGCGTCACCCCCAACGCCGCCGATATCGTGGCCTTTTCCCGTGCCTCGGGGGCCTTTGGCGGCGGCGCGCTGGAAGGGGCGGTGATCCGGCCCCGCGACAGCTGGAACGCCGCCTATTACGGCCGCGGCGTTGCCGCCCGCCAAGTGCTGGGTGGCGAGGTTCCGCCCATGCAGGGCACCGACCGGCTGAGGTCGCTGCTTGAACGCTAAGCCTCCCCGCGCCCTGATGCTGCAGGGCACCGGTTCGGATGTGGGCAAGTCGCTGCTGGCGGCGGGCCTGTGCCGGGCGTTGGTGCGGCGCGGCCTGGCCGTGCGCCCGTTCAAGCCCCAGAACATGAGCAACAACGCCGCCGTCACCGCCGACGGCGGCGAGATCGGCCGCGCCCAGGCGCTGCAGGCCCGCGCCTGCGGGGTGGCGCCGCACACCGACATGAATCCGGTGCTGCTGAAACCGCAAACCGATGTGGGCGCCCAGGTGGTGGTGCAGGGCCGGGTGGTGGGCAACGCCACCGCCAAGGACTATCACGCCCTGAAGCCCAGCCTGCTGCCGCGGGTGCTGGAAAGCTTTTGCCGCCTGGGCGAGGGTGCCGACATGGTGGTGGTGGAGGGGGCGGGCAGCGCCGCCGAGGTGAACCTGCGCGCCGCCGACATCGCCAATATGGGCTTTGCCGAGGCCGCCGACGTGCCGGTGGTGCTGGTGGGCGACATCGACCGGGGCGGGGTGATCGCCGCCATCGTCGGCACCCATGCCCTGCTGCCGCCCGCCGAGCGGGCGCGGGTGGCTGGTTATGTGATCAACAAATTCCGGGGCGACCCGGCTTTGTTCACGCCCGCCCTGGACATCATCAAGCAGGCCACCGGCTGGGACTGCTTCGGCGTGCTGCCCTGGTTCCCCCAGGCCCGCCGGCTGCCGGCCGAGGACGCGGCCAGTCTGGCCGGCGGCGCCTCGCACGGCCGGGGCTACCATGTGGCGGTGCCCATGCTCGGCCGCATCGCCAATTTCGATGATTTCGACCCCCTGGCGGCCGAGCCCGGGGTGCGCCTGTCCATGGTGCCGCCGGGCCGGCCGCTGCCCGCCGACGCCGACCTGATCGTGCTGCCGGGCAGCAAGGCCACCATCGCCGACCTGGCCTTCCTGCGCGCCCAGGGTTGGGACATCGACCTGCTGGCCCATTGGCGCCGGGGCGGGCGGGTCTTAGGCATCTGCGCCGGCTATCAGATGCTGGGCCGCAGCGTGGCCGACCCCGACGGCATCGAGGGGCCGCCCGGCAGCGTGCCCGGCCTGGGCCTGCTGGAGGTGGACACCGTCATGACCCGCGAGAAGCGTTTGGTGGACATCACCGGCACCGACTTCCAGGGCCGCCCGGTCCAGGGCTATGAGATGCATATGGGCCGCACCCAGGGCCCCGACTGCGCCCGCCCCCTGCTGACCCTGGCCGGCCACCCCGACGGCGCCCGCTCAAGCGATGGCCGGGTCATGGGCTGCTATTTGCACGGTCTGTTCGGCTCGAACGAATTCCGGGCCGGCGTGATCGGCGGCGCGGGCGTGGACTATCAGGCCCAGGTGGAGCAGGTGCTGGACCAACTGGCCGAGCATCTGGAGCAGCATCTGGACATGGACGGGCTGCTGCGCGTCTCCGGGATTTGAAAACCACAGAGGCACAGAGGCACCGAGGGGGCAACGCGGCTCTTCTCCTCGGTGCCTCTGTGCCTCTGTGGTTAATTAATTATCCTCATACCCAAATGATCTGACCGTCCTTGCCCGCCTGGTGCAGGAAGGTGACCATGCCGGTGACGGAGAGGGGGATATCCGGCCGCAAATCCTCGGCGGTCAGGCCCATGGCGCGCAGGCCCATTTCGCAGACCATCACGGTACCGCCCAGGGCGGCCACCGCCTCCAGCAGTTCCTCGAAGCCGGCCAGGCCCTTGGCGGTCAGGCTGCGGTCATGTTCGGGCGCGGTCAGGCGGCCCTGGGAGACGGGCATCAGGGCCCAGCCGGGCAGGTGGTCGGCTTGCGGCGCGGCCAGGGCACGGCAGGCCCAGTTGGTGAAGAACAGGGTGACCGGGATGTTGGTGGCCAGCGCCGCCGAGGCCATCACCAGGGCGTAATGCACCTGGTCGAAATGGCCGCTCTGGATCACCAGTGACAGCTTGGCCGGGCGCTCATCCGCAGACATGGGCGGTGGTTCCGTGGCGGGACAGGTCGGTGATGCTGGGGGTGGGGCCGCACAGCGGGCAGGCGGGGTCGGGCTTGAGGCGCACCTTGCGCACGCTGGTGCCCAGGGCATCCAGCATCACCAGGCTGCCCGACAGGGATTCGCCCATGCCCAGCAGTTCCTTGACCACCTCGACTGCCTGCCACGAGCCCATGACGCCAGCCATGGCGCCCAGCACGCCGGCCTGCGAGCAGGTGGGTATCTGGCCTGCCGGCGGGATGTCGCCATAGAGGCAGCGATAGCAGGGTCCGCCCGGCTTGAAGGTGGCCAGCTGGCCGTCAAAGCGCAGGATGGCCGCCGAGACCAGGGGTTTGCCGGCCAGGCGGCAGGCGTCATTCACCAAAAAGCGGGTGGGGAAATTGTCCGAGCCGTCGGCCACCAGGTCATAGCCGGCGATCAGCTCCAGGGCGTTGTCCGCCTCAAGCCGCAGCCGGTGCGGGACGATGGTCACGTCCGGATTGAGGACGCGCACCGCCTCGGCGGCGCTGTCCACTTTGGGCGTACCGATGCGGGCCGTGTTGTGCAGGATCTGGCGCTGCAGGTTGGACAGGTCCACCTCATCGTCGTCCACCACGCCGATGGTGCCCACGCCGGCGGCGGCCAGATAGAGGATCAGGGGCGAGCCCAGCCCGCCCGCGCCGATCACCAGAACCTTGGACTTCAACAGCTTCGCCTGCCCGGTGCCGCCCATCTCCGGCAGGATGATGTGCCGGGCGTAGCGGTGGATCTGCTCCTCGGTGAAGTCCATCTGGCGTCCTTTTTAGCCCCTCGCCCGCCTGCGGGAGAGGGGTTGGGGTGAGGGCCACCAGCCTATGCAACCGCGCCGTGCCGGTCCAGAGGCTGGCCCTCACCCACCCCGGCCCTCCCTCTCCCGCAGACGGGCGAGGGAGGGAGCATGTTTTACGACTCGAACAGCGCGGTGGACAGATAGCGCTCGGCGAAGCTGGGGATGATGGCGACGATCAGCTTGCCCGCATTCTCGGGCCGGCTGCCGATCTCGAGGGCGGCGGCCAGGGCCGCACCGGACGAGATGCCCACCGGGATGCCTTCCAGCTTGGCCGCCTTGCGGGCGGTGGCAAAGGCGGTCTCGTTCGAGATGGTGACGATCTCGTCGATGTTCTCGCGGCCCAGCACGCCGGGCACGAAGCCGGCACCGATGCCCTGGATCTTGTGCGGGCCGGGGGCGCCGCCCGACAGCACCGGGCTGT
>CAYOKN010000201.1:241-5837 GCA_964404545.1 uncultured Rhodospirillaceae bacterium | reverse complement strand
GAACAGGGCGATCTTGCGGCGCTCGCCCTCGGGGATCTCGCGGTCCGAGCGGCACAGCAGCATGTCGGGCTGGATGCCGACGCTGAGCAGTTCCTTGACCGAATGCTGGGTGGGCTTGGTCTTCAGCTCGCCGGCCGAGGGAATCCAGGGCAGCAGGGTCAGATGCACGAACATGGCGCGCTCGCGGCCCAGTTCGTTGCCCAGCTGGCGGATGGCCTCCAGGAACGGGGTGGATTCGATGTCGCCCACGGTGCCGCCGATCTCGCACAGCACGAAGTCCTCGTCGGTCAGGTCCGACTTGACGAACTCCTTGATGGCGTCGGTCACATGGGGGATCACCTGGACGGTAGCGCCCAGATAATCGCCCCGGCGCTCCTTGGCGATCACGTTGGAATAGATGCGGCCGGTGGTCACATTGTCCGACTGGCGCGAGGGCACGCCGGTGAACCGCTCGTAATGGCCCAGGTCCAGGTCGGTCTCGGCGCCGTCGTCGGTGACGTACACTTCGCCATGCTGGTACGGGCTCATGGTGCCCGGGTCCACGTTCAGATAGGGGTCCAGCTTGCGCAGGCGGACCTTGAAGCCGCGCGCCTGCAACAGCGAGCCCAGCGCGGCCGAGGCAAGCCCCTTGCCGAGCGACGAAACCACACCACCGGTAATGAAAATGAAGCGCGTCATGCCACGCACTGCCACCCGTCAGATTGCGCGGCCCACGGCGAACCCCGGACCACGTCGTTCATCACAAAGGATACGGGACGGCCTTTTGGGCCGCCCGTCCCACCGAAAACGTCGAAGGCCCGGCCGCTTAGCGGCTGACGGGCGCGCTGGGTTCAGCCGGCTGCGCCGGAACCAGCGGGGCCGCCGGCTGAGCCGGGACCGGCTGGTCCATGATCGAGGTCGGAGCAGCCTGGTTGTTGACCAGAATCGCCAGCCCCATGCTGGTCATGAAGAAGGCCGTGGCCAGGATGCCGGTGGTCTTGGTCAGCAGGTTGCCGGCCGCCCGCCCGGTCATCAGGCCGGGTCCGCCGCCAATCCCCAGCGCGCCGCCTTCGGACCGCTGCAGCAGGATGACGCCGACCATGGCCAAGGCGATGAGCAGGTGGATGACGAGGAGAACTGTGATCATGACCCTATAACACTCCCGGCCCGGTCTGTGCCGTCCGTCCTATGTCCGTCGGCATGGGGCATCTGTTAGCGCGTCTTATTAATCGTCCTGGGGCTCAAAGGCTAGGGGCAACTTTGCCCGATGGCCCAAAAATCGTCCACCTTCAGGGCGGCCCCGCCGATCAGGCCGCCGTCCACGTCAGGCAGCGCCAGCAGTTCCTTGGCATTGTCCGGCTTCATGGAGCCGCCATAGAGAATGCGCATCTTGCCGGCGGCTTCCTGGCCCAGCTTCTTGACCAGCTCGGCGCGGATGGCGGCATGCACTTCCTGCGCCTGCTCGGGCGTGGCGGTGCGGCCGGTGCCGATGGCCCAGACCGGCTCATAGGCGATCACGGTGTTCTCGGGCGTGGCGCCCTCGGGCAGCGAGCCCACCAGCTGGGTGCGGTTGACCTCCAGCGTCTGGCCGGCATCGCGCTGGGCCAGGGTCTCGCCGATACAGATGATGGCCACCAGGCCGGCCTTGTGGGCGGCGGCGGCCTTGGCCTGCACCTGGGCGTCGGTCTCGGCGTGGTCAGTGCGGCGCTCGGAATGGCCCACGATCACATAGGAGCAGCCGATGTCGGCCAGCAGCAGGGCCGAGGTGTCGCCGGTATGGGCGCCCGAGTCCTTGGCATGGCAGTCCTGGCCGCCCACACCCAGGCCGCTGCCCTTCACCGCCTCGGCGACAGGAGCGAGCAGCGGAAAGGGCGGGCACACCGCCATGTCGCAGCGCAGGCCGGCGCCGGCCTCGCTCACCTTGGCCGCGACCCCCTTGGCCAGGGCGATGCCATCGGCCAGGCGGCCGTTCATCTTCCAATTGCCGGCAATCAGCGGACGGCGAGACGAACCCATAGACGCTTCCTTTCGCATCGGATTTTCTTGATGGACTGTGGATTTAACACAAGCGTCACCGCTTTTCCACCCGGCCCGGCACCGGGGCATGCTCCCCTGCCCTTTTCCCGGTTGCGGGGGGATGGGGGCACTTTTATGATGCCGCGTTCCGAATTCCCCCAACCGGCAAGGTTGTTTCCGTCCCATGCTCGAAGCCCTGCGCAATTCCGCCAAGTCTTGGCCCGCCAAGATCTTCTTCGCCATCCTCATCCTTGGCTTCGCCTCGTGGGGCATCGGCGACGTGGTCCAGGGCTTCGGCCGCAACCGCCCGGCCATCGAGGTGGGCAATGTGGACATCACCGCCGAACAGGTGGCCGAGGAGTTCAGGACCTATGTGCGCGACCTGCAGGGTGCCTTCGGCGGCAAGTTCGGCACCGACGAGGCCCGCCAGCTGGGCTTGGTCGAGCGCGCCATCGACAATCTGAAAACCCGCGCCGTGCTGGCCGAGGCCGCCAACGACCTGGGCCTGGCCGTGGACGACGAAACCATCCGTCGGGTGATCGCCACCAATCCGGCCTTCCGCAATCCGGTGACCGGCCAGTTCGACCAGCAGACCTTCCGCCGCCTGCTGGCCCAAAACGAACACACCGAGCAGAGCTTCGTGGCGCTGCTGCGCCAGCAGATCCTGCAGACCCAGCTGGTGGACGCGGTGGCCGGCGGCGTGATCGCCCCCGCCGCCCTGGTGCAGCCCCTGCACGCCCACCGCGGCGAACAGCGCGTGGCCGAGACCTTGTTCTTCGCCACCGACAAGGCCCCGGCGCCGCCCCCCCCCGACGCCGACACGCTGAAGGCCTATCACGAGGCCAACCAGGCCCGCTTCATGGCGCCGGAATACCGCGCCGTGACTGCCGTGATCCTGCGCCCCGCCGATGTGACGGGCGAAGTGACCGTCGAGGCGGCCGAGATCGAGCAGGCCTATCAGGCCCGCCTTGACGAGTTCCAGGTGCCCGAGCGCCGCACCATCCAGCAGATCGTGCTGGACGACCGGGCCCAGGCCGACAAGGCCGGCGCCCTGGTGGCCCAGGGCAAGGACCTGGCCGCCATCGCCAAGGAGCTGGACAAGCCGGTGGCCGACCTGGGCTCGGTGGAAAGCCGCGACCTTCCGCCCGAACTGGGCGCGGCCGCCTTCGCCCTGGACCCCAAGGCGGTCAGCAAGCCGGTGAAGACCGCCCTGGGCTGGCATGTGGTGCGCGTGACCAAGGTGGAGCCGGGCAAGACCCGCACCCTGGACGAGGCCAAGGCCGAGATCGCCCAGGCGCTGAAGGAAGAGCGCGCCCTGGACCGCCTCTATGAGCTGTCCAACCAGCTCGAGGACGTGCTGGCGTCGGGCGCTACCCTGGAGGAAGCGGCCAAGCGCCTGAACCTCAAGACCATGCAGGTGGACGGCATGGATCTGCGCGGCCAGACCCCGGCGGGCCAGACCGTGGCCGGCCTGCCCACCGGCCAGGCCTTCCTGACCACCGCCTTCCAGACCCCCGAGGCCATGGAGTCCTCCCTGACCGAGTTGGAGGACCGCGCCGGCTATTTCGTGGTGCGCGTGGACAAGGTGACCCCGCCGGCGGTGAAGCCGTTCGAGGACGTGAAGAAGGACTTGGCCGCCGCCTGGACCGCCGAGCAGCGCGCCCAGGCGGCCCGCACCCAGGCCGAGGCCATGGCCGAACGCCTGAAAAAGGGCGAAAGCATGGAGCGCATTGCCGCCGAGACACGGGCCAAGCTGGAAACCACCCGTCCCTTCACCCGCCAGGGCCAGACCACCCTGCCCCCGGCCCTGCAGGCCCAGATGTTCCAGTCCCAGGCCGGCGGCGTGGCCGTGGCCCCGGTGCAGGGCGGCGCCATGGTGGCGCGCCTGAAGCAGGTGCTGCCCGCCGACAGCAAGGACGAGGCTCTGGCCGCCACGCGGCAGCAGGTCAACGAAACCCTGGGCCGCGACCTGATGCAGCAATATCAGGCGGCGCTGGAGCGCCAGCTTGATGTGACCGTGAACCGTGCCCTGATCGACGAGCGACTGCAGTGACCACCTCCTTGAAGCCCGACTACCAGGCCTTTGCCGAAACCTATGACTCCGGCAAGCCGGCCCTGGTCTGGACCAAGCTGGTGGCCGACCTGGACACCCCGGTCAGCGCCTATCTGAAGCTGTCCGGCAGCCGGCCCAATGCCTTCCTGCTGGAATCGGTGGAAGGCGGCGCCAAGCGCGGCCGCTATTCCATCATCGGCATGAAACCCGACCTGATCTGGCGCTGCTTCGGCAACACCGCCGAGATCAACCGGGATGCCCGCTATGACGCCGAGGCGTTCAAGCCCTGCCCGGTGGCCGCCAAGGACGGGGCGGTGGCCTCGCTGCGCGCCCTGGTCGCGGAAAGCCGCATGGATTTGCCCGAAGGCCTGCCGCCCATGGCCGCCGGCCTGGTGGGCTACATGACCTATGACATGGTGCGCCTGGCGGAAAAGCTGCCCGACGGCAACCCGGACAGCATCGGCATCCCCGACGGCATCTTCCAGCGCCCCACCATCATGGCGATCTTCGACAATGTGGATGATTCGCTGACCGTGGTGACGCCGGTGTGGCCGCGCCAGGACATGAACGCCCGCGCCGCCTATGGCCAGGCCTGCGAACGCCTGGCCGACGTGGTGGCCGACTTCGAGCGCCCCTTGCCGGTAGCCCATGCGGTGGTGGACGGCGAGCCGCTGCCGGTGCCGCAGCCTGGCACCACCCGGGAACGCTTCCACGAGATGGTGGCCAAGGCCAAGGACTACATCCTGGCCGGCGACATCTTCCAGGTGGTGTTGAGCCAACGCTTCCGCGTGCCCTTCCGCTTGCCTGCCTTCGCCCTCTATCGGGCGCTGCGCCGGACCAATCCCAGCCCCTTCATGTTCAACCTGGATTTCGGCGGTTTCTCGGTGGTGGGCTCCAGCCCCGAGATCCTGGTGCGGCTGCGCGACGGCAAGGTGACCATCCGCCCCATCGCCGGAACCCGCAAGCGCGGCTCGGACGCCGCCGAGGATGCTGCCCTGGCCGCCGACCTGCTGGCCGACCCCAAGGAACGGGCCGAGCATCTGATGCTGCTGGACCTGGGCCGCAACGATGTGGGCCGGGTGGCCAAGCCGGGCACGGTCAAGGTGACCGACCAGTTCATCATCGAGAACTACAGCCACGTCATGCACATCGTGTCCAATGTGGAAGGCGAGATCCGCCCCGGCCTGGATGCCATGGATGCGCTGTTCGCCGGCTTCCCCGCCGGCACCGTGTCGGGCGCGCCCAAGGTGCGCGCCATGGAAATCATCGACGAGTTGGAGTCGGAGCGGCGCAGCTTCTATGCCGGCTGCATCGGCTATTTCGCCGCCGACGGCTCCATGGACACCTGCATCGCCCTGCGCACCGCCCTGGTCAAGGACGGCCAGGTGATCGTCCAGGCGGGTGCGGGCATCGTGGCCGACTCGGTGCCCGAGAGCGAATTCCAGGAATGCATCAACAAGGCCCGCGCCCTGGTGCGCTCGGCCGAGGAAGCCGTCCGCTTCGCCAGCACCAAACGGGGGTGACGATAGAATTTCACCACAGAGACAC
>CAYOKN010000201.1:0-164 GCA_964404545.1 uncultured Rhodospirillaceae bacterium | reverse complement strand
AGCCCGGATACTGGAGACCTTTTCACGGTTAATGACACGGATGGGCACGGATGAGGAGGATGGCCTCCGTGCCTATCCATGCCCATCACCCTCATCCGTGTATTCAATGTCCCTGGCATCGTGCGGCCTTCGAGACGCCCCTGCGGGGCTCCTCAGGCTGAGGA
>CAYOKN010000200.1:0-5873 GCA_964404545.1 uncultured Rhodospirillaceae bacterium | reverse complement strand
TACTCTCTCCTTGCGGCTTGCGAGGATATGGGGTTCTAGTCGGCAAACGCCAACCAACGCGGCGAGCGGGGCGAACAATAGCCCAGTTCGCGCGGACCGCGAACCCGGCTTGGGTCTGGACAGAAGGAGTGCCCGCGCATGTCGAACGCCAAATGGCCCAGCCTGACCGGCATGTTCTTCGCCCAGGCCGGGCGCCTGGGGGTCAAGCCGCTGTTGTGGCATAAGCAGGCCGGGGAATGGCGCTCGCAGAGTTGGGACGAAACCGCACAGCAGGTGCGCCATCTGGCGCGCGGGTTGTCGGCCCTGGGGGTCGGGGACGGCGACCGGGTGGTGCTGGCCTCCGAGAACCGGCCGGAATGGTGCATCGCCGACCTGGCCATCATGGCCGCCGGCGCCATCACGGTGCCGGCCTATGTGACCAACACGGTGGCCGATCATGTGCATATCCTGAACGATTGCGACGCGCGGGCGGTCATTGTCTCTACGCGCACGCTGGCCGAGCGGATCATCGCCGCCGGCCTGAAGGCGCGCCGGGCGCCGCTGGTGGTGGTGATCGAGGACCTGGCCCTGACCCAGCATTCGGGCCTGGCCGTCCACCGCTGGGAGGCGGTGCAGGCCCTGGGCGCGGAAAGTCCCGACCGGGTGGACGCGACGGTGGCCACCATGACCCGCGCCGACACCGCCTGCCTGATCTATACCTCGGGCACCGGCGGCGCGCCCAAGGGGGTGATGACCAGCCACGGCGCCATCCTGCACAATTGCGAAGGCGCCTATGTGCTGCTGGAACAACTGGGCCTGTCGGACGAGGTGTTCCTGTCCTTCCTGCCGCTGTCCCATTCCTACGAGCACACCGCCGGCCAGTTCTTCCCCCTGTTCCTGGGGGCGCAGATCTATTACGCCGAGGGCATCGAGCATCTGGCCGCCAATATGGCCGAGGTGAAGCCCACCCTGATCATGGCGGTTCCGCGCCTGTACGAGGCCATGCGGGCCAAGATCCTGAAAGGCGTCGAGCGCGCCGGCGGGCGCAAGCAGGCCCTGTTCCTAAAGGCCGTCGAACTGGGCACCCGCCGCCAGGAGGGCGGGCGCCTGACCCTGTGGGAGCGGGCGCAGGACCTGGCGCTGGAACGGCTGGTGCGGGCCAAGGTGGGCATGCGCTTCGGCGGCCGGCTGAAGGCCTTCGTGTCGGGCGGCGCGCCCCTGAACTATGACGTGGGCATGTTCTTCTCGGCCCTGGGGGTGCGCATCCTGCAGGGCTATGGCCTGACCGAGGCGGGGCCGGTGATTTCGGTCAATGTGCCGCACCGGGTGCGCATGGCCACCGTGGGCCCGGTTCTGGGCGACCAGCAGGTGAAGATCGCCGAGGATGGCGAGATCCTGGTCAAGGGCGAGAACGTGATGCAGGGCTATTGGGCCAACCCAGAGGCCACCCGTGCCGCCATCGATGCCGAGGGCTGGCTGCATACGGGCGACATCGGCGAGTTCGACGACGGCCACTATCTGCGCATCACCGACCGCAAGAAGGATCTGATCGTCAATTCCGGCGGCGACAATATCAGTCCGCAGCGGGTCGAGGGTGTACTGACCCTGCAGCCCGAAATCGCCCAGGCCATGGTGCATGGTGACCGCCGACCCCATCTGGTGGCGCTGCTGGTGCCCGACGAGGACTGGGCCAAGGGCTGGGCCGCCACCCATGGCAAGGCGCCCGAATTGTCGGCGCTGATCGACGAACCCGAATTCCGCCGTGCCGTGGGCGCCGCCGTGGACCGGGTGAACCGCGACCTGTCGGGCATCGAGAAGGTGCGCCGTTTCACCCTGTCGGCCGAGCCGTTCAGCGTCACCAACGGCATGTGCACCCCTACCATGAAGATCCGCCGCCATGTCATCCGGCAGGTCTGGGGTCCCCGACTGGAATCTCTTTATGACGAACGGCGGCATTGACCGGCGGCGGGGGCTCTCGGCTGGTTCCCGGCTTGCCCCTCCTGATGCCTTGAGGTGCAAAAGCACCGGCGCATGATCACCCCAGACAAGAATTCTGGGAGGTTTGCGCATGCGCACGAGCCGACGACAGGTCCTGCAAGGTGCTGCCACGGCGGCCCTGCTGGGCGCCTTGCCTGGCCGCCTGGCCTTTGGCATGGACCATCATGGCGGCGGAGACGGCCCCACCGGCAATGTCACCCTGACGCCTTTCGTGGACCCACTGCCCCTGCCCCGCGTGCTGGAGCCGGTGGGCAGCTATCTGGGCCGCGCCTTCTATCGCGTCACCATCGACGCCATCAGCCAGAAGTTGCACCGCGACCTGCCGCCCACCCGGCTGTGGGGCTATGACGGCAGCTTTCCGGGGCCCACCATCCGCGCGGTCAGCAACGAGCCGGTCTATGTGCAGTGGGTGAACCGCTTGCCGGTGCAGCATCTGCTGCATGTGGCTCCCTGCCTGCACGGGCCCGACCATTTCTTGCATATGGCGGGCGAGGCGGCGGCGCAGGTATCGCGAGCGGTCACCCACCTGCATGGCGCCAAGGTGCCACCCGCCAGCGACGGCTATCCCGAGGACTATCTGGCGCCGCCCGGCGCGCCGGGCCATGGCGGATATCCGGACCAGGCCACCACCTACTATCCCAACATCCAGAATGCGGCGACCCTGTGGTATCACGACCACGCCCTGGGCATGACCCGCCTGAACGTGATGGCCGGCCTGGCCGGGTTCTATCTGCTGCAAGACCCCTATGAACGCTCGCTGCGCCTGCCCAAAGGGCCGTTCGACGTGCCCCTGGCCATCCAGGACCGCAGCTTCCACGCCGAGGACGGCTACAGCCTGCTGGCCTATCCGGCGGACTTCGCGCCGGAATTCTTCGGCGACCATTTCCTGGTCAATGGCGTGGTCTTCCCCTATCTGGAGGTGGGCCGGGGCCTCTACCGGCTACGCCTGCTCAACGGCTGCAACTCGCGCTTCCTGCGCATGACCTTCGCCAAAGGCACCGAGACCCTGCCCTTCTGGGTCATCGCCACCGAACAGGGCCTGCTGCCCACCCCGGTGCCCAGTTCCACCCTGGGCGACTTCGTGATGGGTCCCGGCGAACGGGTGGAAATCCTGATCGATTTCGACGGCTGCCGGCCGGGCGACGAGATCATCCTGACCAACGACGCGCCCACGCCCTATCCCCGCGACGAACCGCTGACCAATTCGCCCATGACCCGGATCATGCAGTTCCGCGTCACCAACAGCCAGGCCCCTGGCATCCCCGTGCCGAAGACCCTGATGCAGACCACCCGCCAGCGGGTCGACCGGGCCACCACCTATGACTTGATCGAGCAGTTGAACCCCGCCGATGCCAAACAGCTGCGCAAGTTCTGGCTGTTCGAGCAGGAGCCCGACCCCGACGGCTGCGCCCCGTTCCGCTCGGTGATCCTGACCGAGCAGGAATATCGGAACGCCCCCAACACAGGCGGCGACTGGGACATGGTGGCGGCCCGGCCGGAACTGGACAGCATCGAGGTCTGGGAGTTCTACAACACAACGCCCGACGCCCACCCCATCCACCTGCATCTGGTGCAGTTCCAGGTGATCGGGCGCGCCGCCTATGACTTCGAGACCGACAGCGTGGGCCCCGCCTTGCCCCTTGACCCGGCCGAGGCGGGATGGAAGGACACCACCAAGGTGCATCCCGGCGAAAAGGTGACCATCATCGCCCGCTTCGAGGGCTTCACCGGCAAATACCCCTTCCACTGCCACATCCTGGAGCACGAGGACCACGAGATGATGCGGCAGTTCGAAGTGGTGCCTGCGGCCGTCACCTAGTACGCGTTTTGCCCCATGGGGTTTTCGTCGAGGATCACCGCCCGCGCCACCGCCAGTTCGGCGGCGGCGCGGGCGTCGTTCAGGTCCAACCGGGGCACATGCAGGACGGGAAAGGCCACATCGCTGGCCACCGCCACCACGAAGGGATCACGCTCGGCCAGCATGGACTTGCCCAGGGCCGGGCGGTGCACCTCCAGCTTGGGGATGGGCGCCGACTTCCAGCCCTCCACCAGCACCAGGTCAGCGGCCCGGTAGTGGGATAACAGGTCATGCACGCCCGGATGGTCGCAACGGCCGGTCAGGCGCCAACCGCCTTGGCCCAGAACCAGGGCCTGGGCGGCGGCGGCGGGCAGGTCAACGGCCAGTTGGTGGTGGGTGTGCTTCATCACCCCCACCACCAGCCCAAGGGTCCGCAGATGGGGCATCATGGCCTCGATCAGCGTGGTCTTGCCCGACCCGCTCCAGCCGGCGATGCCGAAGATGCGGGGCATCAGATCTCGATCACCACTTCCTGCCCCAAGGCGGCGGACAACTCGGTGGCCAGAAGATTGAGGAACTCGCTGCGCGGCTCGCGGGTCGAGACCCAGTCGGCCCCGTCATAGTCGAAATGCCAGGCGCCCGAAACCGGCGAGGACAGCCAGATCTGGCGATTGGGGGCATGCTTGTTGATCACATACTGGCCGCCCTGGGGCAGGTCCAGGGTCAGGATGCCCGCCAGCAACTCCACATCCACCGCATCGCCGATGCCCTCGTCCAGCTGGTCCGCCAGCTCTTCGAGAAACTGGTCGGCAATGGACAGGAAGCGGTTTTCGTCCATGATCTGTGCCTCTTTCAGCAGTTCGGCGCGGGTGGCGGGACTGTAGCCCAAGGCACCATCCGAGCCCAAGGGGTGATCGGCGCTTGCGCCCGGGGACGAGATTCGCTATATGAGCCGCTTCGATTTCGGGAGCAGTACCATGAAGCAGGACATTCACCCCGACTATCACGAAATCAACATCGTGATGACCGACGGGACCGAGTTCAAGACCAAGTCCACCTACGGCAAGGAAGGCGACACCCTTCGCCTGGACATCGACCCCAAGTCCCACCCGGCCTGGACCGGCGTGCACCGCATGGTGGACTCGGGCGGTCAGGTCGCCAAGTTCAACAAGAAGTTCGCCAGCTTCGGCATCAAGAAGGGCTAAGGCCCGCTTGTCGCCGGGCCGCCTGGCCGCCGCCTGCTGCGCGTAGGGGGCTGGCGCCGCGGCATCCCGCCGGCGAATGCCTTGCTCGCGGCTCGCTTGTCGCCGCTTGATCGGATAGCCGGGTCACGGTTCTCGTGGCCCGGCTATTTCGCATGCGCGACATTCGCCCAAAGTCCTGCTATACAGAAGTCCAGCAAGGGCCCGAGAACCGGGTCCAGGTCATTGAAGCGCGCATGGCAAAACCGACCCCCGGCCACACAGCGGGTTCCACCCACTACGAAGTCTATTTCCTGCAGGGTCAACGCTGGATCCTGCACGCCCGCTTTCCGCGCGATGAGCGCGAGGCGGCGCTGACCGAAGCCAAGCTGGTGGAACGCAGTGTGGGCGCCGCCGTCAAGGTGGTGCGCGAGGTCTATTTCCCGTCCAACAACCATTCCGAAGAGACCCTGATCTACACCACAGCAGGCCGGACCCAAGGGCCGCGCCTGCCCCAGGGCGGCGGGGCCGGCAGCGGGCGCGGCGGACGGGGGATCGAGGCCAGTTCCGACAACGGCCCCGACTTCCTGGCCGACTTCCGGCATCCGGATCTGGTGAGCCGGCCGGGCGCCCCCAAGAAGCGGCCGCCGCTGGGTCTGGTGTTCAAGCTGACCGCCATCGTCATCTCGTCGCTCGCCACCGCCGGTTTCCTGACCGGCCTGGTGGCCAACATGACCCCCAAATTCCAGGCCATGGGCCTGCCGCAGGACAAGATCTCGGCGCTGCTGTTCGGGGCCTTCGTGGTGGCCTTCCTGCTGACCGCCGTGCCCATGGCCATCATCTTCCTGGACGATCCGACCCAGCGTCCGCTGGCCCCGCCGCGCCCGGCGCCGCCGCCGCGCCGCGTGGTGCCGGCG
>CAYOKN010000199.1:5121-5880 GCA_964404545.1 uncultured Rhodospirillaceae bacterium | reverse complement strand
ATGAACAGCACATGGGCGGTCTTCACCGGCCCGTGCTTGGTGGCCACGGTGGTGCCTTCGATCAGCGGCAGCAGGTCGCGCTGAACGCCTTCGCGGCTCACATCGCCGCCGCCGCGCATCTCGGTGCGGGCGGTGATCTTGTCGATCTCGTCGATGAAGACGATACCGTGGTTCTCCACCGCCGTGATGGCTTCCTTGACCACGGTATCCTGGTCCAGCAGCGTGTCGGACTCCTCGGCGATCAGCACCTCGTGGGAGTCCTTCACGGTCATGCGGCGCGGCTTGGTGCGCCCGCCGAAGGCCTTGCCCAGCATGTCCGACAGATTGATCATGCCCATCTGCGCGCCGGGCATGCCGGGGATGTCGAAGGTGGGCATGCCGCTGGCGCCGCTGTCCTGGACCTGGATCTCCACTTCCTTGTCGTTCAGCTGGCCCTCGCGCAGCATCTTGCGGAATTTCTGCCGGGTCTCGGGACTGGCGGTCTCGCCCACCAGGGCGTCCAGCACCCGCTCCTCGGCGGCCACTTCGGCCTTGGCGGTGACCTGCTTGCGCAGCCGCTCGCGGGTCATGCCGATGGCCACTTCCACCAGGTCGCGGACGATGCTTTCCACATCGCGCCCCACATAGCCCACCTCGGTGAACTTGGTGGCTTCCACCTTCAGGAAGGGCGCCTGGGCCAGGCGCGCCAGGCGCCGGGCAATCTCGGTCTTGCCCACGCCGGTGGGGCCGATCATCAGGATGTTCTTGGGCAGAACCTCT
>CAYOKN010000199.1:0-5044 GCA_964404545.1 uncultured Rhodospirillaceae bacterium | reverse complement strand
GATGAAGCGGTCCAGCTCGGAGACGATCTCGCGCGGGGTGAAGGCGGCGGCGGTGGTCATAGGGCCTCCACGGTCAGGTTGCCATTGGTATAGACGCAGATCCCGGCAGCGATGGCCATGGCCTTGCGGGCGATGGCCTCGGCATCCAGCCCGTCCACATCAATCAGCGCGCGGGCGGCGGCCAGGGCATAATTGCCGCCCGAGCCGATGCCGTCCTCGGGCTCCAGCACGTCCCCGGTACCGGTCAGCACCAGGCTCACATCCTTGTCGGCCACCGCCATCATGGCTTCCAGCCGGCGCAGATAGCGGTCGGTGCGCCAGTCCTTGGCCAGCTCGACGCAGGCCCGGGTCAGCTGGCCGGGATGCTTCTCCAGCTTGCCTTCCAGGCGCTCGAACAAAGTGAAGGCGTCGGCGGTGGCGCCGGCAAAGCCGGCCACGATCTGGCCTCCGGGGCCCAGGCGGCGCACCTTGCGCGCATTGGACTTGATGACGGTCTGGCCCAGGGACACCTGGCCGTCGCCGGCGATCACCACCCGGCCGCCCTTGCGGACTGCCAGGATCGTGGTGCCATGCCATGTGGGGGTGGAGTCGGTCATTGAGCTTCCGGGAAAATTCAGGAAAGGCAAGCGGTTGCCGGATGATAGCAGACCACCCGGCACTTGCCGACACCCCCAGAAGATAAGCCGATTTCGCCGCTGCGCCAGGGCGGCTCAGCGGCCCCGGGGGGCCGCCAGGCCGATATTCAGCTTGTCCAGCCCGTCATGGATGGGAATGAAGAAATTCAGCCCCACGCCCATTTTGCTGTCATTGGCCGCATAGCCGGCCACGGTCAGCCCGGCCAGGTTGCCCTGGCCGTCCAGCAGCGGGCCGCCGGAATTGCCGCCATGGGTGGCCACGTCGGCCTGGATCATTTCCAGCCCGTCCTCGTGGCGGAAGGCGCTGACGATGCCCTTGGACACGGTGGCCGACATGGATTTGGACAGGGGCGAGCCCACCGCATAGACCTCCTCGCCCACGCCCAGCGGGGTGGGGCGGATGGGCAGGGCGGGATAGCCCTTCTCCTCCACCAGGACCAGCGCCACGTCGCGGTGCGGATGGCTGCGCACCACCTCGCCGGTGATCTCGCGTCCGTTATACAGGCGCACGGTGACGAACTTGGCGTCGCCCACCACATGGCGGTTGGTCAGGATATGGCCGTCCTTGCCCACGAACACGCCCGAGCCATGACCCCGGTCCTCGGCGATGGTGACGGTGGCCCGACGCACCAGGTCCATGCGGCTGGTGATGGGCCCGGTGAAGGGCGCCAGGCGCGGCAGCTCCAGGGCCGGGGCGCTGGCGGCGGTCTTGCTGCGGCGGTCGCGCTCCTGGCCCGGGATGCGCTCGGCCACCAGCGTCTGGAAGCGGGGATCGGCGGCCAGGTTGGCCACGGCCCGGCTGTAAGCGCCCTGCAGCGCCACCAGGGCGCCGTCGGGGCTGGCATTGTCGTTGGTGAAGCTGCCTTCCGTGCGCAGGTCCAGCACCACTGTCTTGTCCAGGGTGTCCTGCACCTGCCAGTTCACCGACACATAGGCATCGCCGGACACGCCGCCCAGGCGCACACCCCACAGCGGGCTGACCGCATGGCAGAGGCTGAGCTCGATCTTGTCGATGCGCGCCGCCACCGCATAGGGCGCGCGCTCCTGGTGTTCGTCGGGGAACAGGGTACGGGGGTCGCCCACCACCCGGTAGCCGGCGGCGGCCATCTCGTGGAAGAACAGGTCATCGAACTCGCCGTCGCGCTCGGTGAAGCGGCCCGCCCCCCAGCTTAGGGTCTCCAGGGACAGATCGCAGGCCAGCAGCACGGTGCGGAAGCCGCCGATGGGCGTGCCCCGGCGCAGGTCCACCACGGTGCGGTCATAGCGGATGCGCTTCAGGTCTTCGCGCCCGCTCACGTCGGCCAGGGGCTTTTGCTCCACCTGTTTGACCGTGGGCCCGCAGGCGGCCAGCGCCGCAACCAGGGCGATGGAAAACAGCAGGCCCGTCCGCATAGGACACCCCCCAATGAATAGCGCAGCCAAAAGGTACACAGGCCACGGCACCACAACAAGGGCTTGTGTCCCGCCAATGCACTGGTCTGGCGGGAGCATTCCTGCTAAATCAGGGCCTTCATCGGAGAGTCATGCCATGCGTACCGCCAGCATCGAGCGCAACACCAAGGAAACCCAGGTTTCGGTCAGCCTGAACCTGGACGGCACCGGCACCTATCAGGTCAGCACCGGGGTGGGCTTCCTTGACCATATGCTGGAGCAGCTGAGCCGCCATTCGCTGATCGACCTGACGGTGAAGGCCAGCGGCGACACCCATATCGACTATCACCACACCGTCGAGGATGTGGGCATCACCATCGGCGAGGCGGTGACCAAGGCGCTGGGCGACCGCAAGGGCATCACCCGCTATGGCTCGGCGCTGATCCCCATGGACGAGACCCTGACCCGGGTGGCGCTGGACCTGTCGAACCGTCCCTATCTGGTCTGGAAGGTAGGCTTTTCCCGGCCCAAGCTGGGCGAAATGGACACCGAGCTGTTCAAGGAATGGTTCCAGGCCTTCGCCCAGGCGGCGGGCGTGACCCTGCATGTGGAAAATCTCTACGGCGAGAACAATCACCACATCGTCGAGTCCTGCTTCAAGGCCTTGGCCCGCGCCCTGCGCGAAGCCATCGAGATCGACCCGCGCAAGGCCGACGCGGTGCCCTCCACCAAGGGCGTGCTGGGCGGGTCGCTCTGATGGGCCAGGTCGTCGTCATCGATTACGGCTCGGGCAATCTGCGCTCGGCCGCCAAGGCCTTCGAGCGCGCCGTGGCCGAGGCCGGACTGCGCCTGACCGTCACGGTCAGCTCGGACCCGGATGCGGTGCGCCGGGCCGACCGCATCGTGCTGCCCGGCGTGGGTGCCTTCGCCGACTGCAAGCGCGGCCTGGATGCCCTGTCCGGTATGGTCGAGGCTCTGGAGGAGCGGGTGCTGCGCCAGGGCGTGCCCTTCTTCGGCATCTGCGTTGGCATGCAACTGCTGGCCACCACCGGGCGCGAGCATGGCGACCATGCCGGCCTGGGCTGGATCGACGGCGCCGTGGTGCCGCTGGCCCCCACCGATGCTGCTCTGAAGGTGCCGCATATGGGCTGGAACGAGCTGCAGTTCGAGCCCGGCGCCCATCCGGTGCTGGACGGGCTGAAACCTGGCGCCCATGCCTATTTCGTGCACAGCTACCGCTTTGCCTGCGCCGACCCGGCGCACGAGCTGGCGCGGGTCGAGTATGGCGGGCCGGTGGCGGCGGTGATCGGCCGCGGCAATATTGCCGGCACCCAGTTCCACCCGGAAAAGAGCCAGGCCACCGGCCTGGCGGTGATCACCAACTTCCTGCGCTGGACGCCGTGATGGCGGGCCCGCTGATCACCGAGGAGTATCGCCGCCAGCAGGCCAAGCTGCACGAGAACCCCGATTACGGCCGGGCCTCGGAAAGCTATGCTCCCCTGGTTGCCGACATCATGCGCAAGCTGAATGCGCGCCGGCTGCTGGATTACGGCGCCGGCAAAGGCCGCCTCGGCCAGGCGCTGAGCAAGCTTTTGCCCTTTGATTACTCCGTCCGCCACTACGAGCCCGCCAATCCGAAATGGGCCGCGGCGCCCGAGCCCGAAGACTTCGTGGCCTGCATCGACGTGCTGGAGCATATCGAGCCCGCTTTGCTGGACAATGTGCTGGATGACCTGCGCCGGGTCACCCGCCGGGCCGGCTTCTTCACGGTCCATACCGGGCCGGCGGTGAAGGTGCTCGAGGATGGCCGCAATGCCCATCTGATCCAGCAGCCGCCGGAATGGTGGCTGCCCAAGGTCTTCGACCGGTTCCAGCTGGTGACGTTCAACCGCATGCCCAACGGCTTCTGGGTTCTGGTGGAAGCCAAGCACATTCCGGACGCCAAACCATGATCCTGTTCCCCGCCATCGACCTGAAGGACGGCAACTGCGTGCGCCTGCTGCGCGGCGAGATGGAGAAGGCCACGGTCTTCAACGCCTCGCCCGGCGACCAGGCGGCCAAGTTCCAGGCCGCCGGCTGCGAGTGGCTGCATGTGGTGGACCTGAACGGCGCCTTTGCCGGCAAGCCGGTGAATGGCGAAGCGGTGGACGCCATCCTGTCCAACAGCACCAACCCGGTGCAGCTGGGGGGCGGCATCCGCGACCACGAGACCATCGACATGTGGCTGGACCGGGGCATCACCCGGGTGATCCTGGGCACGGTGGCGCTGCGCGACCCGGCCCTGGTCAAGGAGGCCTGCAAGCGCCATCCCGGCCGCATCGCCGTGGGCATCGACGCCCGCGACGGCTATGTGGCGGTGGAAGGCTGGGCCGAAACCAGCAGCATGAAGGCGCTGGACCTTGCCCTGAAATTCGAGGATGCCGGCGTGGCCGCCATCATCTTCACCGACATTGCCCGCGACGGCGCCATGCAGGGCCCCAATGTGGAGGCTACGGCCAGCCTGGCCGCCGCCATTTCGACCCCGGTGATCGCCTCGGGCGGCGTGTCCTCCATCGAGGACCTGGCGGCGCTGAAGGCGGTCGAGGACCAGGGCATCATGGGCGTGATCTCGGGCCGCGCCATCTATGACGGCCGCATCGACCTGGCGCAGGCGCTTGCGGTTCTGAAGGGCTGACATCCATGTTGAAGATGCGCGTGATCCCCTGCCTGGACGTCAAGGACGGCCGCGTGGTCAAGGGGGTCAATTTCGTGGACCTGGTGGACGCCGGCGATCCGGTGGAGCAGGCCAAGGTCTATGACGCCGCCGGCGCCGACGAGCTGACCTTCCTGGACATCACCGCCAGTTCCGACAACCGCGACACCCTCTATGACGTGGTACAGCGCACCGCCGAGCAGTGCTTCATGCCGCTGACCGTGGGCGGCGGCGTGCGGGTGGTGGAAGACATCCGCAAGCTTCTGCTGGCCGGCGCCGACAAGGTGTCCATCAACACCGCCGCCGTGTTCCGCCCGGAATTCGTCAAGGAAGCGGCCGAGAAGTT
>CAYOKN010000198.1:5197-5884 GCA_964404545.1 uncultured Rhodospirillaceae bacterium | reverse complement strand
ATGTCTGCGACACCGTGCTGATGGATTTCGACAGCCTGCGCGAGGTCCGCTCGGGCCTGGGCACCGCGGCGGTGATCGTCATGGACAAGTCCACCGACATCGTCCGCGCCATCACCCGGCTGTCGCGCTTCTACAAGCATGAGTCCTGCGGCCAGTGCACCCCTTGCCGTGAAGGCACGGGCTGGATGTGGCGCGTGATGGAACGCATCGCGGTGGGCAATGCCAGCATCGAGGAAATCGACATGCTGGAAGAGGTCACCAAGCAGATCGAAGGCCACACCATCTGCGCCCTTGGCGACGCTGCTGCCTGGCCGATCCAGGGTCTGATCCGTCACTTCCGTCCCGAGATGGAGCGCCGGATCAAGGAATACAGCGCGAACCGGGCCGCCTGAGGAGAACACCCCCAATGCCCAAACTGACGATCGACGGGATCGAGACCGAGGTCCAGGCCGGGATGACCATCCTGCAGGCCTGTGAGACCATCGGCATCGAAATTCCCCGTTTCTGTTACCACGAGCGCCTGCAGATCGCCGGCAATTGCCGCATGTGCCTGGTGGAAGTGGAAAAGAGCCCGAAGCCGGTGGCGTCCTGCGCCATGCCGGTGGCCGAGGGCATGGTGGTCAAGACCAACACCCCCGCCGTCGAGAAGATGCGCCGGGGCGTGATGGAGTTCCTGCTGATCAACCA
>CAYOKN010000198.1:282-5146 GCA_964404545.1 uncultured Rhodospirillaceae bacterium | reverse complement strand
ACCAGGCCATGGCCTTTGGCGGCGACAAGGGCCGCTTCCACGAGAACAAGCGCGCCGTGAAGGAAAAGGACTTCGGTCCGCTGATCAAGACCTTCATGACCCGCTGCATCCAGTGCACCCGCTGCGTTCGGTTCTCGACCGAGATCGCCGGCGTGCCCGAGCTGGGCGCCACGGGGCGCGGCGAGAACATGGAGATCGGCACCTACATCGAGAAGGCCCTGTCTTCCGAGATGTCGGGCAACATGATCGACCTGTGCCCGGTGGGCGCCCTTACCAACAAGCCGGCTTCCTTCACCTACCGGTCCTGGGAGCTGAAGAAGACCGAGACCGTGGACGTGATGGACGCCGTGGGCTCCAACATCCGCGTGGACGTCAAGGGCCGTACCGTGATTCGCGTGCTGCCGCGCGTGAATGATTACGTCAACGAAGAGTGGATCTCGGACAAGAGCCGCTTCGCCTGTGACGCCCTGCAGCGCCAGCGCCTGGATACGCCCTATGTGCGCAAGGACGGCCGTCTGCAGCCCGCCGGCTGGGCCGAGGCCTTTGCCGTGGTGTCCGAGCGGCTGGGCCGCGCCAGCGGCAACCGCGTTGCCGCCATCGCCGGCGACATGGTTGACGTCGAGGCCATGACCGCGCTCAAGGACCTGATGGACGCCCTGGGCTCGCAGAACTACGACTGCCGTCAGGACGGCGCCAAGATCGATCCGTCGGTCCGCGCCTCGTACCTGTTCAACAGTACCATCGCCGGCATCGACGAGGCCGACGCCCTGCTCTTGATCGGCACCAATCCCCGCAAGGAAGCGGCGGTGATCAACACCCGCATCCGCAAGCGTTGGCGCAAGGGCGGCTTCCAGGTGGGCGTGGTGGGTCCCAAGGCCGAGTTGGCCTACCGCCACCAGCATCTGGGCGAGTCCGCCGACGTGCTGGAGCAGATCGCCGCCGGCACCCATCCCTTCGCCGAGGTGCTGAAGGCCGCCAAGAAGCCCATGCTGATCCTGGGGCAGGGGGCGCTGACCCGCTCCGACGCCGCCGTGATCCAGGGCCTGGCGCGCAAGATCGCCGAGACCACCGGCATGGTGGGTGAGGGTTGGAACGGCTACAATATGCTGCACACCGCCGCTGCCCGCGTGGGCGGCCTGGACATCGGCTTCGTGCCCGGCCCCGGCGGCCGCGACGTGGCCGGCATCCTGGATGGCGCCGCGAAGGGTGAGATCGAGGTGGTGTGGCTGCTGGGCGCCGACGAGATCGACATGGCCAAGCTGGGCTCGGCCTTCGTGATCTATCAGGGCCACCACGGCGATGCCGGCGCCATGCGCGCCGACGTGATCCTGCCGGGTGCCGCCTACACCGAGAAGAACGCCACCTACGTGAACACCGAAGGCCGCGTTCAGGAAGGCAAGCTGGCGGTGTTCCCGCCGGGCGAGGCCAAGGAAGATTGGAAGATCATCCGCGCCCTGTCCGAGCAGTTGGGCAAGAAGCTGCCCTACGACAGCCTGTCGCAGGTGCGGGCCCGCATGGGGGCCATCAACCCGGTGTTCAACCGGGTGGATGCCATCACTCCGGCGGCCTGGGCGCCGTTCGGCGGCGAGGGGGGCCTTTCGGCCGAGCCGCTGGCGTCGTCCGTCCAGAATTTCTACATGACCGACCCCATCAGCCGCGCCTCCAAGGTCATGGCGGAGTGCACGGCCACTTACGTGGCGGTCCAGCAGGGGAAGACTGGTACCCATGGTTGATATCTGGGACGGCTATGTCTGGCCGACGGCGATCATCGTCGCGCAGATTCTCGCGATCGTGCTGCCCCTGCTCGGGGCGGTCGCCTATCTCACCCTGGCCGAGCGCAAGGTCATCGGCGCCATCCAGCTCCGCAAGGGCCCCAATGTGGTGGGTCCCTTCGGCCTGCTGCAGCCGCTGGCCGACGGCGCCAAGCTGTTCCTGAAGGAGACCATCCTTCCCAGCGGCGCCAACAAGGCGGTGTTCATCCTGGCGCCCATGCTGACCTTCATCCTGTCGCTGATCGCCTGGGCTGTGATCCCGTTCGACGAGGGTTGGGTGCTGGCCGACATCAATGTGGGCGTGCTGTACCTGTTCGCCATCTCGTCCTTGGGTGTCTATGGCATCATCATGGCCGGTTGGGCGTCCAACTCGAAATACGCCTTCTTCGGCGGCCTCCGCTCGGCGGCGCAGATGGTGTCCTACGAAGTCTCCATGGGCTTCGTGATGATCTCCGTGCTGCTGACCGTGGGCTCGCTGAACCTCTCTGACATCGTCAACCGTCAGGCCGAGACCACCTGGTTCATCCTGCCGCACCTGCCGATGTTCGTGATCTTCTACATCTCGATCCTGGCCGAGACCAACCGCGCGCCCTTCGACCTTCCCGAGGCCGAAGCCGAGCTGGTGTCCGGCTATAACGTCGAATATTCGGCCATGACCTTCGCCCTGTTCTTCCTGGGCGAGTACGCGAACATGATCCTGATGAGCGGCATCACCACCATCCTGTTCCTGGGTGGCTGGCTGCCTCCGCTGCAGATCGAGCCCTTCACCTGGGTTCCGGGCATCGTGTGGTTCGTGCTGAAGGTCGCTGTTCTGTTGTTCGGCTTCCTGTGGGTCCGCGCCACCTTCCCGCGCTACCGCTATGACCAGCTGATGCGACTGGGCAGGAAGATCTTCCTGCCGTTCTCGCTGGTCTGGCTGGTTGGCACCGCGGGCTTCCTGGTGGCCACCGGCACGGTGCCGAACTGAGGAGTAATGTAGTATGGCTTTCCTCGACCGCACCGCCCGGGCCTTCCTGCTCACCGAGCTGCTGCAGGGCCTGGCTTGCACCTTCCGCTACATGCTGAAGCCGAAGGTGACCATCAACTACCCCTTCGAGAAGGGTCCGCTGTCGCCCCGCTTCCGTGGCGAGCACGCCCTGCGCCGTTATCCCAACGGTGAGGAGCGCTGCATCTCGTGCAAGCTGTGCGAGGCCATCTGCCCGGCGCTGGCGATCACCATCGAAGGTGAAGAGCGTGTGGACGGCTCGCGCCGTACCCGCCGCTACGACATCGACATGACCAAGTGCATCTATTGCGGCTTGTGCCAGGAAAGCTGCCCGGTGGATGCCATCGTGGAGGGGCCGAACTTCGAGTTCGCCACCGAGACCCGCGCCGAGCTCATGTACAACAAGGCCCAGCTCCTGGCCAACGGCGACCGCTGGGAGGCCGAACTGGCCGCCCGCATCGCCGCCGATGCGCCGTACCGTTGAGGGGAAGAGGCTGGCAATGACCACGCACAAGATCGTGACCGGCGCAGCCGGCAAGGGGGAGGCCCGATGATCCAGGCTCTCGTCTTCTACATGTTCGCCGCCATTGCGGTGGCGAGCGCGGTGATGGTGATCTCGGCCAAGAACCCGGTTCATTCCGTGCTCTTCCTGATCCTCACCTTCTTCAACGCGGCGGGGCTGTTCCTGCTGATGGGCGCCGAGTTCCTGGCGATGGCCCTGGTGGTCGTCTATGTGGGCGCGGTGGCGGTGCTGTTCCTGTTCGTCGTGATGATGCTGGACATCAACTTCCTGCGTCTGCGCGAGGGTTTCCTGCAGTATCTGCCCACGGGCGGCCTGATCGGCCTGATCCTGCTGGTCGAGCTGATCACCGTGTTCGGCGGCTGGGCCTTCGCCCCCGACGTCGAGGGCATCGTGACCACCCCGATCCCGGATCCGGCGCAGGTGCCCAACACCGAAGCCCTGGGCCAGGTGGTCTATACCAACTTCGTCTATCTCTTCCAGGCCGCCGGCCTGGTGCTGCTGGTCGGCATGATCGGCACCATCATGCTGACCCTGCGGTCGCGTGAGGGTGTGCGCAAGCAGAACATCAGCCGCCAGCTGGCCCGCCGTCCCCAGGACACCGTGGAAGTGGTCAAGGTTCAGAGCGGGGGAGGCATCTGATGGAAATCGGTCTGGCCCACTATCTGACGGTTGCCGCCGTCCTGTTCACCCTGGGCGTGTTCGGCATCTTCCTGAACCGCAAGAACGTCATCATCATCCTGATGTCCATCGAGCTGATGCTGCTCGCCGTGAACATCAATCTGGTGGCGTTCTCCACCCACCTGGGCGATCTGGTCGGGCAGGTGTTCACCATGTTCGTGCTGACCGTCGCCGCCGCCGAGGCCGCCATCGGTCTTGCCATCGTCGTCGTCTTCTTCCGCAATCGGGGCACGATTGCGGTCGAGGAAATCAGCCAGATGAAGGGGTAGGGCTTCGGTCATGTACGTCGCAGCTGTTTTCCTGCCGCTCCTCGGCTCCATCATTGCCGGCTTCTTCGGCCGTCAGATTGGAGACAAGGGCGCCCAGTTCGTGACCTCGGCCCTGGTCGGTATTTCCGCCCTGCTGAGCGTCGTGATCTTCATCGAGGTTGCCCTGAACGGGAACCCCGTCACCATCGAGCTGCTGTCCTGGATGACGTCCGGCAGCCTGGATGTCTCGTGGTCGCTGAAGATCGACACCCTGACCGCCGTGATGCTGATCGTGGTGAACTGGGTGTCGTTCATGGTGCATGTGTACTCCATCGGGTACATGCACCATGACCCCAGCGTCCCGCGCTTCCACAGCTACCTGTCGCTGTTCACCTTCGCCATGCTGATGCTGGTGACCGCGGACAACCTGATCCAGCTGTTCTTCGGCTGGGAAGGCGTGGGCGTGGCGTCCTACCTGCTGATCGGCTTCTGGTACGAGAAGCAGTCGGCCTGCGCCGCCGCCATCAAGGCCTTCGTGGTCAACCGCGTGGGTGACTTCGGCTTCGCGCTCGGCATCTTCGGCATCTTCATGCTGTTCGGCACCGTGCACCTGGACACCATCTTCCAGATGGCGCCGGACTACGCCGACGCCTCGGTG
>CAYOKN010000198.1:0-215 GCA_964404545.1 uncultured Rhodospirillaceae bacterium | reverse complement strand
TGGGCAAGTCCGCCCAGCTCGGCCTGCACACCTGGCTGCCCGACGCCATGGAGGGCCCGACCCCGGTGTCGGCGCTGATCCATGCCGCCACCATGGTGACGGCCGGCGTGTTCATGGTCTCGCGCATGTCGCCGCTCTACGAGCTGGCCCCGACCGCCCTGGCCGTGGTCGCCCTGACCGGCGCGTTCACCGCGGTCTTCGCCGCCACGGACGGC
>CAYOKN010000197.1:0-5905 GCA_964404545.1 uncultured Rhodospirillaceae bacterium | reverse complement strand
CGCTGCCTGACCCATGACCTGTGGGAAGAGCTGGGCAACCAGATCTATCTCTATTTGTCCTCGGTCTCGCTGGAGGACATCACCGACAAGCGCATCCTGGGCACGTCGGGCATGTTCCACGGCGCCGGTGGCGTGGCGGCGGCGCAGTAAGGGAATAGATATCGCTGATGCCGCGCTGCTACCTGGACTATAACGCGACCGCGCCGGTCCGCCCCGCCGTCATCGAGACGGTGGCCGCGGCCATGGCCGAGGTGGGCAATCCATCCTCGGTGCATGGCTCGGGCCGGGCCGCTCGCAAGCGGGTGGAGCAGGCGCGCGAGCAGGTGGCGGCGCTGGTGGGCGCTCAGCCGGGTGGCGTGGTGTTCACCGCCAGCGGGACCGAGGCCAATGCCCTGGCCCTGCAGGGCCGCGGCCGGGTGCTGGTGTCGGCGGTGGAGCATGGCTCGGTGCTGCGTAACATTCCCGGGGCCGACTTGGTGCCGGTGGATGGCGATGGCGTCATCGACCTTCTGGCGTTGGAGCAGATGCTGGCGGCGGGCCGGGGCGACACCCTGGTGTCGGTCATGCTGGCCAATAACGAAACCGGCGTGATCCAGCCGGTGGCCGAGGTGGCCGAGGTGGCTCACCGCCATGGCGCGCTGGTGCATTGCGATGCGGTGCAGGCGGCGGGCAAGCTGCCGGTGGACATCGGCGTGCTGGGCGTGGACCTGCTCAGCCTGTCGGCCCACAAGCTGGGCGGGCCGCAGGGCGTGGGGGCGCTGGTGCTGGACGAGTTCATGGACGTGGACCCCATGATCCGGGGCGGCGGGCAGGAACGCGGGCGCCGCGCCGGGACCGAGAATGTGGCCGGCATCGCCGGCTTCGGGGTGGCGGCGGTGGAAGCCGTCAGCGACCTGGGCCGTCTGGCTGGCCTGGCCCGCTGGCGTGATCGGCTGGAGGCGGGCATTCGGGCGCTGGCGCCGGTCCGGCTGTTCGGCGCTGGTGCCGAGCGGTTGCCCAATACCAGCTGTTTTTCGCTGGCCGGGGTGACGGCGCAGGTGCAACTGATGCATCTGGACCTGGCCGGTATCGAGGTGAGTTCGGGCTCGGCCTGCTCGTCGGGCAAGGTGGGGCCTAGCCATGTGCTGCGCGCCATGGGCGTGCCCGAGGAGGAGCAAGGCGCCATCCGGGTCAGCCTGGGATGGGCCAGCCTTGAGGAGGATGTGGAGCGGTTCCTGGAGGCCTGGGGCGCATTGCTGCGCCGCCTCCGGACGGCCGCGTGACCAAGGGTTTTTGAGTAGAGGGATGATGATGACCGCTTTGAGCAAGACCAAGGACCGCCTGGGCCGCCCGATCTACCTGGACTATCAGGCGACGACGCCCACCGATCCGCGCGTGGTCGACGCCATGCTGCCCTATTTCACCCAGAAGTTCGGCAACCCGCACAGCCGCAACCATGCCTATGGCTGGGAAGCGGAAGAGGCGGTGGATCAGGCCCGCGAGCAGATCGCCCACATCATCGGCGCCGACTCCAAGGAGGTGATCTATACCTCGGGCGCCACCGAGTCCAACAACCTGGCCATCCAGGGCGTGGCGCGATTCTACAAGGACAAGAAGAACCACATCATCACGACGGTGATCGAGCACAAGTGCGTGCTGGACACCTGCCGCCACCTGGAGCAGGACGGCTTCACCGTCACCTATCTGCCGGTGCAGAAGAACGGCCTGGTGGACCTGGAGCAGTTGAAGGCCGCCATCACCGACAAGACGGTGCTGGTGTCGATCATGGCCGTGAACAACGAAATCGGCGTCATCCAGCCCATGGCCGAAATCGGCAAGATCTGCCGCGAGCGGGGTGTGTTCTTCCACACTGACGCCGCCCAGGCGGTGGGCAAGATCCCGCTGGACGTGAACGCCATGAACATCGACCTGATGTCCATCTCGGGCCACAAGATCTATGGCCCCAAGGGCATCGGCGCTCTGTTCGTGCGCCGCCGCCCGCGCGTGCGGCTGCAGGCCATGATCCATGGCGGCGGTCAGGAGCGCGGCATGCGCTCGGGCACCCTGGCCACCCCGCTGTGCGTGGGCCTGGGCGCCGCCTGCGAGATCGCGGAAAAGGAAATGGCCGCCGAGACCGAACGGCTGCGCATGCTGCGCGACCGCTTCTACAACAAGATCATGGCCGAACTGCCCGAGGTCTATCTGAATGGCGACATGGAACACCGCATCCCCGGCAACCTGAATCTGTCCTTTGCCTATGTGGAAGGCGAGGGGCTGATGATGGGCGTCAAGGACCTGTCGGTGTCCTCGGGCTCGGCCTGCACCTCGGCCTCGCTGGAGCCGTCCTATGTGCTGCGCGCCCTGGGCGTGGACGAGGAGATGGCCCACACCTCCTTGCGTATCGGCCTGGGGCGCTTCACCACCGAGGAAGAGGTGGACTACGCCGCCGACCACATCATCGGCGAGGTCAAGCGCCTGCGCGAGATGAGCCCGCTGTGGGAAATGTTCCAGGACGGCGTGGACATCAAATCGATCCAGTGGGCGGAACACTAAGTTTTCCGGCCTGCAACGGCCGCCCCGCCAACCCCGTTGCAGGCCGTAAGAACTTACCCCTTGCGACGGCGCCCCGCCAATGCCGTCGAAAGGGGTAAGTTGAGATGCAGGACAGAACGGCGGTCATCTAGCCGCCAGATTTTGAAGGACAGAGGAGACCCCCATGGCTTACAGCGAAAAGGTCATCGACCATTATGAGCACCCCCGTAATGTGGGTTCGCTCGACAAGGACTCCGCGGATGTGGGGACCGGGCTTGTCGGTGCCCCTGCCTGCGGCGACGTCATGAAGCTGCAGATCAAGGTGAGCCCCGAGGGCATCATCGAAGACGCCAAGTTCAAGACCTTCGGCTGCGGCTCGGCCATTGCCTCGTCGTCGCTGGTCACCGAGTGGGTGAAGGGCAAGACCCTGGACGAAGCAGCCCAGATCAAGAACACGGAAATCGCCCAGCATCTGGCGCTTCCGCCGGTCAAAATCCACTGTTCGGTGCTGGCCGAGGATGCTATCAAGGCCGCCATCGCCGACTACAAGAAAAAGACCGGCAAGTCCGAGGAAGCGGCCGAGTAATCGGCCGCCCCGCTGGCCGTCCTGTTCTTTCCCAGAAGGTTCGAGGTTTGATCAATGGCTGAACGCAAGGCTCCCCTCACCATCACCGACGCCGCCGCCGAGCGGGTGAAGGAGCTGCTGGCCAGCCGGGGCAAGCCCTCGGTGGGCATCCGCATCGGCGTCCGCTCCAAGGGCTGTTCGGGCATGACCTATACCCTGGAGTTCGCCGACGAAAAGACCCCCTTCGACGAGGTGGTCGAGGAAAAGGGCGTTTGCGTGCTGATCGACCCCAAGGCGACCATGTTCATCCTGGGCACTGAAATGGACTTCGTGGAGGAGCAGCTTCAGAACGGCTTCGTCTTCCGCAATCCCAATGAGAAGGGCCGCTGCGGCTGCGGCGAATCCTTCCACGTGTGACCCGGCTTCGGGCCCGCCGCCGCATCCGCCGGCGGCGGCCCGGACAACGACAAGACGAGCGGAGCCCGCATGACCCCCTCCACCCCTGAAATCGCCCAGGCCTCTGCCATCGTCCCTTGCTGGAACTGCAAGGGGCCGGTGGCCAGTCTGGCGCTGTTCTGTTCCACCTGCGGCGCCGTGCAGCCGCCGGGCGGGGTGGATCATTTCAGCCGGCTGGGTTTCCTGCCCAAGTTCGACCTGGACCAGGCCGAGCTGGAAAAGCGTTACTTCGCCTATCAGCGCCGCCTGCATCCCGACCGCTTCGCCACCAAGGGCCCCAAGGAAAAGGCCCTGTCGCAGCAACAGGCCACGGCGCTGAACGACGCCTACGAGACCTTGAAGGACTCCTTGCGCCGCGCCGCCTATCTGCTGGCGCTGAAGGGCCGTCCTTCGGGCATCGACGGCAGCACCACCATCGACGACCCGGCCTTGCTGATGGAAGCCATGGAAATGCGCGAGGCACTGGCCGAGGCCGAAACCCCCGAGGCGGTCGAGAAGGTGGCCGCCAAGGCGGACCAGGACCTGCTGGAGATCCGCTGCGCCCTGTCGCAGGCCTTCCAGCATGACGACCTGGACGCCGCCGCCACCCTGACCACCCGCCTGAAATATCTGACCAAGCTGGCCGAGGAAGCCCGCGCCCGCAAGGTGCGCCTGAAAGCCCGCTGATAAAGGACCCGCTTATGCTGTTGCAGATCCACGAACCCGGCCAGACCCCGCTGCCCCACGCCCAGGACAAGGCGTTGTCGGTGGGCATCGACCTGGGCACCACCAATTCGGTGGTGGCCGTTTCGCGCGATGGCGAACCCGAGGTGCTGCGCGCCGAGGGCGCCTCGTCGCTGGTGCCTTCGGTGGTGGCCTATGGCCCCGAGGGCGAGGTGCTGGTGGGCGCCGCTGCCCGCCGCGAGCTGCTGGAGCGTCCTGATTCCGTGGTCAGCAGCGTCAAGCGCCTGATGGGGCGCGGCGTGGCCGACATCAAGGCGCTGGCCGGCGTGCTGCCCTTCCATCTGGACCAGGCCGCCGAGGGCGGCATGGTGCGCCTGTCCGTGGCCGGCCGCAGCCTGACCCCCGTCGAGGTGTCCGCCGACATCCTGCGCGCCCTGAAGGCCCGTGCCGAGGAACTGTCCGGCCAGCCGGTGGAGCGGGCGGTGATCACCGTGCCGGCCTATTTCGACGATGCCGCCCGCTCGGCCACCAAGGACGCCGCCAAGCTGGCGGGGCTGGAGGTGCTGCGGCTGGTAAACGAGCCCACGGCGGCGGCCCTGGCCTATGGCCTGGACAATGGCGCCGAGGGGCTCTACGCCGTCTATGACCTGGGCGGCGGCACCTTCGACATCTCGCTGCTGCGCATGGAAAAGGGCGTGTTCCAGGTCAAGGCCACCGGCGGCGACGCCGCCCTGGGCGGCGACGATTTCGACCATGCCGTCGCCGAGCATTTCCTGGCCGAGCGCGCCGCCACCCTGGGCGAGCAGACCATCACCCCGGCCGAGGCCAAGCAGGCCCTGGCCACCGCCCGCCTGGCCAAGGAATGCCTGTCGGCCGGCGAGCAGGGCGAATGGATGTTGGAGGTGGACGGCAAGGTCAGCCGCCACCGCCTGACCCGCACCCAGCTGGAGGCGCTGATCGCTCCGCTGGTGGACCGCACCGTGCAGCTGGTGCAGGGCGTGATCGAGGAGTCCGGGGTGGACCCGGACGAGGTCAAGGGCATCGTGCTGGTGGGCGGCTCGACCCGCGTGCCGCTGGTGCGCCGGCGGGTGGCCGAGATTTTCGGCCGCGAGCCCCTGTCCAACATCAACCCGGACGAGGTGGTGGCCGTGGGTGCTGCCCTGCAGGCCGAAGCCCTGACCGTGGGCTCGGACACCCTGCTGCTGGACGTGACGCCCTTGTCCCTGGGCATCGAAACCATGGGCGGCCTGGTCGAGAAGGTGATCCCGCGCAACACCCCCATCCCCGTGGCCATGGCCCAGGAATTCACCACCTACCAGGACGGCCAGGATGCCATGCTGGTGCATGTGGTGCAGGGCGAGCGCGAGATGGTGGACCAGAACCGCAGCCTGGCGCGGTTCGTGCTGACCGGCATCCCGCCCATGGCGGCGGGGGCGGCGCGCATCCGCGTCACCTATGCGGTGGATGCCGACGGCCTGTTGACCGTCAGCGCGCGTGAGGAAACCACCGGCAAGGAACAGCAGGTTTCGGTCAAGCCGTCCTATGGCCTGACCGAGGACGAAATGGCCCATATGCTGCGCGAAGCGCTGGAACATGGCCGCGAGGACATGGAGTTGCGGGTACTGGCCGAGGCCCGTGTGGAGGCCGAACGCAACGTGCTGGCGGTGCGTGCCGCGCTGAAAGCCGACGGAGACCTCTTGTCGGATGACG
>CAYOKN010000196.1:0-5939 GCA_964404545.1 uncultured Rhodospirillaceae bacterium | reverse complement strand
TGACCTGGGTCTCGGGATAGAGTTCCTTGACCGCCTCGGCCAGCACGTGGGCGGCATCGTGGCGCAGAAGCTCGAGCGCATCCGCGTCCTTGGTCGTGACGATGGAGACCTCTGCATCGCGGTCGATCACATGGGCCAGATCCTTCATCTGGCCGTCGATGCGAATGGCCAGCGCCGCCTTGGCCAGGCCGGTGCCGATGCTCTGGGCGAGCTCGGCGCCGGACACCGGGCCTTCAAACTTGCGGACGCTGCCGTCGGGCAGGGTAATGGCAACCATCGTTGGGAACTCTGGGTTCAAGAGAGGGAAAACCAGGATATCTAAGGCAATCAGGCCGGCAGTGCAACCGCCTGACCAATCTCGTCCATCACCTCGTCCACGGACAGCAGCGGCAGCGGGTCGGCCTGCATCACCGTGACCTGGCCGCGCGGGGCGCACAGGGCGGGGTCGGAGTCCTTTGAAAACAGCACCAGGCAGGGGCAGCCCGACGTCGCCAGCAGATGCATGGGGCCGGTGTCGTTGCCCACCGCCAGCGCCGCCTTGCGGCCCAGGGCCAGCACATCGGTGAAGCTGGTGCGGCCGGCCAGGCTGACCGCCGAGCGGCAACCCGCCAGCACGGCGTCGATTTGCTCGGCCTCGGCATCGGTGCCCAGCAGCACCGGCGTCAGGCCCTTCATGGCCAGCACATTGCCCAGCGCCGCGTAGTGGCTGGCCGGCCAACGCTTGCCCGGCCGGTGCGGCGCACCGCCCGGAACCATCAGCATGAAGGGCCGCGGCAGGCCGAAGCCCGAGATGTCGGCCTCGGCCCAGGACAGGTCGGGCGGCGGCACCTCGGCGATGCCCGCCATGGCCAGCTGTTCGGCCTGGCGCTCCACCGTATGCAGGAAGTCGCGCCGGGGATTGGCATGGGGATGGCTGCAGCCCCGGTGGATGCCCGAACTGGGCGTGCCCGCCGGCAGCAGGCGGCAATAGAGGCCCGAGCGGTCCGAGGTCTGCAGGTCATAGACCATGGCCCAGCGGGCCGAGCGCAGCCGCGAGCGCAGGCGCAGCCATTTGCCCAGCTGCAGCCCGCGCGGGCGCTCGTCCACCCAGACCCGGTCGAACCAGGGGCTGGCCTCGGCCAGGGCGGCATAGGGCCGGGTGGTCAGCAGGGTGATGCGGGCGCCGGGATGGGCGGCGCGGATGGCCTGGAACGGCCCGAAGGCCTGCACGAAGTCGCCCAGGGCGCCCAGTTTGATGACCAGGATATCGGTCATCAGGGCTGGCCCTCACGCGCAGCGGGGAGGGTGAGGGCCGTTTGCCCCGGCATCATTCAGCCGCCTCGGTGTCGGCCACCGCATTGGCCTGGTCCAGCACCTCGGCATAGACCTCGAGGGTGCGGCTGCACATGACGTCCTTGGTGAAGTTGCTGCGGATATGGTCGATGGCCAGGGCCGCCATCTGCTTGCGTTCCACCAGGGTCATGGTCAGCACCCGGTCGATGGCGCCGGCCAGGGCGGACGGGTCGTTGGGCGGCACCAGCCAGCCGGTGCGGCCGTCCAGCACGGTCTCGCAGGCGCCGCCATGGGCGCTGGCGATCACCGGGCGGCCCATGGCCTGGCCCTCGGCCACCACCCGGCCAAAGGCCTCGGGGTCGGTGGAGGCCGACACCACCACATCGGTCAGCATATAGGCGGCGGGCATGTCGTTGCACTCGTCCACCATATGCACCACGTCGGTCAGGTTGCGGCGCTCGATCAGCCCCTCCAGCTCCTCGCGGTAGCCGGCGCGGCCCTGGTCCGAGCCCACCAGCAGGCAGCGGATATCCTTGCGGCCCAGCAGCGCCAAGGCCTCGATCAGCACGCCCTGCCCCTTCCAGCGGGTCAGCCGGCCCGGCAGGGCGATCACCGGATAGCCGTCGGGCAGGCGCCATTTCTGCGCCAGCTGGATGATGCGCTCGGGGCTGACCCGGGTGGGATCGAACTTGGCGGTGTCCACGCCCCGGTGGATCACGCGGATCTTGGCCGGGTCGGTGCCATAGACCTGCTGCATGTGCTGGCCGATGAAGTCCGAAATGGCGATCACCCGCTCGCCCCGCTGCATCACCGCGTTATAGGCCTGCTTCAGGCCCATCCAGCCCATATTGTAGGTGCCGTGGAAGGTGGTGACGAAATGGGCGCCGGTGCGGTTGGCGGCGGCCAGGGCGCTCCAGGCCGGGGCGCGGCTGCGGGCGTGGACGATGTCCACCCCATGCTCGCGGATCAGGTTTTCCAGGCGGCGCACATTGGCGCGCATCACCAGGGGGTTCTTGCTGTCCACCGGCAGCACGATATGACGGGCACCGGCGCGTTCCAGCTCGCGCACCATGGGGCCGCCCGACGACACCACGATGGCGGTCCAGCCGGCTTCGGCCAGGGCGGCGGCCACATCCACGGTGCCGCGTTCGACCCCCCCGGTCTGCAGGGCGGGCAGAACCTGCATCACCACCGGTTGACGCTGGGGCGCAGGCTTGGCATCGATGGCGGGAGACGACTCAACGGGCATGGCGGAGATTCAATGACCAACGGGAAAGACGGCACCACACCTTCCGGCGCGGCGGGCGGGATATTAGCACGGGACGATGGCTCGGCAATCGCCTACCACGCCCTGGCGGGCCGGTCGCCCGGAGTCGTGTTCATCCACGGCTTCCGGTCCGACATGACCGGCGGCAAGGCGACCTTCGTCGAAGAGGTCTGCCGGGCGCGCGGCAATGCCTTCGTCCGCTTCGACTGCACCGGCCACGGCGCCAGCAGCGGGCGCTTCGAGGACGGCTGCATCAGCGATTGGGCCGCAGACTGCGTCTCGGTGCTGGATCGGCTGACCGCCGGGCCGCAGGTGATCGTGGGCTCCAGCATGGGCGGCTGGCTGATGCTGCTGGCGGCGCTGCAGCGGCGCGACCGGGTGGCCGGGCTGGTGGGGCTGGCCGCCGCCCCCGACTTCACCGAGGAACTGGTGTGGCAGGAATTCGACGAGGCCCAGCGCCGCGCCCTGGTCACCCAGGGCCGGGTCGAGTTGCCCGACTGCTTCGGCGACAAGCCCACCTATCCCATCACCCGCCGGCTGATCGAGGACGGGCGCCAGAACCTGCTGTTCCCCGGCCCCATCGCCCTGGACGTGCCGGTGCGGCTCATCCACGGCCAGCAGGACGCGGACGTCCCGTGGCAGACCGCCCTGCGGCTGCAGGATGCCCTGATCTCGGCGGATGTGGAGGTGACCCTGGTGAAATCCGGCGGCCATCGGCTGTCCGAGCCCCAGGACCTGGCCCGGCTGAAGGCGGTGCTGGAGGGGCTGCTGGATCACATCGAGGGTTGACGCGGGCCGGCCTCCGGTTCGACCATTTCTACTGCAGTGAAGAGGGGAGCAGCCATGAAGGCGATGGCCATCGACGGCTTCGGCGGCGCCGACCGCCTGCGTCTGACCGAAATGCCGGCCCCGGTGCCGGGGCCGGGGGAAATCCTGATCCGGGTGCATGCCACCTCGGTCAATCCGGTGGACTGGAAGATTCGGGAAGGGCTGCTGGCCGAGCATTTTCCCCACCACTTCCCGGTGATCCCCGGCTGGGACGTGGCCGGCACGGTGGCCGGCGAGGGCGAGGACGTGGCGGGCCTGACCCTGGGCCAGCGGGTGTTCGCCTATATCCGCAAGCCGGAAATCCAATATGGCGCTTATGCCGAATTCGCCACCGTGCGGGCCGAGCATGCGGCGCCCATCCCTGACCATCTCAGCTTCGAGGAAGCGGCCAGCCTGCCCACCGTGGGCCTGACCAGCTGGCAGGCGCTGGTGGAGACGGCCAATCTGTCGGCGGGCCAGACCGTGCTGATCCATGCCGGGGCCGGCGGCATCGGCAGCCTGGCCATCCAGATCGCCAAGGCCCGGGGCGCCACCGTGATCACCACGGCGCGGGCGGCCAACCACGATTATGTGCGGGCGCTGGGCGCTGACCATGCCATCGACTACACCACCCAGAGTTTCGCCGCCGAAGTGCGCCGCCTGGTGCCCGACGGCGTGGATGTGGCCTATGACACCGTGGGCGGCCCGGTGCTGGACCGCAGCTTCCTGGTGACCAGGCGCGGCGGCTGGCTGGTGGGCATCGTGGACGTGCCCGACCAGACCCGCGCCGTCAATCTGGGCATCCAGGCGGCCTATGTGTTCTGCAATCCCTCGGGCCGGGGTCTGCGCGCCCTGTCCGATCTGGTCGCCCAGGGCAAGCTGAAGCCCCCGGCGATCGAGGTCATGCCCCTGTTACAGGCCGCCGAGGCCCAGACCCGCAGCCAGGCCGGCCATATGCGGGGAAAGATCGTGCTGAAGGTGTGCTGACGGGCGCGGGATCAGGTCACCCCGAAGGCACGAAGGGAAGAAGGTGTCCCACCTTTTCTTTCACCCCTTCTCCGCCACGCCGGCCTCGGCGAAGGTGGCCATGCCGGTGTGGCAGGCCACGGCGGCCTTGACCAGGCCCACCGCCAGCACGGCGCCCGAGCCTTCGCCCAGGCGCATGGACAGGTTCAACAGCGGGCGCAGGTCCAGGGCGTCCAGCAGGCGCTGGTGGCCGGGCTCGGCGCTTACATGGGCCACCAGGCAGTGGTCCAGGGCGCGCGGGCGCGCCGCCGCCAGCGGAGCCACGGCGGCGCAGCAGACATAGCCGTCCAGCAGCACCGGGATGCGGCGATAGCGGGCCGCCACCACCGCGCCGGCCATGGCGGCCAGTTCGCGCCCGCCCAGGCAGCGCAGGATCTCCAGCGGCGGCTGGCTCTGCATCCGGGCGGCGCCCTGGTCCACCACGCGGATCTTGTTGGCCAGGGCGCTGCCCTCGACGCCGGTGCCCTTGCCGGTCCAGAAGGCGGCATCGCCCTCGAACAGGGCGCAGGCAATGGCTGCCGCCGGGGTGGTGTTGCCGATGCCCATCTCGCCGATGCACAACAGGTCGATGCCCGCCGGCACCGATTCCATGCCGGCGGCGAAGGCGCGCACGAATTCGGCCTCGGTCATGGCCGGGCCCTGCGTGAAATCGGCGGTGGGCTGGTCCAGCTCCAGCGCCACCACATCCAGGTCCACCCCGAAGGTGGCGCACAGCTGGTTCACGGCGGCGCCGCCCCGGCGGAAATTCTCCACCATCTGCACCGTCACCGCGGGCGGGAAGGCGGACACGCCCTGGGCGGCCACGCCATGGTTGCCGGCAAAGATGCGGGCGGCGATGCGCTCGGCCCGGGGCGGGTGCCCGCCCTGCCAGGCGCAGAGCCAGGCGCCGATCTCCTCTAGCCGGCCCAGGGCGCCCGGCGGCTTGGTCAGCTGCGGCTCGCGCGCGGCCCAGCGGCCATAGGCGGCGGCGTCGGCGGCGGGCAGGGCGGCCAGCAGGGCTGCGATGTCGGCCAGACTGGCGGGCAGGGCGAAGGATTGGGTCATGGGCAGGGGCCTCTCCCGGTGGGGCATTGAGCGGCAGGTGTCCAGTGTCCTATAACCCAGGAAAATTTGGAACGCATCCCATGCAGGACCGTGACACCTCTTGGCTGGCCGATCTTCATCTGGCCGCCACCTTTCTGACCCGGCTGCCGCTGCCGGCCCTTGACCCTGATCACATGCCGGTGCGCGGGCTGGCCGGCGCGGTGCGTGCCTTTCCGCTGGTGGGCGCGGCCCTGGGGCTGGCTGCCGGGCTGGTCTATGTGCTGCTGGACAATGTGATCGGCCGCGAGGCTGCCGCCCTGGCGGCGGTGCTGGCCCTGGTCTGGGCCACCGGCGCGCTGCACGAGGACGGGCTGGCCGATGTGGCCGACGGCTTCGGCGGCGGCCGCGACAAGGAGCGCAAGCTGGCCATCATGCGCGATTCCCGTATCGGCACCTATGGCGTGGTGGCGCTGGTGGGCAGCATCGGCCTGCGCGCCCTGCTGCTGGCGCAGCTGCCGGGCCTGGCCGGGCTGGGGGCGCTGGT
>CAYOKN010000195.1:0-5967 GCA_964404545.1 uncultured Rhodospirillaceae bacterium | reverse complement strand
CTCCGCCGCCCGGCGGGGGTGGGGGCGGCGACGGCAAGGCGCCCGACCCCAAGGACAATCCCAACGCCAAGAAGATGCTGGCGCGTATCGGCGACCGGCTGGTGGAAATGGGCCTGATCTCGCAGGACCAGCTGTCGGTGGCGCTGTACGAGAAAAAGCGCAGCCCCAAGATGCTGGGCGAAATCCTGGTGGATCTGGGCTTCATCACCGAAGGCGCGTTGTCTGCCGTGCTGGCGCAAAGCTCGGGCTTCGAGCGGTTCGACCCGCGCGTCAGCGTGGTGGACCCCGAGGTGCTGAAGGTCTTCCCCAAGGACGTCGCCCTGCGCCATCGGGTGTTCCCGGTGGGGTATGACGCGGAAACCAACACCGTCCGCCTGGCCATGGTGGACATCTATGACGTGCTGGCCCTGGACCAGACCCGGCGCTTCTTCCCCGCCGGCGTGCAGATCCAGCAGCTGGTCTGCGCCGAAACCGAGATCACCGGCGCCATCGACCAATATTACGGCTATGAGCTGTCCATCGACGGCATTCTGCGCGAGATCGAGACCGGCAAGCATGATGTGGCCGCCGCCGCCGTGGGCGACGGCTATGAACATCCGCTGGTGCGCCTGGTGAACGCCATTCTGCTGGACGCCGTGAAGGTGGGCGCGTCCGACATCCATTTCGAGCCCGAAGGCGCCTTCCTGCGCCTGCGCTATCGCATCGACGGCGTGATGCAGCAGATCCGCACGCTGCACAAGGACCACTGGCCCGCCATGTCCCACCGCATCAAGATCGTGTCGGGCATGAACATCGCCGACAAGCTGAACCCGCAGGATGGCCGCTTCGGCATCTCGCTGGGCAACCGCCGCGTGGACTTCCGCGTGGCCGCCCTGCCCACCGTGCATGGCGAGAACATCGTCATCCGCATCCTGGACAAGACCCGGGCGCTGATCCCGGTCAAGCAGCTGGGTTTCTCGGAGCCCAACGAGCAATTGCTGCTGAAGCTGATGAAGCGGCCCGAGGGCATCATCATCGTCACCGGCCCCACCGGCTCGGGCAAGACCACCACGCTCTATGCCACGCTCAACCACATCAACAGCCTCGAGCGCAACATCATGACGCTCGAGGACCCGGTGGAATATGAGCTGCCGCTGATCCGCCAAAGCTCGGTGCGCGAGGGCACCGGCCTGAACTTCGCCGAAGGTGTCCGCGCCCTGCTGCGCCAGGACCCGGACGTGATCTTCATCGGCGAAATCCGCGACCAGCAGACCGCCACAATGGCCCTGCGCGCCGCCATGACCGGCCACCAGGTGTTCTCGACCCTGCACACCAACGACGCCATGGGCGCCCTGCCCCGCCTGCATGACCTGGGACTGGACCATGGCCTGCTGGCCGGCAACATCATCGGCGTGCTGGCCCAGCGCCTGGCGCGCCGGCTGTGCACCTGCCGCGAGATGGCCCCGGCCACGGCCGAGGAATGCAAGGTGCTGGGCGCCGACCCGGACAACCCGCCCATGATCGGCCACCCCAAGGGCTGTGAGGCCTGCCGCCATACGGGCTATCGCGGCCGGCTGGCGCTGCACGAAATCCTGCCCATGAACAAGGTGCTGGACGAGATGGTGCTGTCCGGCGCCTCGCTGATCCAGGTGCGCGACGCCGCCAAGGAATACGGCTTCATCCCCATGGTCGAGGACGGCGTGGGCAAGGTGCTGTCGGGCCAGCTGTCCATGGACAGCCTGATCCGGTCCGTTGACGTAACCGACCGTCTGTAGGCCGCTGATCCATGCCCCAATTCAATTACAAGGCCATCAACGACGCCGGCAAGAAGGTGGGCGGGCAGATCACCGCCGCCAATGAATATGACCTCTATCAGCGCCTGCGCGACCTGCGGCTGGAGCTGGTGGATTTCCGCGAGGTCAAGGCCAAGGGCGGCGGCCTGTCCTTTGCCCAGCCGATCCAGACCCGCGACCTGATCCAGCTGTGCATGCATCTGCAGCAATTGCAGGCGGCGGGCGTGTCGCTGATCGAGGGCCTGCAGGATGTGCGCGATTCCACCGATCATCGCCGCCTGAAGGACATGCTGGCCGAGGTCTATCAGGATGTGGCCGCCGGCGCCTCGCTGTCCGAGGCCTTTGGGCGCCATCCCAAGACCTTTGGCCATGTGTTCAAGTCGCTGCTGTCCGCCGGCGAAGAGTCGGGCAACCTGACCGAGGCCTTCGACCAGCTGGTCAAGCACCTGAAATGGCAGGAAGAGATCACCGGCCGTATCAAGAAGGCCACGCGCTATCCCAGCATCATGCTGGTGGTCATCATGATCATGTTCATCGTGATGATGACCTTCGTGGTGCCCGAGGTGGTCAGCTTCCTGACCTCGTCGGGCATCGAACTGCCGGCCATCACCGTGGCGCTGATCGCCACCTCGGAATTCGTCCAGGGCTATTGGTGGTCCATCCCGCTGGTGCCGGTGCTGCTGGTGGTGCTCTACAAGGGCGGGCGGCGCACCTCGGACGGCCTGGCCTATCAGATGGACAAGCTGATCCTGCGCCTGCCCAAGTTCGGGCCCTTGGTGCGCAAGATCTCGCTGTCGCGCTTTGCCCATTTCTTCGCGGTGATGTTCAATTCCGGCGTGCCGATCCTGACCTGCCTGGATACGGCCCAGAAAGTGGTGGACAATCTGTGCCTGCAGAAGTCGCTGGAATCCGTGCGCCAGAGCGTGCAGGAGGGCAATCCGCTGTCCCTGGGCCTGAAGGAGACCGGCGAGTTTCCCAGCCTGGTGATCCGCATGGTCAAGATCGGCGAGGATTCGGGCAATCTGTCCGAGACCCTGGAACATGTGACCACCTTCTATGACAATGACGTGCGCGACTCCGTGGACGGCCTGATCGCCATGATCGAGCCGGCGCTGACGGTATTCGCCGGCGGGCTGATCGTGTGGATCGTGGCGGCCGTGTTCGGCCCCATCTACGACAGCTTCGACCAGATGGGACTGGGGGGCTGATGCCGATGGACCTGGCGCAACTGAAAGAGCGCGTCCAGCTGCGGCTGGGCAAGCTGTCCGGCCTGACCCGCTTCGTGCTGAAGATCGGCGACGAAGGCGCCGTGCTGGTCAAGATGACCGGCAAGTTGATCGAGGACGCCTGGTTCGTCTCGGCCGACGCCGAGGAAGGCCCCGAAGGCATCCGCCAATATCTGGACGCCGATCCGCGTGCGCCGCTGTATGTGCTGGTGGACGTGCTGGAGCAGATGTACCGCGAGGACGAACTGCCCCAGGTCGGCCCGCTGGACAGGGCCAAGGTGATCTCGCGCCGCCTGGACATGGCCTTTCCCAATGACGAGGTGCGGGCGGCCATGCTGTGGAAGCGCAAGCCTCCCATCGGGCGCTCGTTCCTGTTCACCGCCATTCCCATGACCGAGTCGATGGGCAAGTGGCGCGCCTTCGTGGAGTCCCTGTCCAACCCGGTGCCCGGCTTCTGCCTGCTACCGCTGGAAAGCCTGGACATGGTGGGGCACCTGACCCCGCCGGCCCAGGAAGGGCACACCCCCTGGCGCGCCGTCATCACCCAGGAAGCCACGGGCGGCTTCCGCCACATCATCGAGCATGATGACCGCATGGTGGTGACCCGCCTGACCATGAAGCCGGCCGAGGACTATAATTCCGAAGAGATCGGCAAGCTGATCGAGCGCGAATACCGCTCGACCATCGGCTATGTGAAGCGCATGGGCTATGACGACCGCGACCCCATGGACGTGGTCATCATGACCACCGCGGACGTGGCCGACTATCTGCGGTCGGTCACCCTGCCCAACCGCAGCCTGACCATCATCGAGCCGGCCGAGGCGGGCGCCCATCTGGGCTTTTCCCATGCGGGCGTGCCAGGTTCGCCCTATGCCGACATCCTGCACGCGGCCTGGCTGGGCCAGAAGAAGAAGCCCCGCCTGACCCTGCCCTCGCCCAAGCTGAAGCACAAGGTGATGCTGCGCCAGGCCACCCAGGCCGCCGTGGTGGCCGCCGTGGCTGCCAGCCTGGCCTCGGTGGCGGCGCTGGGCGTCAATGCGGTGGACCTGTTCGTGGCCGAGCAGGAGCAGGTGGCGCTGGACGTGGACCTGCAAAAGACCCGCTACGACCTGGAGCGCACCAAGCGCGAGCTGGCGCAGTTCCCGCGCTCGCCCTCGGACATGCGGGTGGTGATCAACACCCATGACGAGCACCAGAACCGCCTGCCCCATCCGGTGACCGTGATGGCCAGCCTGCAGGGCAGCCTGGGCGAGGCCCGGCTGCTGGACATGACCATCCGCGCCAACGAGCCGCCGCGCCAGCAGCAGCAGGCTCGCGGCCGTCAGCAGCAGCAGCGCCAGGCCCTGCCCAAGGAACTGGGCTACCGGCTGCAGTTCAAGGCGGAGTTCCCCACCATCAAGGAGCCGGAACGGGCGGTCGAGGCCGCCAATCAGCTGGGCGAGCGCGTGGCCCAGGCCTTTCCCGGCCATACCGTCAACATCGCCCGCATGCCGGTGGCCATCCTGCCCACCCAGATCCTGGAGGGCGGCCTGGGCATGCTGCGCGGCAACTCGGCCCAGCCCGAGGAAAAGAAGGACGAGGTCTTCACCGCCGACTATGAAGTGCTGAAGGAGGCGGCGGAATGAAGATCAACCTGAACGCCAAGCTGGAGATGGGCGCGCTGAAAGACGCACCGCCGCTGCTGGTCGTTGCGCTGGCGGTGCTGGCGCTGAACGCCCTGATCTATCTGTTCGCGATTATGCCGCTGGAAGAGGCGGTGGCCGAGGCCGACGCCGGACTGCAGCGCACCCAGAACGAGATCCGCTCGGCCCGCCAGCAGATCAGCGCCACCCGCCGCGACATCAACGACGCCAAAAGCATCACCAGCCGCTATCACGAGGTGGAGGCGCTGGGCTTCCTGTCGCCCCAGGACCGCCTGGCCCGCATCAAGGACATGGACGAGCTGCGGCTGCGCCACAATATCGGCGGCCTGCAGTTCAAGTTCGGCGAGGAGAAGGTTGTCCCCCTGGCCAGCAGCGGGCCGCGCGCCGTCACCTTCCAGGCCGAAACCGTGACCGCCAGCCTGGAGGTGTCGGCCGAGGCACTGCTGGACCGCGACATCATGGCCTTCTGGAACGACTTCCTGGCCAGCATCCCCGGCGCCTACGCCGTGCAAAGCTCGTCCCTGAAGCGCACCGCCGGATTCAGCCCCGAGCTGGTGGAGGACTTGCGCGCCTCAAAGCCCACCAGGCTGGTGGATGGCCATCTGGTGCTGGAAATCCTGACCCTGCGCCAGGCCGAGCAAACCAGCACCGACACCCGGACGGAGGCCCAGCGATGAAACCCCTGGCAGCCCTTTCGCTGGCGCTGGCCCTGCTGGGCACCGCCCCCGCCCTGGCCGAGCCCGGCACGCCCGCACCCCAGGGCCCCAAGGTGCTGCGTCCGCCGCCGGCGCTGCCCGACAGCCTGATGTTCTCCAGCAACGAGGTGCTGCAGCTGACCAACGCCCGGCGCGGCGTGGTCACCGTCGAGCAGGGCGGCGGCGTCATCCCCGCCCTGACCCTGGCCGGCGCCATGGTATCCGGGCCCCAGGACTGGACCTTGTGGGTCAATGGCCGGCGGCTGGTGCCGGGCACCAAGACCGAGGGCTATGAGGTGGTCCAGGTGACCGAGCGGTGGGTGGAGTTCAAGATCGACGGAATGGACACCCCGGTACGGCTGCAGCCCAACCAGACCTATCTGCCGGCACGCGGCGCCATCATCGAAGGGTCGTCGGGGATCAACTGATCCGCAACCAAAGGTGATAAATTTATCACCTGCCTTCTTTTCCGGACACAATTCATCTATATAAAGGGTGCATGGTCTCCCCTAAAGGTGGGAGCTGGCCCGGGTGCTGTTCCGCCCGATGTCGGCAAATGTTGCGGGGCCCTAAAGTCTTAGGGTGAGGCGGGATGCTCGATCGTTTGATTTACGGCCTGTCGCTGGTGGCC
>CAYOKN010000194.1:0-5976 GCA_964404545.1 uncultured Rhodospirillaceae bacterium | reverse complement strand
TGCAGCAGGCCGGCCTTCACCTGCACGCGGTCGCCGGGCAGGCCCACGATGCGCTTGATGAAGTCGGTGCGGTTGTCGGTGGGCACCTTGAACACCACCACGTCGCCGCGCTGCGGCTCGGCGGGCAGGATGCGGCCCCCGAACAGGTTCAGCGAGAAGGGCAGCGAGTGGCGGGAATAGCCATAGGAGTATTTGGAAACGAACAAATAGTCGCCCACCAGCAGCGTGGGGATCATGGAGCCCGACGGAATATTGAAGGGCTCGAAGGCCACCGTGCGGACGAACAAGGCGATCAGGACGGCATAGACGACCGTCTTGACGGTCTCGGCAAAGCCCCCACTCTTCTTTTTCGACATTAACTCAGCCGCCCAAAGTATTGATTTATATGGAATTGAAGCAGACAGGCTCTGCCATGGCGTGCCCGATCAAAGCCGCGCCGCCATGGAAATGTCAAGTCTGCCCATTGGTTTCGGGAACCGCCGTGATGATCACCATGGCCTGGGCCAGAGGATATTCATCGGTCAGGGTCAGGCTGATCACCGCCCGCATGCCGGAGGGGGTGATGGCGGCCAGCCGCGCGGCGGCGCCATTGCTCAACTCCAGGGTGGGCAGGCCGGAAGGCAGATTGACCACCCCGATGTCGCGCCAGAACACGCCCTCGTTGAAGCCGGTGCCCAGGGCCTTTGCCCCCGCTTCCTTGGCGGCATAGCGTTTAGCGTAGGTGGCGGCGCGCAAGGTCTCGGCCCGGCGATTGGCCTTGGCCTGCTCGGCCTCGGTGAAGACCCGCCGCACGAACCGGTCGCCGAATCGCTCCAGGGTCTTTTCGATCCGGCGAATATCGATCAGGTCCGAGCCCAGGCCGATGATCATGCGCCGGCCTGTGCCCCGGCCCGCGCCTCGTCCATGAGGGCGCGCATGCGCCGGATGGCGGCTTCGAGCCCCACATAGATGGCCTCGCCCACCAGGAAATGGCCGATATTCAGCTCGACGATGGTGGGGATGGCCGCCACCGGCTTGACCGTATCATAGGCCAGGCCGTGGCCGGCATGGCATTCCAGGCCCAATCCGGCGGCATGGGCCGCCGCCGCGCGGATGCGCTCGAACTCGCGGTCGCGCAGATGCAGCGGGGCCTCGCAATAGGCGCCCGTATGCAGCTCCACCACCGGGGCGCCGATGGCCCGGGCGGCGTCCAACTGGCGCGGATCGGCCTCGATGAACAGCGACACCCGGATGCCAACCTCGGACAGCGCCCCCACCATGGGGCGCAGGCGGTCGAAGCCGCCCACCACATCCAGCCCGCCCTCGGTGGTGCGCTCCTCGCGCCGCTCGGGCACGATGCAGGCGGCGTGCGGCTTGTGCCGCAGGGCGATCTCCAGCATTTCCGGCGTGGCCGCCATTTCCAGATTCAGCGGCAGATCGATTTCGTCCATCAGCCGGTCGATGTCCTCGTCGGTGATGTGCCGCCGGTCCTCGCGCAGATGGGCGGTGATGCCGTCGGCTCCCGCCTCGGCGGCCAGGATGGCAGCCCGTACCGGGTCGGGATGGGCCCCGCCGCGGGCATTCCGGATGGTGGCCACATGGTCGATATTGACGCCGAGGCGAAGCGGCCGCGCGGTCATGGCTGGGTCAGGTCTCCGTCAGGTCTGGGCCGCTAATTGCGGGACCGCTCCACCGAATTGATGGATGGCGTGGCCCGCAGGGCGGCGATCACGTTGGTCAGATGCTTCACGTCCCGCACTTCCACATCCAGGATCATCTCGAAGAACTCGGTGGTGCGGTTGGTGATCTTCAGGTTGGTGATATTGCCCATGTTCTTGGCGATCACCGTGGACAGGGTGCCAAGGGCACCGGGCTCGTTGGTCACCACCATGCTGATGCGGCCCACATGCTGCTCGCCGCCGCCCTCGGGGTCCCAGGACAGGTCCAGCCAGCGTTCGGGCGTCTCGGCGAACTGGGTCAGGGTGTCGCAATCGATGGTATGGATGGTCACGCCCTTGCCGGTGGTGACGATGCCCACGATGCGGTCGCCGGGCAGCGGATGGCAGCAGCCGGCAAAATGGATGGCCATGCCGGGGATCAGCCCCTTGATGGGCACCGCATCGCGGCCCTTGTTCACCCGGCCCTTTTCCGGGGCCCGCTGCGGCGCCTTCAGCGGCACCACATTCTCGGCCTTGGGCACGGTCTTCAGTTCGGGATAGACGGCAGCCACCACCTCGCGGCCGGTGAAATGCCCCTCGCCCACCTCGACGCACAGATCGTCCACGCTGGCAGCCTTGAAGATCTTCAAGACGCCATCCAGGCCCTTTTCCGTATATTCGTAGCCTTCCTGCTTGAAGGCCCGCTGCAGGATCGAGCGGCCCAGGTCCAGATACTGGGCGCGCTGCTGCGACCGGATGAAGCGACGGATACGCGCCCGGGCCCGGCCGGTGACCACGAAGCGTTCCCAGGTGGGCGATGGCGTCTGCGCCTTCGAGGTGATGATCTCGACCTGGTCGCCATTGTTCAGCACCGTGCGCAGGGGCACGATGCGGCCATTGACCTTGGAGCCTACGCAATGGTCGCCCACCTCGGAATGGACCGCATAGGCAAAGTCCACCGGGCAGGCGCCGCGCGGCAGGCTGATCAAGTCGCCCTTCGGGGTGAAGCAGAACACCTGATCCTGGAACATCTCCAGCTTGGTGTGCTCCAGGAACTCCTCGGGGTTTGAGGCATGCTCCAGAATGTCCAAAAGCTCGCGCAGCCAGCGGTACTGGTGACCCTCGGTGGTCTTGCTGCCCTGCTTGTAGCTCCAATGGGCGGCCACCCCCAGTTCCGAGACCTCGTGCATGTCCTGGGTGCGGATCTGCACCTCGATGCGGTGGCGCTCGGGCCCGAACACGCCGGTGTGCAGCGACCGATAGCCGTTGGGCTTGGGCGTCGAGATGTAGTCCTTGAAGCGCCCGGGGACCATGGGATACTTGCTGTGGATCACGCCCAGGGCGCGGTAGCAGTCCTCCACATCGGCGACCAAGACCCGGAAGGCCATGATGTCCGAGAGCATCTCGAAGGCTACGTTCTTGGTCTGCATCTTGCGCCAGATGGAATAGACCGATTTCTCGCGGCCCGAGACGGTGGCCTTGACCCCGGCCTCGTCCAGGGTGGTGCGCAGCTCGTCCAGAATCCGGCCGATCAGGTCGCCGCCCTGCTCGCGCAAAAACTTCAGCCGCGCCAGGATGGAATCGCGGGCGTCGGGATGCAGTTCGGCGAAGGCCAGGTCTTCCAACTCGGCCTTCAGCTCCTGCATACCGATGCGCTCGGCCAGAGGCGCATAGATCTCCAGGGTCTCCATGGCGATCCGGCGGCGCTTGTCGGGATTCTTGATGTATTTCAGCGTGCGCATGTTGTGCACGCGGTCGGCCAGCTTGACCAGCAGGACACGGATGTCCTCGGACATGGCCAGCACCAGCTTGCGGAAGTTCTCGGCCTGCTTGGAATGGTCCGACTGCAGCTCGATGCGCGACAGCTTGGTCACGCCATCCACCAGCCGGGCGATGTCGGCGCCGAACAGCCGGGTGATGTCCTCCATGGTGGCCGGCGTGTCCTCGATGGTGTCGTGGAGCAGCGCGGTGATGATGGAGGCGTCATCCAGCTTGAAGTCGGTCAGGATGCCGGCGACCTCGATGGGATGCGAGAAGTAAGGATCGCCCGAGGCGCGCAGCTGTGAGCCGTGCATCTTCATGGCGAACACATAGGCGCGGTTGATGGCGTCCTCGTCGGCCGTGCGGTCGTAGGACTTGACCCGCTCCACCAGTTCGAATTGGCGCATCATGGCGCGGCATCCCGGATGGCGCCCTCAGGAGCGCCGAAAGTCAGCAGAAGAGTCAAAAAAGGCGCGGCCTGGCCGCGCCCGAAAGCGGCAAAGGGGGACGGCGATCCCGGCAGATGCATCAAGTCGCCGCCTCCGCCCGCTGCCTTATTCCTCGTCCAGGTTGCTCAGATCGGCAGCCAGGTCGCCCTCGTCCAACTCGCCGGGCTCGATGGACAGGTCGTCAGCGGCCATTTCCTCGTCATCCGAGGCGTCACCGCCCAGCGAGGCCAGTTCCTGCTGGGCCGCCAGCATCTCCATATCGTCCTCTTCGGGCTCGTCCACTTCCACATGCTTCTGCAGGGACTGAACCAGCTCGTTGCGCAGGTGATCCAGCGCGACGGTCTCCTCGGCGATCTCGCGCAGGGCCACCACGGGGTTCTTGTCGTTGTCACGCTCGACGGTCAGGCGGCCGCCAGCCGAAATGTCACGGGCGCGCTGGGCGGCCAGCATGACCAGTTCGAACCGGTTCGGGATCTTTTCGACGCAATCTTCAACCGTAACGCGGGCCATTAACCAAAACTCCGGGGCTTCTGGGACAATTGCCCAGCGTATATATTTTTAGAGCCGAGGAAAAGCAAGGTTTTTGGGGTTAGTGCTGGCGGATGACCACGGGCGATGCCCGGGGTGCAGAATTGGGATCTGAGGGGGCCATCCGGCCGCCATTTGACCCGTGATCATCCGCCAACACTAAGGCCCCATCAAGATGCGTTGCGGAAATCCACCCGGGTCCAACGCTCCTTGTCATTGGCCGCCTGGGCCGCCCGCGTGGCCCGCAGCAGGCGGCGGTTGCGCCGCTCACGGCTGATCTCGGACACCAGGCCCCAGGCCATGATGCCCACGCCCAGCACCAGGAAGGCGGTTCCCGGCGACAGGGCCATCACCACATCCACCGCCTGCTTCAGGCCGGGCACCGGCACGAAAGGCGGATAGCCGAACAACTCGGCCCTCATGCGGCCAAAACTGATGGCGACCCAGATACCGTCCTGGACCCACCAGAAGATCTGGGCGATCCATTGGGCCAGTCCAATCAGGACCAGGGGCTTGGCAATCCGGCGCAGCATAGGACCTCCTTGCCGACATCTGACCCCATGATAAGCACCGCACGGTTAAGATGAAGTGACGCGGGTCACAGGGTTTTGATGTTTGTCCCCAGGGAGCGCCGGCGTCCCGCCCGCTTGTGTGAGCGGAAAAGGGCGTCCGCGCTCCAGTGCACAACGGCCATGCCAAAGGAGCGCGGGCGCCCTCGCCCGCATTTATCCGCTAAGCTCCGGGGCGCTCAACGCGCCAGTCGCTGCGCTCAGTTTTTGTTTGTGTCCCTCAAACGCCGGGCGGCGGCTCCGCCGCCTTGGCTCACCTCCGCTAAAGCTCCGGGGCGCTCAACGCGCCAGTCGCTGCGCTCAGTTTTTGTTTGTGTCCCTCAAACGCCGGGCGGCGGCTCCGCCGCCTTGGCTCACCTCCGCTAAAGCTCCGGGGCGCTCAACGCGCCAGTCGCTGCGCTCCCCTTAATCGCCCCCGCCCCGGCTTGACTCCGGCACTCGCCGTCACTAGAACAAAAGCAGAACGACAGGTGAGTCATGAGCCGTCGCGATCCCGCCCTTCTAAAGCAATTGAAGGCCCGCATCTGGGCCATGGAACGTGCCGCGCCCGAGACCAGGACGGTTCCGCTGGGCGTGCCCGATGCCGTGCTGCCCTGGGGCGGGCTGGTGTGCGGGCGGCTGCATGAGGTGGTGGCCGAGGATGGTTCGGCCACGGGCTTCTGTGCCGCTCTGCTGGGGCTGCTGGCCCGGTCCGGTCCGGTGCTGTGGTGCCTGCGGCGGGCCGAGCCCGGGGCCGGCGATGCCGGGGACAGCCTCTATGCGCCCGGCCTGGCCGCCTTTGGCCTGCCACCCGACCGCCTGATCCTGGCCCGCGGGCGGGACGAGAAACAGATCCTGTGGAGCATGGAGGAAGGCTTGCGCTGTTCCGGCCTGGGGGCTGTGCTGGGCGAGGTGCGCGGCATGGACCTGACCGCCGCCCGCCGCCTGCAACTGGCCGCCGAGGCTGGCGGGGTCACCGGGCTGGTGCTGGTGCCCCGGGGCGGACGGGCCTTTCCCGGCGCCTCCACCCGCTGGCGGGTGGCCTCGGCGCCG
>CAYOKN010000193.1:0-5981 GCA_964404545.1 uncultured Rhodospirillaceae bacterium | reverse complement strand
CGCGGGGCCACCCGCTCCTCGATCCGCACCAGGTTGGACAACTGCACCATCTGGCCGTCGCGGCCGCGGATATGGATGGTGGAAAGCTGGTCCGGGGTGGTGCGCCCCTCGTCGGCCACCTGCACCACCACGTCGTACTGCTCGCCATCCTTCTTGTATCGAGTGACCTGGCGCCCGCCCAACAGGGTTTCCAGCGCCCGCCCCACTTCCTCGACGCTGGTGCCCACATCGGCCACCTTTTCGCGGTCCACCGATACCCGCACCTGCGGCTTGTTCAGCTTCAGGTCCGAATCCAGCGCCACCAGCTTGGGGTTCTTGGACGCCTCGGCCATCACCGCGTCCACCATGCGCTGCAGTTCCTCATAGGGACGCGAGGTCTGGATCACCACCTGCACCGGTTTGGAACTGGCGCGCTGGCCCAGCGAGGGCGGATTGACGGCAAAGGCCATCATGCCGGGAATGCCGAACAGTTTGGGCGCCAGTTGCTGCACCACCTGCTGCTGCTTGACGTCGCGCTCACTCCAGTCCTTCAGGCGGATGAAGGACAAGGACTGGTTCACCACCGGGGTGCCCACGATCATGAAATAGCGTTCCACCTGGGGGATCTGGGCTACGAAGCCCTCCACCTGGCGGGCATATTGGTCGGTGTAGTCCACGGTGGCGCCCTCGGGCGCGATACCGATGGAGACGATGGTGCCCCGGTCTTCGGTGGGCGCCAGTTCCGATTTCAAACTGGCGAACAGCCCGCCGGCCGCCACCGCCACCGCCAGGCCGATGCCAACCACCACCCAGCGCATGCCCAGCGCTGCACGCAGCAAGCCCTGATACCCCAAGGTCATGCGTTCGAACATCCGTTCGATCGCCATATACAGCGCCGAGTGCTTCTTTTCATGGCGCAGCAGCTTGGAGCACATCATGGGCGACAAGGTCAGCGCCACGAAGCCCGAGACCAGCACCGCCGCCGCCAGGGTCAGGGCAAATTCGGTGAACAGCTTGCCGGTGCGGCCAGTCATGAAGCCCAGGGGCAGATAGACAGCGGCCAGGGTGATGGTCATGGCCACCACGGCGAAGGCGATCTCCTTCGAGCCCCGGATGGCCGCCTGCAGCGGCTGCATGCCCTCTTCCACATGACGGAAGATGTTCTCGAGCACCACGATGGCGTCATCCACCACCAATCCCACGGCCAGCACCATGGCCAGCAGGGTCAGGGTATTCACTGAGAAGTCGAACAGATACATCAGGGTAAAGGCGCCCACCAAGGACACCGGAATGGTGACCAGCGGGATGATCGTGGCCCGCACATTGCGCAGGAACAGGAAAATAATGGCCACCACCAGCACCACCGCCTCGGCGATGGCGCTGAACACCGACTGGATGGAGCGTTCGATGAAGACCGACGAGTCATAGCCGATCTGCACGCCCATGCCCTCGGGCAGGCTGGCGGCGATCTCGGGCAGGGCTGTACGCACGCCCTGCGAAACATCCAGCGGATTGGCCACCGATTGCTTGACCACGCCCAAGGCCACGGCGTTCTGGCCGCTCAGCCGCACCATGCGGCGCTCGTCACGGGCGGCTTCCTCGACCCGAGCCACGTCGCCCAGGCGCACGGGATAGCCGGCGGCGGTCTTCAGGATCACCTGCTCAAATTGGCCCGGGGTACGCAGGTCGGTCTCCGACAGGACGGTGAACTCCCGCTTCTGGCTTTCGATGCGGCCGGCGGGGATTTCCACGTTCTGGCGGCGCAACGCGCCCTCCACGTCCGCCGGGGTCAGGCCATAGGCGGCCAGGCGGTCGGGGTCCAGCCAGATGCGCATGGCATAGCGGCGTTCGCCGAACATGCGCACATCGGCCACGCCGGTCAGGGTCTGCAGCCGGTTCTTCACATAGCGGTCGGCATAATCAGACACGAACAGCGGCGAATGGCGGTCGGACGAAAAGGCCAGATAGATGATGGGCTGGGCGTCGGCCTCCACCTTGGCGATCACCGGCTCCTCGATCTCGTCCGGCAGGCGCCCGCGCACACGGCCCACGCGGTCACGCACATCGTTGGCGGCGGCGTCGATGTCGCGGGTGACCTTGAAGCGGATGGTGATCTGGCTGCGTTCCGAGCGGCTGTTGGACGAAAGCACGTCGATGCCCTCGATGCCCGCCAGGGAGTCCTCGAGCGGCTTGGTGACCTGGGTTTCCACGATTTCGGCCGAGGCGCCGGCATAGGTGGTGTCCACGGTCACCACCGGCTCGTCGATCTTGGGATATTCCCGCACGGCCAGCCGCTGCCAGCTGATCAGGCCAACCAGCAGGATCAACAAGCTCATCACCGTGGCGAAAACCGGACGGCGGATGCAAAGTTCCGGAAGCTGCATGGCCGTCAGGCCCCCTGCTTGGCGTTCACCACATTGACGGCGGCGCCGGGCCGTACCTTCATCTGCCCGGCGGTGATCACCGTGTCGTCGGGCCCCAGGCCCTCAGTCACCTCGACCATGCCGGCCCGGCGTTTGCCGGTCTTGACCGGGGTAGGTACCGCCTTGCCATCCACCACCCGGAATACCATGACCTCGGCGCCCCTGGGCACGATGGCCTGTTCCGGCACCTGGATGGCATTGTCCTGGCGCTCGACCACCAGCGCCACCCGGGCGAACAGGCCCGGGCGCAGCAGGCCATCGGCGTTGGGCAGGCGGGCACGCACCAGCACGGCGCGGCCGTTCAAGTCCACCGCCGGATCGATGGCATAGACCTGGCCCGAAAAAGCCTGACCGGGATAGGCATCCACCACCACGTCCAGGGTCTGGCCACTGCGCAGGGCGGCGAGATGCACTTCGGGGATACGGAAATCCACCTTGATGGGATCCAGACTTTCCAGGTTCACAATGTCTTGGCCGGGCTGCACATAGGCGCCCACCGACACCTGGCGCAGACCCACCACGCCGTCGAAGGGCGCCACGATCTGGGTCTTCTGCAGGGCCGCGCGCGCCGATTCAAGCCGCGCCTGGTCCACCCGCAGCTTGGCCTCGGCCTCGTCACGGGTGCGCTCGGTGCCGGCTCCCTTGCGGGCCAGTTCCTGGGCGCGCTGGAAATTGGATTGGGCCAGGGCCACGTTGGCGCGGGCTTCCTCGACCGCCGCGGCCCAGTTGGAGTCATCCAGCCGCACCAGCATCTGGCCCTTGGTCACCCGGTCACCTTCGTTGAACTGGAAGCGGTCGATCCGCCCGGCCACTTCGGGGCGCACCATCACCGATTCATTGGATCGCAGCGAACCGACCGCCTGGATCTCGCGGCTGATGGGGCCGACCTGGACCTTGGCCGCCTCCACCGCCACCGCCATGCCGCCGCCGGGTCCGCCGGCAGCCTTGCCGGCGTCGGGGGACACCGACCGGGTCTGATACCAATATCCGCCGCCCGCCACCACGGCCAGCAGCCCAATCGCCATGATCGCCTTACGCATGGGGTCGCCCTTTTCCTGAACCGGTGCAAAATTAAACTGAACAGTTCAGTTCGTCAAACTCAAGCCCGCTTTCTTGCCCTTTACGCGTACCGGCCCACCGCAGGATCATGCGGCCCCCTATCTTCCTGCGCGCGAAGGTATTATACCTTTCATCCACAAGAGTGCCGCAGAAAGGGTGGGCGTCGAGCATGATACATCTTGCCAGCATCCTGGTCGCCGACGGCGATGCCGAATTCGCCTCTGACCTGCTGTCGCGTCTGCGCCGGTCGGGCTATGACGGCCGCATGGTGCCCACGGGGAACGAGGCGCTGCAGGATGCTCGGACCGACGTGCCCGACATGATCCTGATCGGCCCCAGCCTGACCGGCATGGACCCGCTGGCCCTGGCCGCCGCGCTGAAGGCCGACGACAAGCTGCGCACGGTTCCGGTCTGCCTGTTGGCCCGCAAGCCCGACGGCGAGGATTACGAACGCGCCGCCGCATCGGGCGTGGACGATGTGTTCGAGCTGCCCGTGGACGATTCCGAGCTGACCGCGCGCATCCGTCCGCTGGTGCGCCTTGCCACCATGCAGTCCGAAGTGCGCATGCGCCAAGCCGCCGCCCGCGCCCTGGGCGTTTCCGTCGCTGGCGAGCCGTCGGACGCGGACGAAAGCGCCAGCCTGCTGCTGGTGGGCCGCAATCCGGGCCGGGTGCAAGGCCTCCTGGAACAGGTGGGCGCGGTAAAGGTCATTGCCAACCTGTACGAGGCCGAACATGCCCTTTCCACCGCCCCGGTGGATGCGGCGGTGATCCTGGTCGAAAACAATGCCGAGGCGGTGCTGGATTTCTGTGCCCATGCCCGGCACAACCCCCGCCTCTACAACCTTCCGGTGGTTCTGGTGGCCCCTGCCGGCCCCGGCCTGGACCCGGTGGACGCCTATCGCCGGGGCGCATCGCAGGTTCTGCGCCAGCCCCTGGACGAACGCCGCCTGACCGCCACCCTGGCCATGCTGGTGCGCCGCCAGAAGCAGCGTTGGTCCATGCGCGACGCGCTGATGGCTTCGCTGCAGCACCCAACCCGCGACGGCCTGACCGGCGGCTATTCCCGCGATTTCCTGGAAGCCTACCTCAAGGCCCGCCTGGATCAGGCGCGCCAGCACGACCGGCATCTGTCGGTGGTGTTCTTCTATGTCCCCAATGTGGAAGGCGTGCGTGAGCAGTTCGGCGACGAAGCCGCCTCGAACCTGCTGGAGCAGCTAAGCCACTGGATCTCGGGCCTGCTGCGGACCGAGGACCTGTCGGCCCGCTTCGAGGGCAATGAGTTCTGCGCGGTGCTGTCCGACACTCCGCGCGATGAAGCCGAGGTGGTGATGCAGCGCATCGCCGGAGTGCTCAGCCATACGGATTTCGCCATTCCAGACGTCTATCAGCCCGTGCGGGTCTGGGTGCAGGTAGGCTTGGCCGACCTGAAGCCCGAGGACGATGCCGCCTCGCTGATCGCGCGGGCGCGGCAGAACATGGAGTGACGCTCGTCCGGGAGGGCGGCATGCGGATCGACATTGCCTTCGACACCATCTGTCCCTGGTGCTTCATCGGCAAGCGGCGGCTCGAGCGCGCCCTGGCGCAACGGCCCTTTGTGCGGCCGCGCGTGACCTGGCGGCCCTTCCTGCTGAACCCCGAGATGGCCCAGTCCGGCATGGACCGGCAGCTCTATCTGGAACGCAAATTCGGCAGCCCGCTGCGGGTGCAGCGGGTGCTGCAGACCATTCGGGACAGCGCCCGGCCCGATGGCCTGGACTTCGATTTCGACGCCATGCGGCGCACCCCCAACAGCACCGCCTCGCATGTCCTGGTGCGCAAGGCCCAGGATGGGGGCTGCGCCGACAAGGTGGTCGAGGCCCTGTTTCAGGCCTATTTCTGTCATGGCCAGGACATCGGCGACACCGAGCTTTTGGTGCAGATCGGCCAAGCGTCCGGCCTGGACCCGGCCAGCCTGCGCGAGGCGCTGGGCGCCGATGCCGAGCATCAGGCGGTGCATTCGGAAAATTTGCGGCTCCACCGGCTGGGCGTATCGGGGGTGCCCTGCTTCATCTTCGCCGACCGCTATGCGGTGGCAGGCGCACAGGACGCCGACGTCCTGGTCCGCATGCTGGACCTGGCCGTCGAAGGCGCCGCCAGCGCCCTGCCCTCCCTGGTGTCCGAACCGGCCTGACCCGCCAAGGTCAGGCCGCCTTGGCCACCTCGGCCAGCTTCTTCATCAGGCCCTGGATGCCCTTGACCCGCTGCTTGGCGTCGTCCCAGGCGCGGGCATAGACCAGCTTGTGGTCGGGCCGCAGCTTGACCAGCCCCACCTGCTGGCTGATGAAGGTCACCAGCCCGACGGGATTGGGGAACTGATTGCCCCGGAAAGCCAGCAGGATGCCCTTGGGACCGGCGTCCACCTTCTCCACATTGGCCTTCTTGCACAGCACCTTGATGGCCACGATTTCCAGCAGATTATCGACTTCGGGCGGCAAGGGCCCGAAGCGGTCGATCATCTCGGCGGCCAGGGCGTCGATGT
>CAYOKN010000192.1:0-5981 GCA_964404545.1 uncultured Rhodospirillaceae bacterium | reverse complement strand
TTCTTGCCCGAGCCGCAGGGGCAGGGGTCGTTGCGGCCGATCTTTTCGCGGCGGATCGGGGCGGTGCCCATGGCGCCGTCCACATAGAGCCATTGGCCGTCGGCTTCCTTGCGGAAACGCGACACTTCGCGCTGCTGGCCGGGGACCCCCTGGAACGTGAAGCGCACGGTGAAATCCACGACGCCGGTCTGGTCGGCCTCGCCGCCGGCTTCGGTGCTGTGCACCTCCATGCCCAGCCACTGCGAGTTCACCGCCCAGGCGCGGGCCTTCTCCTTGTCGAAGTCGTGCCGGCCCTCGGGCGCGGTGGTGCGCTCCACATAGTCCATGTCCGCCTTGGTATAGGCGGTGTAGCGGCTGCGCATCAGGGCCTCGGCGGTGGCGGGCTTCTTGGTGCCGGCCAGCAGCGGACCGCAGCAGTCGTCGAAGGTCTTGCCGGTGCCGCAGGGGCAGGAGTCAGTGCTCATCAATCGTCCTTGGAGTTTGAAAGAGGAAACTTACAGGGCCTTGGCGGCGGCCAGAACCTCGCCGGCATGGCCCTTGACCTTGACCTTGCGCCAGACGCGGGCCAGCTTGCCCTCGGCGTCGATCAGGAAGGTGGCGCGCTCGATGCCGAAATATTTCCGGCCATACATGCTCTTTTCCACCCACACGCCATAGGCCTCGCAGGCGGTGCCTTCGGTGTCCGAGGCCAGGGTGAAGTTCAGGCCGTGCTTGCTCTTGAAGCGGTCATGGCTGCGCGGGCTGTCCTTGGAGATGCCCACGATCACCGTGTTGGCATCGGCAAAGGCCTGGGCATGGTCGCGAAAGTCGATGGCTTCCGAGGTGCAGCCCGAGGTGTCGTCCTTGGGATAGAAGTACAGCACCACCTTGCGGCCCTTCAGGCTGGCCAGCGACAAAGTCCCCTCGCCATCGGTGGGCAGGGTGAAATCGGGGGCCTGGTCACCATCCTTGACGGTCATGCGGACTTCTCCTGTTCAAAGCGGGCCCGCAAGGGTTCGGCGGGCTCGGCGATCAGCTTGCAGAAAAGCGCATAGGCGGCCTGGGCGCAAGTTGCGGCTCGGTGACGCAAGGTTTCCCAATCGCCGGCCCCGGCGGTCTTGACCAGCACCCGGCGCAGGCCCTCGGGGGCGGCGTCCTCGCGGAAGGCGCCGGCCACGGTCTGGCGCAGCACGCTCTGGATCGCCCACCACAGCCGCAGGGCCTCGATCAGGGTTTCCGAATCGCTGTTGTCCAGATGGCCCAGGTCGGCGGCGCGGCGCAGCACGTCCACGGTGGAATGGGACAGGATCGCCGGGGTGGCGGCGGCATGGGCCAGCTGCAGATATTGGGCGATGAACTCGATGTCCACCAGGCCGCCGCGGTAATGCTTGGTCTCCCAGACGCTGTCGGACTTGTGCTCGCGGGCCATGCGCTCGCGCATGCTGGCCACGTCCCACAACAGCTTGTCCGGGTCGCGCGGCCGGCTCAGGGTGGCAGCGATCACGCCTTCCACCCTGGCCTTCAGGGCGGCATCGCCCGACACCACCCGGGCCCGGGTCATGGCCATATGCTCCCAGGTCCAGGCCGCTTCCTCGTGATAGCGGCGGAAGGAGTCGAAGCTGGAGGCCACCGGGCCGGCATTGCCCGAGGGGCGCAGGCGCATGTCCACCTCATAGAGGGTGCCCTCGCCGGTGGGGGCGGTCAGGGCATTGACGATGCGCTGGGTCAGGCGGGCGTAATAGACGCTGGGCGACAGCGGCTTGGGGCCGTCCGAGCCCTCGGAGTCGGCGGGCGCGTCATAGACCAGCACCAGGTCCAGGTCCGAGGTGGCGGTCATCTCGCGGCTGCCGGCCTTGCCCATGGCGATGATCACCGAGCCGGCGCCGGGCACCCGGCCATGGGCGCGGGCCAGTTCCTCCTCCACCAGCGGGTGCAGCCGCGACAGCACCGCTTCGGCCACGTCGCTGAGCGCATGGGCGGCCTGGTCAGGGTCCAGCAGGTTCTTCAGGGTCAGGATGCCCACCTGGAACTTGTGGTCGTTGGCCCAGCGGCGGCTGATGTCCAGCACCTCCTGGAAGTCGCGGGCCTCGGCCAGCGCCTTGTCCAGCTCGGCCTGCAGGGCGGCCAGGTCGGGCGGGCTGTCGAAGAAGTTCTGGGTCAGCACCGCATCCAGCAGGTTGGTGTGGCGCGACAGATGGGCGGCCAGGCGCGGCGCATTGCCCATCACCTCGGCCACCAGGTCCAGCAGCATGGGATTCTGGGTGAACAGGCTGAACAGCGGCACGCCGGCGGGCAGGCCGGTCAGGAATTCGTCGAACTTCATGAAGGCGGCATCGGGCTCCGAGGTGCGGGCCAGGGCCGCCAGCAGGGCTGGGGTCAGTTCGGTCAACAGCTCGCGCGCCCGGGTCGAGCGGGTGCAGCGCACCCGACCGTGGTGCCAGCCGCGGATCTGGCCGCAGATGGCCTCGGCGTTCTTGAAGCCCATGCCGGCCAGGGTCTTCAGGGTGGCCGGGTCGTTCTCGCCGCCGGTAAAAACCAAGTCGCCGGTGGTGTCGGCAGTCAGCGAGGGGCTGTCCTCGAACAGGGCGGCGTAATGGTCCTCGACCACCCGCAGAACGGCGGTCAGGCTGGCGGCGAAGGCCTCCACGTCCGCATGGCCGGCGAACACCGCCAACTCGCCCAATTCGCGCGGGTCGGTGGGCAGGGTCTGGGTCTGCTTGTCGTCGATCATCTGCAGCCGGTGTTCCAGCCGGCGCAGATAGTCATAGGCGTCGGCCATCTGGCGCGCCGTCTCGGGCACCACATGCTCCAGCGCGGCCAGTTGCTCCAGCGCGTCCAGGGTGCGGCTGCAGCGCAGTTCGGGCTGGCGGCCGCCCCAGATCAGCTGCTGGGTTTGGGCAAAGAATTCCACTTCGCGGATGCCGCCGCGGCCCAGCTTCACATTGTGGCCGGCCACGGCGATCCTGGCGCCGCCCTTGTGGGCGTTGATCTGGCGCTTGATGGAATGAATGTCGTTGATGGCGGCGAAGTCCAGATGCTTGCGCCAGATGAAGGGCCGCAGAAACTTGACGAAAGCCTCGCCCGATTCCATGTCGCCGGCCACCGGGCGGGCCTTGATCATGGCGGCGCGCTCCCAGTTCTGGCCGAACCCTTCGTAATAGGCTTCGGCGGCGGCCAGCGACACCGCCGGCGGGGTCGAGCCGGGGTCGGGGCGCAGGCGCAGATCGGTGCGGAACACATAGCCTTCGGCGGTGCGCTCCTCCATGATCCGAACCAGGCTGCGGGTCAGCTTGGTGAAGAATTCGCCCACCGACTTGCGGCCGGTATAGGCCACCTTGTCCTGGTCATAGAAGACGATGATGTCGATGTCGCTGGAATAGTTCAGCTCCAGCGCCCCCAGCTTGCCCATGCCAAGCACGATCAGGCCCGAGCCGCGCTCGGGGTCCTCGGGGTGGGGCAGCTGGATGTCGCCGGCCTCGTGACCCTGGCGCAGCAGGTGGCGGCAGGCCAGGGACAGGGCGGTTTCGGCATAATGGGCCAGGCCCTCGGTCACCCGCATCAGGGGCCAGGCATGGGTCAGGTCGGCAATCGCCACCAGCAGCGCCACCCGGCGCTTGCCCTTGCGCAGTTCGCGCATCAGTGTGGTGGTGTCGGCTTCGCCGCCCAGGTCCAGCTTCATTTCCAGGGTCAGGGCGGCATAGGTCTCGTCCAGCCCCTGGGTCACCATCTCGCGGAGGAACGCGGCCTCGTTCAGCAGGCACCAGGTCAGGAAGGGGCTGTTGCCGAACACTGCCTCCAGCAGCGGACGCAGAGGGGCGGACGCCTCGGCGGCCTCGACCATGAAGGCGGCCAGGGCCGGATCATCCTCGCATCCCTTCGCCCGTTCCAGCCAATCATCGAATCCACGCTGCATGCGGTCATGGTCGGCCGGCCGCGGCAGCACGCGCGGATCGATCTGTACCCTCACTTTGCTTTTCCCCTACAGAGACTCTTGCCTCATGCTGCGCAAAGGCCCAGAAAGGGTCAAGTTTCACGTGCCCTGGATTGGCGTCGTTGGTTCAAGCATCGGTTCGGGTCTTCTTTCAGGCGGTCGGCGCCGCTGTGCTTCTGGCTCTGCTGACCGCCGCCGGCCTGACCTGGCGCCTGTCGCAGGGCCCGCTGTCCCTGGATTTCCTGACCCCCTATCTGGAAGAGGCGCTGACGGCCCCCGACGGCAGCCTGCGCGTGGACCTGCACACCACCGTGCTGATCTGGAGCCCCGAGGACAAGACCTTGGCGGTGCGCGCCGTGGGCGTGCGCGCCCTGGGGCCGGGTGACCGGGTGCTGGCCTCGGTGCCGGAAATGGGGCTGTCGGTCAGCGGGCCGGCGCTGGTGCGCGGCATCGTGGCGCCCCGCTCGGTGGTGCTGGTGTCGCCCACCATCCGCCTGGTGCGCGACGAGCAGGGCCGCATGGAATGGGGCATGGGCGACCGCTCGGGCGGTGAGTCCGGCCCGGTGATCCAGGCCATTCTGCAACAGCTTCTGGCGCCGCCCGATGCCATGACCACCGCCGGCAATCTGCGGCTGGTGGCGGTCGAGGACGGCGATCTGGTGATCGAGGACCGGCAAATGGGCGTGTCCTGGCACGCGCCCGATGCCGATATCGTACTGACCCGCGACGAGGACGGCATCGCCGGCACCGCCGACCTGACCCTGGACCTGGCCGGCGAGCGCGCGCATGTGACCGCCGGCGGCGATTTCGTGGCCGTGGACCGCATGGTCGAGGGGCGAGTGGCCTTTACCGGCCTGCGTCCCGCCTTGTTCGCCCCGCTGCATCCGGCTGCCGAGGCCTTGCAGGCGGTGGATATGCCGCTGACCGGCTCGGTGGGCGCCGCATTTTCGCTGGACCAGGGCCTGCAATGGGTGCGCTTCGACCTGACCGGGGGCACCGGATCGCTGCGGGCGCCGGCGCCGCTGGACACGGTCTTTCCGGTCACCGACCTGAAGCTGCGCGGCGAGTTGCTGGAGGGGGCCAAGCGCCTGAACCTGACCGAGCTGTCCGTGAACCTGGACGGCCCCAGCATCACCGTGGGCGCCGTGGTGGACGACACGCCGGACGGGCTGGTGATCAAGGCCGATGCCCGCCTGGCCGACCTGCCGGTGGAGCGCCTGCCGGGCCTGTGGCCCGAGGGCGCCGCCCCCAATCCGCGTGAGTGGGTGGTGGGCAATCTGGAAGGCGGGGTGGTGTCCGAAGCATTGCTCACCCTGGCGGCCCGCCTGCCGCCTGGCGCGCCGGTCGAGGAGATGGTGGTCGAGCAGCTGGCGGGCGAGCTGCGCCCCAAGGGGGTGACTGTCCACTATCTGCGGCCCATGCCGCCCATCACCGATGCCGACGCTACCGTCACCTTCAACGCGGACGCCTTTACCGTCACCGCCCAACGGGGGCGCGTGGGTGATCTGCAGCTGGCCGAGGGCACCGTCAAGCTGACCGGCCTGCGCGACGAATGGCAATATGCCGATATCCAGGCCCGCATCGTCGGCCCCTCGGCCGAGGCGCTGCGCCTGATCGACAACAAGCCGCTGGGCTATGCCTCGGCCCTGGGCATCCAGCCGGCCAAGGTGAAGGGGCGGCAGGAAACCCAGCTCTCGCTGCATTTCCCGCTGCTCAAGGATTTGGGCTTCGACCAGATCAGCCTGAAGGCTGTGTCCAAGCTCAGCGACCTGGCCATTCCCGGCATCCTGCTGGGGCAGGACTTGACCGAGTCCAATGTCACCTTGGAAGTGGACCCCAAGGGCATGGACGTGGCCGGCAAGGTGGTGCTGGGCGGCGTAACCGGCGACCTGAAATGGCGCGAAAATTTCACCAAGGCCCAGTTCCGCAGCCGCTACCTTCTCAGCAATGCAGTGCTGGACGATGCCGCGCGGGCCCGCTTCGGCCTGGACACGGTGCCGTTCCAGGCGCCCTTCATGACCGGCCCGGTCAAGGCCGACGTGACCGCCACCCTGCTGGGCGGCGGCAAGGG
>CAYOKN010000191.1:0-6112 GCA_964404545.1 uncultured Rhodospirillaceae bacterium | reverse complement strand
GCCAGGCCGGCGCACATATACCAGAAGGCGTTGGGGTCGTCGGCGCCGGGGATGCCGCCGATATTGGCGCCCAGGGCGCTGGTGATGATGGTGGGCGGGATCAGCATGGCGGCCACGCCGGTCAGGCGGTGCGAGGTCTGGGCGGCCTTTTCGGCGATCTTGGTGGACAAGTCCTCATGCAGCACGGTGGCGCGGTCGCGCAAGGCGTCCAGGTCTTCGATATGGCTGCGCAGCCGTTCCGTCACCTCGCGCAGGCGGGCCTTGGCATTGTTGTCCAGCCAGGTGGCGTCGTCATGCAGCAGGCGGTAGAGGGCGTCGCGCTGCGGCCCCAGATAGCGGCGCAAACCGATGGCGCGGCGCCGGGCCCAGGAAATGTCGGCGCGGAAATCCTTGTTCTCGGTGCCGGCGGCGGCATCGTCCTCCAGCGCGTCCACCTCGTCCTCGATGGCTTCGGTCACCAGGGTCAGGTGGTCCACCACCTTCTCGGCAATCACCGCCAGCAGGCTGCCCGGGGTGCGCGGCCCGCGCCCGCTCATGTGCAAGAGCCGGATGTCGCGCAGGGCCGAAAGCTGGTGGTCGCGGTCGCGCAGCGAGATACAGCGGGTGGCCTCGATCCACACATGGATGGGCACCAGCTCGGCCTCCAGCGGGTCCTCGGCCACATTGACGCCACGCAGCACCACCAGCAGGGCGTCGCCCACATCCTGGACCCGCGGGCGACTGTCCTCGTCCAGCAGGCTTTGCCCCACCAGCGGGTCGATGCCCGCCTGGGCGCACAGCCAGGCCTGGGCGGTGGGGTCGTCGCGCTCCAGATGCACCCACAGAAATCCCTGGTCCGGCGTCCAGGTCCGCACCCGGTCCCAGGTCAGGTCATGGATCGAGCCGTCGGCGCAGATCAGGGTGGCAAAGCGCAACCCCGGCTCCACGCCGGCATGGATCTCGGAATCGGGTTTGGGCATGACGCTGGTCATGCAGCGGTCTTACCGCAAACCGCCCCAAAAAGCAAAAGCGGCCCAAAAGCAAAAGGCCGCCCCGGGAGGGGGCAGCCTTTTGTTTTCCGGACCGGATGGTGGGCGATGCAAGGATTGAACTTGCGACCCCTCCCGTGTGAAGGGAGTGCTCTCCCGCTGAGCTAATCGCCCGCACCGTCCGTCGGTAGGGCGCCTCTTATATTCGGGGTTCTTGGACCTGTCAAGCGTGTGAATTCGGCCTTTTCCGAATTTTTTTCCATCGTCGCTTTCCGCCCTGGGCAGGCAGGGCTAAGATCGCATTTCGGTTGATTTTGGGCGGACGGATGGATCGCGACGTCTTTTGCGTGGGACTGACCTGCCAGATGGAGGTGGGTGGCCTGGCCCGGCTCGCGCGGCACCCGGTGGTGCCCGCGCACAAGGTCTATCCCCGCTCGCAACAGATCCTGGAACTGGCCGCGCCCATCACCGGCCTGCTGCGCGCCGACGAGCGCGTGCTGTCCATCAGCGCCACCCCGGTGCTGGGCCGCTATGGCCAAAGCCAGGAACTGTCGCTGGGCCTTGAGGTGGAAGTCCTGCCGGATTTCGAGGTGCAGAGCCTGGCCGGCACCCTGTTCGGGCTGGCGCGCCGCCATGACCAGACCGATGCCTTCGTGGCCCGGGTGCTGCACGACGACGAATGGGCCGACAATACCCGCCCCGGCCTGACCGTCACCCTGACCGAGCCGCGCACCATCGGCCAGCTGCGCGGGCTGATCGACCGCATCACCGGCTTTGCCGGCGAAGGCTGGCCCATCGACGGCTTCACCACCCTGGCGGCGCCCGGCATGGGCGTGGGCTGGGTGGGCGGGCTGCGCTATGTGTTCCTGCCGGAAATCTCGATCCGCTGGGATGGCGGGCTGCGCCGCCTGCTGACCGAGGGCGAGCACGCCATGGACATCGTGCTGCTGGACCAGGCCACCAAGATCGGCCGCATCAGCCAGGCGCTGGCCGATGATCCGCTGGTGGCCGAGGCGCGGCTGAACTGGTTCGACATCATCGTCGGCGGAATCGAGGATTATGCCGACATCATCCACCGGCTGGAGGCCAGCCGCGAGGCCGGGCGCGTGGTGGAAGGCTGGGGCTCGCGCCGGGCCTTCTCCGAGCTGCTGGGGCTGACCAACCGCAATGTGCTGGAAAGCCGGCTGGCCCACATCGCCCGCGACGAGCGGTCACGCCGGGCTCGCCAGGGCCTCGTCGCGGCTGCCGATGATGGTGAAGATCTTCGAGAAGCCGGAAATATCGAAAATCTCGCGAACCTGGGGCTGCATTCCGCTTAGGGCCAGGCGGCCCTGCTTCTGCTTCATCTGCTTGGCGCAGGCCAGCAGCACGCGCAGGCCGGCCGACGAGATATAGTCGATCCCCGAAAAGTCAATCAGCAGGCTGGCCGCACCGCCCGCGACCAGGCCGTTCAGCCGGTCTTCCAGCGCCTTGCAGGTGTTGGTGTCCAGCCGTCCCGCCAGATCGAGGACGGTAGTGTCGGCAGCCTTGCTTTCGGTGATCTCCATGTCTTGGTCCTTTGCGTTCTTTTTCTAGATGGTCTTGGCCAGGGCCAGCCGGTTTCGGCCATTGTCCCGGCTCCAGGACACGCTGTCCATCAGGGTGCGCACCAGATGCACGCCCAGCCCGCCGATGGGCCGGTCCTCGACCCCAAGCTCCAGGTCGGGTTCCGGCGCGTCCAGGGGATTGAACTCCACCGCGTCATCCTCGATCAGGATGCTGATGGTGCGCCCCGACAATTCCACCAGCACCCGGATCTGGTGGGCCCCGCCCTGGGGATAGCCATAGTTGATGGTGTTGGACAGCAACTCGTCGAACACCACCGCCAGCCGGTGGCCCAGGGTGGCGGGCAGGCCGTGCTCGTCCAGGAAGCCCTGCAGGGTGTCCACCAGCCGGCCGATCTCCTCCAGCCGGTTGTCCAGCCACAGCTCCACGCGGGCAGCGGCCGGATCAGCCATGGCCGTCCTCCCCCCGCCGCACCACCAGGCAGGTGATGTCGTCGGCCTGCGGAGCCCCGATGGCGAAGGCTTCCACATCGGCGAACAGATGCGCCACAACCGCCTCGGAGCTCTTGCCCGCCGCCCCTTCCAGCGCCCGCACCAGGCGGGGATCGCCGAACGGGTTGCCGTCCACGTCGAAGGCCTCGGTGACGCCGTCGGTATAAAGCACCAGGGCGGCGCCGGGCGGCACGGTCACCGTGGTCTCGGTATAGTCCATGCCTTCCATGGCGCCCAGGGCCACGCCCTCGGGGTTCTGCAGCACTCGCACCGAGCCGTCGGGCAGCATCAGGCAGGCGGGATTGTGTCCGCCGCTGGCATAGGTCAGCGAACCATCGCGCACATCCAGCACGCCATAGAACACCGTGACGAACATGCTGGCGTCGTTGTCGGCGGCGATCAGGTCGTTGGTGGTGGACAGCGCCTCGGCCGGGCCGCCGGCCACCGGCGCGGTGGCGCGCAGCAGGGTGCGGGCCACGGCCATGAACAGCGCCGCCGGTACGCCCTTGCCCGACACATCGGCGATCACCAGCCCCAGCCGATGCTCGTCCAGCCAGAAGAAGTCATAGAAGTCGCCGCCCACTTCCTTGGCGGCCAGCATGCGGGCCCAGATCTGGACGTCGCGGCGCTGCGGGAAACGGGTGGGCAGGATGCTCTGCTGCATGCGCCGCGCCACATCCAGCTCCTGGCGGATGGACACCAGCTGGCCGTGCTCGTTGAACACCCGGCTGATGGCCTCGAACCAGGGCTGCCAGGCTCCGGGCAGGTCCTTGGGGATTCCGACCGCCTCGGCCCGGCTTTCCGCCTCGATATGGCGCACCAGGCCGATGGCCGGCACCACGAATTCGCGCTTGGTGGAACGCCCCGCCATCACCAGCATCAGCCCCAGCCCCAGCAGCAGACCCGCCACCTCCCAGATGGAGCCGCCCAGCAGTTCCTGGATCAGGGCGCTGCGCGGCATGAACCAGACCATGCGCCAGGGCGCCTCGGTCAGCTCCAGGGTCAGCACGAAATAGCCCTGGCGCTGGACGATGCCGCCCAGGGAGTCCTGGTACAGCGCGGGCCCCAGGGCGGCCAGTTCCGGGGGCAGGCTCTCGGCCGGCGCGCGCACGGCGGTGGCGCTGGAGGACACCACGCCGGGATGGGCCAGCAGCTGGTCGAAATTGTTGGCCACGAAAGCCCGCGCCGCGCTGCCCTCGGGCAGGCGCACGAACTCGTTCAGCACATCCAGGGTCAGGTCCACCGCCACGGTGCCCCGGAACAGGTCGCCCCGGGCCGGGTCATGCACCGGCGCGGAACAGGTGACCATCAGCCCCTTGCCGGCGCTGTCGATATAGGCCTCGGTCCAGAAGCGATTGCGCGACGCCGCCTTGCCCGGCACCGCGTCTTTCCACCAGCTATGGGTATAGAGCTCGGGCGTCCAGGCAAAGTCCTTGGCCGCCACCCAGGGGAAGATGTTGATGAATTTCCGCTCGGAGGTGTAATAGGCCCAGCCCAGATTGGGCAGCGAGGCTTGCGCCGCCTCGAACAGCGGGTTCAGGGCCAGCGCCATCTCCACCTCGCGGCGATAGTCGCCGTCCTGTTCGGTGGGCACAGCGGTCAGGTTGCCGATGGTGGACTTGGGGAACCGCTCGGGCGGCGCGTCCAGGGTCCAGAAGCCCTTGTCCTCGCGCACCGTCAGGGCCTGATACAAGGGCGAGGCCGGCGGCGGCGCCACCATCTCGCGCAGGGCCCGCTGGGCTACCAGCTGCATGCCCTCCACATGGTCGGAACTGGTCTTCAGGGCATGGTCCAGGCCCTGGGCGCGCAGCACCATGTCGCGCCGGGCGTCTTCCAGCTTGGCGTCCAGCCGTGCCTGGAACTGCAGCGCGAACAGCAGGCCGGCGATCAGCGCCACCACCAGAAAGGTCAGGCGCATGATGCGGTTGTAGCGCCGCGCGAAGGCGGCGGGCGAGCTGTCCGGCAGGGCGCTCATGGGGCGGTCCGCCGCATCAGGTGATAGACCGCCTGATCGCCGAAATTCTTGGCCAGCTGCAACACTCCCAGATATTCGCAGACAAAGCCCGCCTGCCAGCTGCCGCCCGAAAGGCGCGACTCGGCCTCATGCTCGGAATCCTCGGCGGTCAGCTGGGCCACGAAGGGGGCCGAGGCATAGATATGGCCGGGCACCGTCACCGGCTCGATCCGGGCGGCCCGGTTCACATGGCCGCCATAGACGATGGCCCGGCCGGTCAGCGGATGGGTGCCGGGGAACACCGGCCCGGCATGCAGGCCGATGCGCAGGGACAGGGGCGTGGTCAGGCCGTGGTCGGCGGGATCGATGGCGGCGAACGCCTCGGTCAGCGAGCAGGCCAGCTCGGCCATGCCGCGCGCCGTGTCGGTGACGATATAAAGGGCATCGCCCCAGCTTTCGATCAGGGTCAGGGGCGGCTGGCTGGGCGCCACATGAGCCTTGACCGCCTCCATATAGCCCCAGAAGCCGGGCAGCTGGTGGTCCTTCAGCTTCGAAAAACCCACCACGTCGGCGAACAGCATGCAGCGGATCACCCGCTCGGGCTGCACCACCGGCATGGCCGCCGACAGCGCCTCGGCAGGGGGCTGCGGGGTCCAGCCGCCGGCCGAACGGATGTCCTCGAGGTCGATCACCCGCAGCCGCGCCGGATCGCCCCAATGGTCGATGAAGTCGGCGGCCGAGCCCGGCGAGGGCGGCAGGCCATAGTCATAGACCGCCAGCAGATGCGGCCAGGTGCCCAGGCTTTGCGCCTGCAGGCGGGCGGTGCCGTCGATCACCCGGTTGGCGTGGCGGAACAGGATCTCGTGCCCCATCAGCCGGTCGTCGCACACATACTGCACGCTGGTGGCCAGCTTCAGCACGGCGCGGAAGCGGCGCTCCCACAGCGGGCCGGCATAGGCCACCCGGGTCTGCACAAAGTCCTCGGCATGGCAGGGCAGCAACACATGCACCTGGGCGCCGCGCTCCAGCATGGCCTCGATGAACAGGATGTCCGAGCCGGCGGCGGCGGTGCAGTAGCCGATCTCGGCGCCCATGGCTTCCAGCGCGGCGTCGATGGCGGCGCGCACCGGCGCCTCCATGCCCGGCGGAAAGGC
>CAYOKN010000190.1:0-6131 GCA_964404545.1 uncultured Rhodospirillaceae bacterium | reverse complement strand
ATCGTGGTGGAAGGCGTGTCCATGGCCATCACCCAGCGCCAGGAATATGCCTCGGCCATCCAGGGCTCGGGTGGGCGCCTGGACGGCCTGCTTGCGGCGATGCGCAAGAAGATCGCCGCCATGAAGGGCGCCTAACCGGCTGTTAAACCTCGGGTTATACCAAATACCCGGCGGCCCGTCTTGAATGCGCCGCAGCGCCTCCCCTTATCCATCAGAGCAGGGCGGCGGTCCAATGGGCCGTCTCCCCGGTGCAACGGGGCAGGGAGGTCGTGACCGATGCTGGTTGAACACGTTCTGGATCAGAAGGGCCGCGAGGTCCATTGCACCACGCCAGTCACCAGCGTGCTCGCCGCCGCGCAGGCGCTGAACAAGAACCGCGTGGGCTGCATGGTGGTTGTGGATGGCGAAGGCCGGGTGGCGGGCATGTTTTCGGAACGCGACCTGGCCCGTGGCATCGCGGTCTTTGGCGACGAGGTGCTGAAGGCGCCGGTGTCGGAACTGATGACCAAGGAGGTCATCACCTGCAAGCCCACCGACACGGTCGAGCAGTTGATGGGCGTCATGACCCGCAGCCGCATCCGCCATGTGCCGGTGATGCATGAAAGCCGGCTGGTGGGCATGGTCTCCATCGGCGACATCGTCAAGAACCGGCTGCAGGAAGCCGAACAGGAAATCGACCATATGCGTCACTACGTGGCCGGCGCCGTCCGCTGAGCCCCCGGGGCATCACAGTTCAGGCCGTCGGCGGGCCTCACGCCAAGGGCAACCAGTCCTCGGCGCGCAGGCCCGCCACGCGGCTGAATTCGCCCGGATTGCCGGTCACCACCACCAGCCCGCGGCTGCGGGCATGCGCGGCGATCATCAGGTCATAGGGGCCGATCACCTGCCCCTTGCGCTCCAGGTCGGCACGGATGTCGCCATAATGGGCGGCGGCCTCTGCCTCGAACGGAAGCACTTCGAGCCGGGCAGTGAAATCCTCGACCCGCTGCCGGGTTTCGGTCGGGTGCGCCGATTTCTCGGCGCCGTGGAACAATTCCGCCAGGGTCACCGAGGATATGCACAGCGAGGCGGCTTCGGCGTTGAAACGCTCGCGCAAGCCGGCCGGGCGGTCCCGCAGCACGCGGATGCACAGGTTGGTGTCCAGCATGTAGCGAAGCATTAGAAGCTCTCGCGGATCTGGCTTTCCGGCTGATCACGCTCGGGCAGGTCGATCCCCGGGGCGGCGAAGAAATCATCCCAGACCGCATTTGCCGGCACGATCACCCGTTTCGGCCCTTCTTTCAGGATTGCCACTTCGGTGACACCGGACGGAAAGGCGACGTCCTTGGGCAGGCGGACGGCCTGCGAGCGGTTGGTCTGGAACAGACGGGTGCGGGTCATCGGCGCCTCCGGCCTCGGTTTGCATAAGTCTAGGTCCGGGGCGGGGATATATCAACTGGATATACGCTCTACAACTCCCGCTCCGCCGCCCTCTTCAGGTCTTTGGCGCCGCAGCGGGCGAAGAGTTCGACGGCGCGGCGGAAGCGGGTGCGGGCGTCGTCGGGGCGAATGGTTTTTTCGATGCGGCCGGCGTCCAGGTGGGCTTGGCCCTCGGCCTGCAGGTCACCCATGGCGCCGAACAGGTGGGCGGCCTGCTCCAGATGGTGGATGGCGCCCGCCGGGTCGTGCAATAGGCAGAGCAGATGGCCCAGTTGCACATGCGCGCCCGCCTCGCCCAGGGCCGAGCCCTGGTCGGCGAACAGCTCGATGGCGGTCTCCAGCGCCTCGCGGGCGGAATCGGGGCGGCCCAGGGCGGCTTCCACCGGGGCCAGGGCGCGCAGGCTGCTGGCTTGGCCCAGGGCGTCATTGCCGGCGCGATAGAGTTGCTCGGCGGTGCGGTAGCAGTCCAGCGCCCGGTCCTGGCGGCCTTCGTCGCGGTGCAGATGGCCCAGGCTCTTCCAGCAATGAGCCTCGCCCGAGCGGTCCGACACCTCGCGGAAATGTTCGGCGGCCGAGCGGTAGCACTGGTCCGCCTCGTCCACGCGCCCGTCCAGTTTGGCCACCTCGCCCAGCCGGCAAAGCAGGCTGCCCTGGTCCCGCTGGTCGCCCGAGGGCGTGCGCAGCCGGCGCGCTTCCACATAGCATTGCCGGGCGTGGTCCAGGTGATGCAGCCGGGTCTCGATGTCGCCCAGCAGCATCAGGGCATAAGCCTCGCCCTGGGGGTCGCGTTCCTCGCGGTATATGGCCCGGGCCCGGCCGGCGGTGTCGCGGGCCTGCAGCACCTCTCCCGCCAGCCAAAGCCGGTCGGCTTCGCGCAGGGTGTGGTCGGCCTTGCTGTGCGCCATGGGCGGGGCTTCCTCCGTTGCGGTGCGATGGCTGGCAGATGGGGGCGGGCAGGGCCGCCGGGAAGGCCCGTACCCCCTCTTCCGACTCCCGCCCTACCCCGGCAGGCGAAAAGAACGATTGCCGAAGGGCGGTTTATTCTTAAATCTTGATGCATGATCAAGCTGCTGCCTGCCGCCTTGCTGCTCCTGCTGGGCTTCACCTCGCCGGCCCTTGCCGACTGCACCGATCCGCCCGCGCCCCAGGTGATCTGGCAGCGTTGCTATCTGGACGGCCGCAACCTGGCCAACGAGAAGCTGGTGGGCGCCAATCTGGATCAAAGCTCCTTTGCCCGCGCCAGCCTGGCCAAGGCCGACCTGTCGGGCGCCTCGGCCTATCGCGCCAAATTCATCAGTGCCGACATGCAGGGAGCCACTCTGTCCAAGGGCCGGTTCTCGGACGCCGACTTCACCAAGGCCGACCTGCAGGGCGCGTCCTTGCGCGAAGCCGACCTGCGCCGGGCCAGGTTCTTCCGGGCCGACTTGCGCGGCGCCGACCTGACCGGCGCCCAGTTGCAGGGAGCGGACCTGTTGAACGCCCAACTCACCGGCGCCACCTGGACCGACGGCAAGCGGGTCTGCGGCGAAGGCTCGGTGGGCCAGTGCTATTAATGCGGCGGGCGTACGGCGCGGGCAGAGAGAGCCTTAGGGTTCGGCCAGCTTGAGCAGGGCCGATCCGGTGATACGATAGGGCAGCCAGTCCTCCAACTGGACGAAGCCCAGGCCTTGGTAGAAGGCCCGTGCCGGAGTGTTCCAGTGCAAGACGTTCACATCCATGCGGGCCGCGCCCCGCGCCACGGCCTCCCGGGCCGCCGCCGCCAGCAGGGCTCGGCCGGCCCCCAGCCCGCGCGCGGCCTCACGCAGGAACAGGTCATGCACCGTCAGCGTCGGCTTGCCGGCCCAGCTGGAATAACCGGGCAGCAGCGACACGAAGCCCACCACCTGGCCGTCCCGTTCGGCGAACAGCACCTGGAACCGTGCCCGTGGCCCGAAGGCGTCGCGGCGGATCACCGCCTCGGTGATGGCCACGGCGTGGGGCTCGCGCTCGAAGCTGGCCAATTCGCGGATCAGCGCCAGGATTTCGGGCGCATCGTCGGGAGCGGTGGGGCGAATGGTGATCTGGCCGGTCATGGTGTCCTGCGGCGGGTGAGGGGGGCGTGATGATCCTGCGCCCCAGCCGTCTATTGATGCTCGTTCGCCGGGTCTTCGGCAATGATCAGCTGGTGCTGGGCGTGCTGTCGCTGGTGGTGGGCGCGGCCGTGGGCGGCGCCATCGTCGGGTTCCGCGAACTCATCGGCCTGATCCAGCTGCAATTCTATGGCACCGCCTCGGAGCGGCTGGCCAGCCAGGCGGTGACGCTGCCCTGGTGGCAGTTGCTGCTGGCGCCCATCGCCGGCGGGCTGCTGGTGGGGGCCTATTACCGCTGGGTCATGCCCGGCGGAAAGCCCCAGGGCGTGCCCCATGTGATCGAGGCCTCGGCCATGAAGGGCGGGCGCATGGGCTGGTGGGCCGGTCTGACGGCGGCGGTGGGCGCCGCCTTGTCCATCGGCACCGGCGGCTCGGTGGGCCGCGAAGGCCCGGCGGTGCATATCGGCGGCACCTTGGGGGGCTGGCTGGCGGGCCAGTTGCACCTGTCGCGGCCACTCTCGCGCAGCCTGCTGGGCTGCGGCGTGGCGGCGGCGGTGTCGGCCAGCTTCAACGCCCCCATTGCCGGCGCCCTGTTCGCCCATGAGGTGGTGCTGGGCACCTACACGGTCTCCGCCTTTGCACCCATCGTCATCGCCTCGGTGGCCGGCACGGTGGTGGCGCGCATCTGGTATGGCAATTTCCCGGCCTTCATCCTGCCCAGCTACGAGATGAACAGCGCCCTGGAATTCCCGGCCTTTGCCGGCCTGGGGGTGGTGTGCGGCATCATGGCCATGCTGTTCATGCAGTCGGTGCTGGCGGCCGAGGCCCGCTTTGGCCGGCTGAAGCTGCCCGATTGGCTGCGGCCGGCGGCGGGCGGGGTCATGCTGGGCGTGCTGGCCATGCTGTTCCCCCAGGTTCTGGGCGTGGGCTACGAGGTCACCGATGACGCCCTGCGGGGACTTCTGCCCCTGGGGCTGCTGCTGCTGCTGTTCCTGGCCAAATGGGCCGCGACCGTGGCTTGCGTGGGCTCGGGCTGGGGCGGCGGCGTGTTCTCGCCGTCGCTGGCTCTGGGGGCCTTGCTGGGCGGCATCTATGGCCAGTTGACGACCTTGCTGGTTCCCGGCTTTTCCAGCGGTCCCGGGGCCTATGCGGTGGTGGGCATGGGGGCCATGGCGGCGGCGGTGCTGGGGGCGCCCATTTCCACCGTGCTGATCATCTTCGAGCTGACCGGCGACTATGAGCTGACCGTTGCGGTGATGGTGGCGGTGGTGATCGCCACCGTGTTGACCCAGCAGATCGTGGGCAAGCCCTCCTTCTTTCACTGGCAGCTCGAGCGGCGCGGTCTGAACCTCTCGGCCGGCCAGGAGGTGGGGCTGCTGCGCAGCCTGCAGGTCAAGGACGTGATGCAGCCCGAAGTGACCACGGTCAGCCCCTCCACCAGCCTGCCGGCGGTGCGCGAGGCCCTGCAGCATGTGGCCTATGGCAAGCTATTCGTGGTGGATGTAGATGGCCGGCTGACCGGCACCATCAGCCTTCCCGACCTGTCCGAGGCGGCATTCGAGACGGCCTATGACCCCTTGCTGTGTGCCGCCGACGTGGCCAAGGCCCATCCGCCGGTGTTGCAGCTGACCGACAATCTGGCCCATGCCATGAAGGTGATGCTGTCCTCGGCCGAGGAACATGTGGCGGTGGTGGCCGACAAGGAGGGCATGCGTCTGGTGGGCTGTGTCCATGAGGCCGAGGCGCTGCTGACCTATAACCGCGCCCTGATCCATTCCCGTGCCGAGGAAACCGGCGGCAAGGGGGCGATGCCGTTTTAGTTTGTGTCCCTCAGGCGCCGGGCGGCGGCTCCGCCGCCTTGGCTTACCTCCGCTTCGCTGCGGGGCGCTCAATGCGCCAGTCGCTTCGCTCCGGACGCCCGCGCTCCCAGCCACAGTTGGAGCGCAGCGACTGGGCCATTGAGGCCCCGCGCGATCGTTCGCGCGTAAGCCAAGCCGCCGGAGGCGGCGCCCGGCGCCTGAGGGGCAACAAAACAAAAAAGAACAAAACTAAAACATCTCTGCTTGCGTTCCGGAACAAACCGCGTACACTCCGCATTCGTTGCATCCGCAGTTGGTCCTATGGAATAAGAGGGGGCGCATATGTCGCAGGCCGCACTTCGTCTCGTGGACAAGGACACCATGGATCGTCAGAAAGCATTGGAAGCCGCCGTTTCGCAGATCGAGCGTGCGTTCGGCAAGGGCTCCATCATGAAGTTGGGCCAGCGCGAGCATCTGGACATCGAGTCCATCTCCACCGGCTCGCTGGGCCTGGACATCGCCCTGGGAATCGGCGGCCTGCCCAAGGGCCGTATCGTCGAGATCTATGGTCCGGAAAGCTCGGGCAAGACCACCCTGGCGCTGCATACCATCGCCGAATCGCAGAAGCGCGGCGGCACTTGCGCCTTCGTGGATGCCGAACATGCCCTGGACCCGGTCTATGCCCGCAAACTGGGCGTGAACCTGGACGAATTGCTGATCAGCCAGCCCGACGCCGGCGAGCAGGCCCTCGAGATCGCCGACACCCTGGTGCGCTCGGGCGCCGTGGATGTGCTGGTGGTGGACTCGGTGGCCGCCCTGGTGCCGCGCGCCGAGTTGGAAGGCG
>CAYOKN010000189.1:0-6195 GCA_964404545.1 uncultured Rhodospirillaceae bacterium | reverse complement strand
GCGTCGGCGCCAGCCGCGTGCGCGACATGTTCGAACAGGGCAAGAAGAACGCGCCTTGCATCATCTTCATCGATGAAATCGATGCGGTGGGCCGTCATCGCGGCGCCGGCCTGGGAGGCGGCAATGACGAGCGCGAGCAGACCCTGAACCAGCTGCTGGTGGAGATGGACGGCTTCGAATCCAACGAAGGCGTCATCCTGATCGCCGCCACCAACCGTCCCGACGTGCTGGACCCGGCGCTGCTGCGTCCTGGCCGCTTCGACCGCCAGGTGGTGGTGCCCAACCCTGACATCCTGGGCCGCGAGAAAATCCTGAAGGTGCATATGCGCAAGGTTCCGCTGGCTCCCGATGTGGATGCCCGCGTGATCGCCCGCGGCACCCCCGGCTTCTCGGGTGCGGACCTGTCCAATCTGGTCAACGAGGCCGCCCTGCTGGCCGCCCGCGCCGGCAAGCGCGTGGTGACCATGGCCGAGTTCGAGGCCGCCAAGGACAAGGTGATGATGGGTGCCGAGCGCCGGTCGATGGTCATGTCCGACGAGGAAAAGCGTCTGACTGCCTATCACGAGGCCGGCCATGCCCTTGTGATGATGCATGTGCCCGGCCACGAGCCGCTGCACAAGGTCACCATCATTCCGCGAGGCCGCGCCCTGGGCGTGACCATGGCCCTGCCCGAGCGGGACCGGCTGTCCTACAGCCTGATGCAGCTGAAGGCCATGATGGCTAGCCTGTTCGGTGGCCGCGTGGCCGAGGAACTGGTGTTCGGCTCGGAAAAGGTCACCACCGGCGCCTCGAATGACATCCAGAAGGCCACCGACATGGCTCGCCGGATGGTCACCGAGTTCGGCTATTCGGACAAGCTTGGCCCGCTGCGTTACAACGAGAACCAGGAAGAGGTTTTCCTGGGGCACTCGGTGACCCAGCACAAGAATATGTCCGATGCCACCGCCCGGCTGATCGACGAGGAAATCCGCCGCTTCGTCGAGGAGGGCGAGGAGACCGCCCGCAAGATCCTCACCGAGCGGATGGCCGAGCTCGAGGTCATCGCCAAGGGCCTGCTGGAGTTCGAGACCCTGAGCCGCGACGAGATCGACGCCCTGATCCGGGGCGAGCCTCTGAGCCGCGGCGATGGCGGCGAGCCGGTTCGGGATACTCCGCGCCGCTCTTCGGTTCCCACCGCCGGCACGCCCAAGGACGCGCCCGGCCTGGGGACCGGTCCCGAGCCGCAGCCCGGTGCCTAAGTGACCATCGGGACGGCTGAAAGCGTCCTGCGTCAAAGCCCCGCTCTCCCGCGGGGCTTTTTCGCATTGGGGGACGCCGCTCTCGACGGCCTGCTCTATCTGGCCCCCGCCGGCCTGGCCTGGGGGCCGCAGGCCGATGCCGCCATTCTGTCGGCCAATGGCTGGTCCCTGGCCGGCACGCCCCGGGCCTTCACCCTGGTGTCGGTGCTGCTGCGCGAGGGCGGCCAGGTGATCGAGGCCATTGCGCCCTTCGACGCGGTGCTGACCTGGTCCATGGAAGAGGGCGAGCATGTGGCCCGCTTTGTGGGCGAGCGGCTGAACGCCATCGGCAGCCGCCGGCCGCCCTTCGCCGGTCTGGCCATGGAGGACGGGCCGGTGCTCATGGGCATCGTCAATGTGACGCCCGACAGCTTTTCCGACGGCGGGCGCTTCTTCGGCGCCCAGGCGGCGGTGGAGCATGGCCTCGCGCTGTTGGAGGCCGGGGCCGGCATCATCGATGTGGGCGGCGAGAGCACCCGCCCCGGTGCCGATCCGGTGTCCCCCGACGAGGAGGCCCGCCGAGTGGTGCCGGTGGTGCGCGCCTTGGCCGAGCGGGGCGCGGTGGTCAGCATCGACACCCGCCATGCCCATGTCATGGGCGCGGCGATCGAGGCCGGGGCCGCCGTCATCAACGACGTCTCGGCCCTGACCGATGACCCGGAAAGCCTGGCCGTGGCCGCCCGCTCGGGGGCCTCGGTGGTGCTGATGCACATGCAGGGCGACCCGCGCACCATGCAGGCCGAGCCCCGCTATGACTGCGCGCCGCTGGACGTCTATGACTATTTGGCCGGCCGGCTGGCCGCCGCCCGTTCTGCCGGTATTCCGCTGGAAAGGCTGTGCGTGGACCCGGGCATCGGCTTTGGCAAGACCCTGGACCATAACCTGCAGATCCTGAACCGGCTGGGGCTCTACCATGCCCTGGGGGTGCCGGTGCTGCTGGGGGCCAGCCGCAAGAGCTTCATCGGGCGCCTGTCCCGTGCCGAGCCCGCCGACCAGCGCCTGCCCGGCAGCCTCGCCGCCGCTCTGGCGGGGACCGAGGCCGGGTGCCAGTTCATCCGCGTCCATGACGTGGCCGAAACCGCCCAGGCCTTGAAGGTCTGGCAGGCCCTGAACAGGGGGGGCGCCCATGTGTGAGGAGCATATCCGCCAACGCCTGCTGACGGCTGCCCAGGAAGCTGGCGGAACCGCTCTGCTCAGCCGCGGCGGGATGGTCTATGCCGGTCCCGACCTGCCCACCGCCCTGGCTGCCGCCCAGGCCCGGGAAGGCGCCGCCCAGGTGGTGTTCCTGGTGACCGATGGGGTGGTGCCCGAGGAGCTTCGGGCGGCGCTGGTGTAAATGTGGTTGCTTCCGGCTTAGCCGCCGCCCTGCCTGACCGCCTCCAGCCGGTCCAGGCCGGCCCGCAGGCTGTGTCGGTCTTCCGACAATGGCTGCTTCAAGCCGTCGGGCAGGCCAGGCAAGGCCAGGGTTTCGGTCAGGCGGCGGTCCAGGGCGCGGTCGGCCTGTTCGCAATGGAGCAACAGCTCCGCCGTGGCCGAGGGGGCCAGGCCGGCTTTCAGGCGCGCCCACAAGGTGGCCACCGCTTCATAGTCGGGATCGGGGGCGCGGGGGATGTCGCCGCGCTGGCGGATCTGCCGACGCAGGGTTCGGGCCAGGTGGCGGCGTTCCTGTGCCAATTGGCGCAGCAGGCCGGCCAGGTCCTGATGGTCCAGGCCGGCGGCGGCGCCCTCATAGGCGGACGCAGCATCCTCGGCCAGCACCGCCAGGTCGTTCAGGGCCACCTCCAGGGAATCACGCAGCATCGGGGGTCATCACCCTCAGGGCTCGGGGCAGCAGGCGGAAGCGGGCGGGGGTGCAGGTGGTGACCTCGCCGTCCGTGTTCACCGCCAGCCGCCGGTCGGTATGGATGTCAAAGGCAGTGTCGCGCAGGGCCAGCACGCCATCGCGCTCGGCCTGGCGGCCCTGGCGAAGGGCGGGCAGCAGGGCGGCCAGCCGCACCACGCTCATGGGTTCAATGGCGTAAAGGTCCAGGCGGGCATCGTCGATGCGGGCTTGCTCGGCCACGGTCATGCCGCCGCCGTAATGCCGGCCATTGCCCACCGCGATCTGGATAACCCGCAGCCGCTGGTGCCGGCCATGGGCCAGGATGTCGGCCATGAAGGGGCGGGCCTCGCGCAGGGCCCGCAACACTTGCAGCCCATAGCCCACCAGCCCGTAGCGGCGCTTCAGATGGGTGGTCAGGCCGCGCGCCACACGCACCGACAGCCCCAGCGAGGCCACATTCAGGAAGGGGTGGCCATTCACCAGCCCCACATCCACGGGTCGCGGCGTGCCCTGCAGGATCAGGCGGGCGGCGGCCACCGGATCGTCGGGGATGTTCAGGGTGCGGGCCAGGTCATTGGCGGTGCCCAGGGGCAGGACCGCCAGGGGCAGGCCGGTGCTCAGCAGGGCGGGCAGGGTGCAGTTCAGGCTGCCGTCGCCACCGCCCACGATCACCAGATCCAGCCCCCGCGCCTGGTCCAGCACCGCCGCGCGCATGGCCTGGGCGCCCCGGGGCGTGGCCACCTGCAACCGGAAGCCGCCGCGCAGCACCCCCTCCACCTCCGCCAGGTCGGCCTGGCCATGGCGGCTGTGGGGGTTGACCATCAACAGGGCGCGGGGCATGCGCGGGAAACACTGGGGCCAGCCCGTTGTTCCCTTGTTAGGCGGGGGCTTGCGGAGTAGAACCATCAGAAAAAGCAAAATCGAATAAACAGGGCCTTTCGGGGAGGATGGTGGGATGTTCAAGCGGCAGAGTCCGTTTCTTTGGCTGATGCTGGCCTTTGCCGCCAATGTGGTGGCGGTGATCGCGGCCTCGTTCATCTTGTCCGCCCATCTCAAGGACGCCGCCGCCGACGAGGCGCTGCTCGACATCACCGTGATCACGGTGGTGCTGGCGCCTGTGCTGCTGCTGGCGGTGTGGAAGATTGTCGAGGTGCGGGTGATCCGATCGGCGGCGCAGCTGTCGGTGGATGTGACCGCCATTGCCCATGGCGATTCCCGCTATGGCGTGGACGAGGCCCGCTATGCCGCGCTGGCGCCGCTGCCCCAGGCGCTGAACCAGCTGGGCGGCAAACTGCGCGAGGCGCGCGAGCAGTTCGCCGAGGCCGTGGCCACCGCCACCGCCAGGGCCGAGGAGGACAAGGGCCGGCTGGGCGCCATCCTGAACGACCTGAACGAAGGCGTGGTGGTGTGCAACCTTAAGCACCAGGTGGTGCTGTACAACCATGTGGCCCTGACCATGCTGCATGTGATGGGCGAGATGGGGCTGGGCCGCAGCCTGTTCGGGCTGGTCAGCCGCGAGCCGGTGCTGCATGTGTTCGACCTTTTGGCCCATCGCAAGCGCGGGCTCGAGAACACCGCCCCCTTCCTGGCCGGCACCGTGGACGGCCGCAGCCTGCTGCAGGGCCGCATGAGCCTGGTGCTGCGCGAGGGCGAGGTGACCGGTTATGTGGTCAGCTTCCAGGACGTGACCGAACAGGTGGCGGCACTGGGCAAGCGCGACCATCTGCTGCGCGAGGTGATGACCCGCCTGCAGGGCCTGCGGCCGGTGGCCGGCGTGCCGGAACTGCTCGAGCATGTGACCCAGGGCTACCGCTCGGCCCTGGCCGGCTGGTGGCCCAAGGCCGACATCCACAGCTCGGACCTGATCGATTTCGCCATCGCCCGGCTGGACGGCTCGTGCATCACCTGCACCCAGGTGGGCCTGCCGGTCTGGCTGCATGGCGATTCCCACAGCCTGTCCCTGGCGCTGGAGGCGCTGTTGCGCCGGATCAACCAGGCCGCCGAGGTCTGCGCCTTCGACGTCACCGCCGAAAGTGATGGCCAGCATGCCTGGCTGGGCATCCAATGGCCCGGCCCGGCGGTGGAGCCCGGAGCGGTGGATAGCTGGCTGGACGAGAGCCTGGGGCCGCTGCTGGGCGGCATGACCGTGCGCGACGTGCTGGAACACCATTCCCGCGACCCGGTGGCGCTGGATCTGGCCGAGGGGCGCAACCGCCTGCGCGTGCCCATGCAGCCCGCCCGCGACAGCCACGAAAACCCGGTGGCCGCGCCGGCCGTGGGCAGCCGCCCGGAATTCTTCGATTTCGACCTGCTGGCCCAGGACAGGAACACCGGCGAGATGGGGGACCTGCCGCTGAAGTCGCTGACCTATGTGGTGTTCGACACCGAAACCACGGGCCTGCGCCCCAGCCAGGGCGACGAGATGGTGTCCATCGCCGGTGTGCGTATCGTCAATGGCCGCATCCTGACCGGCGAGACCTTCAACCGCATCATCAATCCCGGCCGCCCGATCCCGCCGGAAAGCATTCAGTTCCACGGCATCACCGACGAGATGGTCAAGGACCGCCCGCCGCTGTCAGTGGTGCTGCCGCAGTTCCGCAATTATGCCGCCGACGGGGTGTTGGTGGCCCATAACGCCGCCTTCGACCTGAAGTTCATCCGCAAGGACGAGCACCGCTTCGGCATCCGCTTCGACAATCCTGTGCTGGACACCATGCTGCTGTCCGCCTATGTGGACGGCACCACCGAGGGCCAGACCCTGGACGCCATCGCCGAACGCTATGGCATCACCATCACCGACCGCCATACCGCCCTGGGCGACGCCCTAGTGACCGCCGCCGTGCTGGTGCGCCTGATCGACGCCCTGGAGGCCAAGGGCATCCATACCCTGAACCAGGCGGTGAAGACCCTGAACATCACCATGGAGCTGCACCAGCGCCAGGTGGCGTTCTAGGAGCGCCTTCGGCGCGGCCCTCACCCCCGGCCCCTCTCCCGCACGCGGGCGAGGGGGGAAGAATCGCCCTCGCCCGCTTGCGGGAGAGGGAGGGGACCCGCGAAGCGGGGAGGGTGAGGGCCTTAAGGCAGAAATTTCAGACA
>CAYOKN010000188.1:0-6295 GCA_964404545.1 uncultured Rhodospirillaceae bacterium | reverse complement strand
AGTCCCAGGCCGACCTGCGCCGCCAGCTGTCGGAAAAGCCCAAGGCGCCCGACGCTTACGCCCTGGCCGTGCCCAAGGAACTGGACGGCAAGGTGCAGATCGACGAGCAGGACCCGCGCTGGCAGGGCCTGACCGCCCTGGCCAAGGAACGGGGCTGGTCCCAGGCCGACGTGGACGCCCTGACCGCCCTGCATTTCGGCCAGGAAGCCCAGACCGCCGAACAGATGGCCGCCTGGAACGCCGAGCAGGCCAAGGTCCTGGACCAGGCCCTGGGCGCCAACGCCGCCGCCGAAAAGGCCGAACTGGCCAAATGGGCCATGGCCAGCTTCGGCAAGGACTTCGGCGCCGAGCTGCAGCTGCTGGCCACCAGCGCCCAGGGCGTGCTGTTCCTGCGCCAGGTGCGCAGCCTGCTGGGCGAAAAGCCCATCCCCGGCGCCCACGCCCCCGGCGCCACCGCCGGCCAGGTCACCGAGGACGAGCTGAAGGCCCTGATGAAGGACCCGAAATACTGGCGCGACAAGGACCCGGCCACCATCGCCAAGGTGACCGAGGGCTTCAAAAAGCTGTATCCGGGGGAGGCGTGAGCGGGGGAGTTCAAACCAAGGGGCCTCAATACTGTTTATACCGTTTGGATCACCGCGCAGGCGGTGAAGGGTGTCGGCATTATCGACACCCTTGGCGGCAAGCAGTCTATCGACAAGAAGACTTGCTGTTTTCGGCGGACGGGCATAGCTTTGCGGTCGGAGCTTAGAACACTCCACAGCACAAGCGGAACCCGTCCCGACAGGCGGCCAGATTTCCCATGTTCCGGGGGCGATACGCGCATGTCCAGGGCGAAAGCCTAAAGGCGTGTCGGCTCGACTTGTGCCGAGTGTTCTAACCCCCGGGGCGCCAGCGCTTTAGAACACGCCGTTGCTCCGGCCACGATTGGCACAAGGAGCATCCGCCATGGCTCAGACCGGCGCCCGCCCCATTTCCTATTCCGAAGCCCGCCTGCTGGGCGTTTACCGCACCATGCCCGAACACCAGCGCGAGGCCATCCTCGACCTGATCATCGCCTTTGCCCCCAAGCCCTCGACCGATGCCGAGAAGTGCGGCACAGTCATTCAGCTTTCGGAGGTGCGGTGATGGGCGACATTTCCCCGAACGTCTTTCTGCGCGAAGGCAAGGTCTTCGCCAACAGCCGCGACGTGGCGGCGTATTTCGACAAACGGCACGCTGATGTGCTGCGGGACGTGGATAACCTATTGAAAGAATTGCCCAACGCAAATTTGCGTTCGGGTCTGTTCAATGAAACCTCCTACATGGATCCGAACGGCCAGGCGCGTCGCTGTATGGACATGACCCGCGACGGCTTCACCCTGCTGGCCATGGGCTTCACCGGGGCCAAAGCCCTGCAGCCGGAGGTACGGTGATGGGCGACATTTCCCCGAACGTCTTTCTGCGCGAAGGCAAGGTCTTCGCCAACAGCCGCGACGTGGCGGCGTATTTCGAGAAAGAGCACAAGCATGTGCTGGAGGCAGTGGATAACCTATTGAAAAATAACATGGCGGAATTTTCGGCCATGGAAAATTGGTTCGTAATTCAACATGACGCCCATCCCACGGTCCCCGGTCGGACCGTTCGCTCCTTCGACATGACCCGCGACGGCTTCACCCTGCTGGCCATGGGTTTCACCGGGGCCAAGGCCCTGCAGTTCAAGCTGCGCTATATCGAGGCGTTCAATCGGATGGAGGAGGCGTTGCGGCAGATGCAGGTTCTGCCGCCCGCCGCCGAGACCGAGTTGCCGCTGACCGACCGGCGGCTGTGGCTGGACGAGGTGGCCTTGTGCCTGCGGGTGCATGGCCGGTCGGCCGCCCGCAAGCTGTGGGCCGCCAGCCCGCTGACCCAGATCGCGCCCGATCCGCTGCCGGCCGAGCCGGAAGTGGACATGGAATCGGCCCGGTCCTGCCTGGACCATCTGCGCAATTGGGGCCTGAAGCTGGACGGCATGGAATATCCCGTGGACAATCTGGTGGTCCTGCACAGCGACGATCCCCGCGTGGTCGGCCTGCTGCGCAGCAACGGCATCGCCGTCGAACCCAAGGGCTGGGACGGATATGTGGCCGTCGCCACCCATGGCCGCGCCGCCCCGGCCCTGGCCAAGCGGTTCGTGGGCACGCCCTGGGCCATGGCCTGGTCCGCCGAATTGGCGGCCTTGCCCGGCGCGTTGAAACATCCGTCCAGCGTCTGGTTCAACCGCACCTCGTCGCGCGCGGTGCTGCTGCCCATCACCCTGTTTGACGAGAACCCTTGACAATCCAGAAAAATCCTAGCTTAGGAGATCAGGCGGCCTATCCCTGGCCAGGACCCGCCTGAAACCTTGGCCCGCCGCCGCCCGCGTCAGGGCGGCCCTGACGGCCCGGCCGTCCTGCGGCATATCATGGCGCTGACCCGCAGTACCTGCCCGCCGCCCCTGTGTCACGGGGCATTCAAGGGGCTGGTCTGCGCGCAATCTGGCAATCGCACTCCAGCCTTTGTAACGGCAACAGGAGATGCGACATGCAGCAGATCGAAGCCTGGTTCGAGCAGCAGTACAATTCCGAAGTCCAGCTGGCCTATCAGCGGCAGGGCTCCAAGCTCCGCAACACCATCCGCACCAAGACCGGCGTGCGCGCCTACAAGACCCACTTCAAGAAGGCCGGCAAGGGCCAGGTGGGCGACAAGGGCCGCGGCGGCAATGTGCCCGTGTTCAATTCCGACCTGACCGACGTGGAATGCACCCTGGCTGACAAGTGGGGTGGTGCCTATGTGGGCGAACTGGACGAGCTGAAGCATTCCGCCGACGAGCGTGCGGTGGTGTCCAACATGGCAGCCTATGCCCATGGCCGCTACACCGACGAGCTTCTGTTTGGCGCCCTGAAGTCGGGCAGCCAGTATGTGGGCGACTTTTCCGCCGGCCTGTCCCAGAGCCTGGTGCAGCAGGCCATCGAGCTGCTGAACAAGAAGGACGTGCCCGACGACGGCGATCGCTATGCCGCCGTCACCCCCCATGCCTGGGAAGAGCTGCTGAAGATCGATGCCTTCGCCAAGGCCGATTACATCGGCAGCGACAGCCTGCCCTGGCTGCAGGGGTCCGAGGCCAAGCGGTGGCGCGGCATCCTGTGGATGCCCCATTCCGGCACCCCCCTGACCGGCGTTCAGGCCACCAACCTGATCTGGCACAAGACCTGTGCCGGCCATGCCATCGGCCAGGACCTGAAGACCACCTGGTCCTGGGAGAACACCAAGGGCGAGTGGTTCTGCAACACCCGCATGTCCCAGGGCGCCGTCCTGATCGACGGCACCGGCGTGGTGCAGATCCGCACCAAGAACGACACCACCCTGTAAGGAGGCCGCAATGGCGTTCGAAGCGAAAAACCTCAGCGGTCTGGCCTACGCCAACGGCTTCACCCTGTGGCACTACAAGACCAACGACACCGCCGCCACGGTGGACACCTCCGGCTATTTCAACGACGCCGCCGGCCAGGTGTCGGTGGGCGATTTCATCATCGCCAATGTGGACCAGGACGGCACCCCGGGCCACGGCCTGTTCGTGGTCCTGTCCAACGCCAGCGGCGTGGTGGATGTGGGTGACATGACCGCCGTGGGCGGCACGGACACCGACTAATCCATGGCCAAGCGGAACTCCTCCCCGGCTTCGGCCGGGGAGGGGCAGCAGACGGCGGCGCCCGCGCCCGAGCTGTCCCAAGCGTCCCTGGAAGCCATCACTGGCGGCGGCATGGATGCCCCCATTCCCGACCCCACCCAGGCCGCGCCCACCCAGGCCGAGCCCGCGAACCCGGTTCGCGCCCGGCGCGTCCGGCCGCGATCCATGACCTTCCTGACGGCGGCGGGCTGACATGGACACCGCCATCGGCCTGTGCTCGCGGGCCCTGGTCAAATGCGGATCGGGTCCGATCTCGTCCTTTGACGAGGGCTCGGCCGAGGCCGAGGTTGCCAACGCCCTCTATGCCGGCCGCCGGGACGGCTGCCTGGCCCAGCATCCCTGGAGCTTCGCCAAGGCCCAGGCGACGCTGGCCCGGCTGGCGGCCAGCCCGCTGGCCGACTACGAGCATGCCTATCAGCTGCCCACCGACTATCTGCGCATCATCTCGGCCGGCGAGACGGCGGGCAGGGGGCTGGACTACCGCATCCTGGAAGGCCGGCTGCACACCGACGCCGACCAGGTGGTGCTGACCTACATCTTCCGCCAGGCGGAAAGCCAGTTTCCGGCCTGGTTCGACCAGATGCTGGTGGCCTATCTGGCCGCCGAGTTCTGCCTGCCGCTGACCGAGAACGCCAGCCGGGCCGAGCTTTTGTGGCGCCAGGCGGAAATGGAATTCGCCCGCGCCAAGACCCTGGACAGCCAGGCCCAGCCGGCCCAGGCCATCGAGCATTTCCCCCTGGTGGAGGTGCGCGGCTGATGACCCGGGCGCCCGTCCAGCAGATGAGTTTCGCGGCGGGCCTGCTGGACCGGTCCATGCGCGGACGCCTGGACCTGAAGGCCTACTATGCCGGCGTCGAGCTGGCCGACAATGTGCTGCCGCTGCCCCAGGGCGGCATGATGCGCCGCCCCGGCCTGCGCTGGCGCGCCGAGATCAGCGCCGCCGCCACCGGCTGCCGCCTGGCCCGGTTTGAGCACTCCACCGACCAGGCCTATTTGGTGGCCTTCACCGACCTGGCGGCGCGGATCTACAAGGACGGCGTGCTGCAGGCCACCGTCACCATGCCCTACACCGCCGCCCAGCTGGCGCAGCTGGACTGGACCCAGTCCCTGGACACCATGATCCTGGTGCATCCCGACCATGCCCCGCAAAAGCTGGTGCGCCAGGGCAGCCATACCGCCTGGGCGCTGCAGACCATCACCCTGTCCAATATCCCCACCCACAAATTCGACGGGGTGACGGCCGAAGCGGTGTGGTCCGTCACCCGCGGCTGGCCCCGGTCGGTCTGCCTGCACCAGGGCCGGCTCTATTTCGGCGGCAGCCGCTCGCAACCCCAGACCATCTGGGGGTCCAAGGTTAATGACTTCTGGAATTTCGCGGTTTCGGCCGAGCCCCTGGACGACGAGGCGGTGGACGCCAGCCTGGATGGCGACCAGGTCAATGCCATCACCGCTGTGGTCAGCAACGGCGACCTGGTGATCCTGACCACCGGCACGCCCTGGGTGGCCGACAGCACCGGCGGGCCCATCACGCCCAGCAATTTCGTGCCGGTGCAGTATGCCAAGGTGCCCGCCGCCGCTGTCCGCCCCGTGGTGATCGACGGCAATGTGGTGTTCGCCAGCGCCACCGATGCCGCCGGCCTGGTGCGCCAGTCGGTGTACGAGTTGGCCTGGGACGATGCCAGCCAGGGCTACTATGCCAAGGACCTGGCCCTGCGCTGCCCCGAACTGCTGCAGGCGCCGGTGGACATGGCGGTGCGCTATGGCTCCGAGGGCGCGGCGGCGGCCAGCCTCTATGTGGTCCAGGCCGATGGCACCTTGGCCGTGCTGACCCCGAACCGGTTCGAGAACCTGACCGCCTGGTCCCGCTGGACCACCGATGGCCAGGTGCTGCGGGTGGCGGTGGTGGCCAACCGGCCGCTGTTCCTGGTCAAGCGCACCGTGGCCGGGGTGGTCCGCCATTTCCTCGAGGAGCTGGATGCCGGCCTGGCCACCGATTGCGCCGTCACCGTCACGGCCGGTGCGCCTGCCACCAGTTGGGCCTGCGCCCACCTGGACGGCGCCGAGGTGCGGCTGGTGGTGGATGGCCACCTGCAGCCCCCGGCCACGGTGACCGGCGGCGCCGCCACCTCGGCCGAGGCCGGCACCAGCGCCGAGGTGGGCCTGACCTATGGCTGGAGCCTGCGGCCCATGCCGCTGGAGGCGCAGCTGGCCGACGGCACCCTGATCGGCAGCCGCTACCGGCCCCTGCGCATCATCGTGCGGGTGCAGGACACCGCCGAACTGTGGGTGGACGGGCGGCGCCAGACCTTCCGCAAAGTGGGGCCGGCCCTGCTGGACGCCACCCTGCCGGTGTTTTCGGGCGAGCATGAGGTGCGGCGCCTAGGCTGGGTCTCGGCCTATGCCCCGCGGCTGCAGGGCTTCGACCCGCTGCCGGCCACGATCCTGTCCCTGATGGTGGAGGTTGCACAATAATGGGCGGAAAAGCGGGTGCTCTGGTCCCCCTGTTGGCCATTGCCGGCCTGGGCGCCGCCACGGGCGGCTTCGGGCTGCTGGGGTCGAGCGCGGCGGCAGGTGGTGCCGGGGCGACGTCGGCGGCGGCTGGCGCTG
>CAYOKN010000187.1:0-6387 GCA_964404545.1 uncultured Rhodospirillaceae bacterium | reverse complement strand
CCCACCCGCAGGCCGGTGAAGGCGCCCGGCCCCACGGTGACCGCCACCAGGTCCACGGCCCCGAATCCCAGCCCGGCCTCCGCCAGCACCTCGGCCACCATGGGCACCAGCGCCTCGGACTGGCCCCGCTCCATGCGGGCGAACCGGCGCGCTGCGATGCCGGCGGGCGTCAGCAGGGCGGCGGAACAGGCAGTGGTGGAGGTGTCCAGGCCAAGGACATGCACGGGAGGTCAACCTTCCTTACAGTGTTGGGGGCGCTATACTGCCCCTCCTCCGTCTTGCAGGAAAGTGTTCATGCTGGTTCCCATCCGCCCGCCCGAATTCGACATCGACCTGGACATCGCCTATGCCACCCCGGCCAATTTCACCGGCAAGCCGGTCTATGCCCGCCCCGACTGCTGGCTGAATCCCGAGGCGGCACGCCTGCTGGCCCGGGCGGTGGAACTGGCCCGGCCGCTGGGGCTGCGGCTGAAGGTGTTCGACGCCTTCCGCCCGGCCGAGGCGCAATGGGTGCTGTGGAACCACACCCCCGATCCCGGCTTCCTGGCCGACCCCCGCCGAGGCTCGCCGCACAGCATGGGAGCGGCGGTGGACCTGACCCTGGTGGACGCGGCCAGCGGCGCCGAGCTGGACATGGGCACCGCCTTTGACGAGTTCACCCCGCGCTCGCACCACGGCAACCAGGACATCCCGGCCGAGGCGCAGCGCAACCGCCATCTGCTCATGGGCGTGATGACCACGGCGGGCTGGGACTTCTATCGGAATGAATGGTGGCACTACCAGCTGTTCAACGCCCGCGCCCACTGGCCGGTGCTGAGCGATTCGGTGCTGCCGGTGCGGATGATGCAGTGAAGGTGCGGGCGGGACGCCCGCGCTCCCGACAAGGGGGCACCCGGAGCGCAGCGACTGGAGGTGAGCCAAGCGGCCGGAGGCCGCGCCCGGCGCCCGAGGGACACACAAAAAGACCCGCGGAAGCGGCCTCTTACGAGACCGCATTCCGCGGGTTTCGCCCTGCGAGAGGCTACTCGAGTCGGCAGGCTTCCGCGTAGTCCAGCCGCGGATTGCGCGGATGGAGGCTGGTGCGGTCGCCATAACCGATATTCATCAGGAAATTTGACTTAATTGTGGTGCCGGCGAAAAAGGCCTCGTCCACCATGGCGGCGTCAAACCCGCTCATGGGGCCGCAGTCCAGACCCATGGCACGCAGGGCCAGCATCAGATAGGCGGCCTGCAGGCTGCCATTGCGAAAGGCGGTGTCCTGCACCAGCGCAGGTTTGCCCTCGAACCAGGAGCGGGCATCCACATGGGGAAAGGTGCGCGGCAACTTGTCGGCAAAGGCCAGGTCGTGGGCCAGGATCGCCGTCACAGGCGCCGCCATGGTTTTGGCGATGTTGCCCTCGCCCAGGGCAGGGCGCAGCCGGGCCTTGGCCTCGGGGCTGACGACGAAGACCACGCGCAGGGGCTGGCAGTTGGCGCTGGTGGGACCCAGCCGGGCCAGGTCCCAGGCGCGGCGCAGAAGATCCGGCTCCACCGGCCGCTGCTGCCAAGCCGAGAAGGTCCGGGCCTCGCGGAACAGCAGATCCAGGGCTTCGTCGCTGATCATCTCCCTACTGCCGGAAGAAGGCGGCGGTGCGCAACAGCCCGGCGCTGTGGGTGTTCAGCCGGGCACGGTCGAAGCCGTCCAGCCCGTTGGCCCGGATGATCGAGCGCAGGGTCGAGACATAGGCGTCTCCGCGCTCGGAATAGGCCACCAGGTGACCGGCAAGGTCATGGCCGTCCAGCACCACGCCCCGCGCCCGCAGCACCGACCGATGCCGGCGGAATTCCCGGTAGGCACGGTGGGTGTTCAGGTTGCGGGCATAGGCGCGCACGGTGTCGGTCAGCGTTTCGAAGCTGCGATAGTCCCAGACGGTGCGCCCGTCCTGCTCGGTCATGCCGAACTGGCCGAACAGGGCGTTGCTTTCGCGGGCCAGCTTGGAGGTGCCCCAGCCGGACTCCTCGATAGCCTGGGCCAGCGCCATGGACACCGGCACCTCGTCCACCAACTTCAGCAGGTCCGGGAGATGCGGCTTGGACATGCGGTATTCGGCGGCGATGGTGTTCAGCCAATAGCGTTCCAGGTCGGTCAGCTCACGGCCGGCCTGGGTCTTGGCCTTCAGATAGAGCAGGCGCTGGCGGTCGGCCAGGATTTCCTCGTTCACCTGCAGCACCACCGGCAGCAGGGCCCGCAGGAATACCTGCTTGCGCAGGTCAATGTCGTCCAGCGCATGCAGGTCGCGGGGGAGGTGAGCGAAATAGACGCGGGGAACCTCGCCGGTGCCGTTATGCACGGCGGCCAGGTCATATCCCATGCGGTCGAATGCGTCATTCAGCATCCGGGCGCTTTTGCGCTCCTGGTCGCTGATGGATGCCAGCGCCGCGGCGGCGGCATCCGAGGACGCGGCTGTCGGGCGGTCCAGGAGGCGGAAATCCACGCCCTCCGAGACGGCACCGAACAGGCCGATCACGCAAAGACCGAGAGCGCCGAGAAGCGCACCCTCGTGTCTGCGGGGCTTGCGAGCCTTCATCCTTGTTTCGTGTCCTTGTTGCCATCGGGTCAGGGTGATCGGAAAAACCGAACTGCCTGATCGGTTGGGCTGATCCTAACGGACACGATTTTGGAAATGCAACCCCCATCGACCACGGTGGGGGTTGCCATGACCTCGGTCGTGGTCAGACCTGCTGAACGGCGACCACTTCCGGAACATAGTATTTCAACATGTTTTCAATACCATGCTTCAGGGTGGCGCTGCTGCTGGGGCAGCCCGAGCAGGCGCCTTGCATATGCAGATAGACAATGCCGTCGGCGAAGCTGTGGAAGGTGATGTCACCACCATCCTGGGCCACGGCGGGACGCACGCGCGTCTCCAGCAGTTCCTTGATCTGGGCCACCACCTCGCTGTCTTCCTCGGAGCTCGAGGCCACTTCCTTGCCCTCGGCCATGATCGGGGCGCCCGAGGTGTAGTGCTCCATGATGGCGGCCAGGATCTGGGGCTTCAGCACCATCCAGTCCTGGTCATCGATCTTGGTCACGGCGATGAAGTCGGCCCCCAGGAACACGCTGTCCACGCCTTCGACCTCGAACAGGCGGGCGGCCAGCGGGCTGTCCTTGGCGGCCTCGGCGGTGGGGAAATCCACGGTCACCGCGCCCATGACGGCGCCGCCGGGCAGGAATTTCAGGGTGGCCGGGTTCGGGGTGGCTTCGGTCTGGATGAACATGTCGGGATCCTCTGGGAAATCGGCGGGGGCCCGAAAGGACTCCCGATACCACACAGATTTGGTCGAGTTTCGGCCGGCTATCAACCGGCAATGTGTAGGGTTATTGCCGCGATCAGGTGACCTGGTCGATGGCTTCGTCGGTCAGCGAGCCGGGAACGATGGTCAGCGGCACCCGCAGCCGGCTCACATATTTGCCGGTCAGCGCGGTCACCAGCGGGCCGGGACCGCTTTGGCCGGTATCGGCGGCCAGCACCAGGATCGAGATGCTGGGCTCCTCGGCGATCAGGGTCAAAAGCTCGTCACGGGGATTGCCTTCGCGCACATAGACGACGGGAACCTGGCCGGACAGGTCGTTGACCTCGGTGGCCAGGCGCTGCAGCAGTTCCTCGGCGCCCTGGCGGGCCTCCTCGCGCATCAGGTTGCCGATGGTGGCGAAATGCATGAACTCGGCGGGCTCGACCACCCGCAACAGAGCCACACGGCCGCCGGTATTGCGGGCCCGACGGGCCGCGAAATACAGGGCGGCGCGCATCTCGGGGCTGTCGTCCACCACCACCAGGAAGACGCGGCCACTGGCCTTGATGCCGGGTTGGAGTTCGTCGGTCATGGCAGGTCAGCCCTTTCGGAAAGCAAGTGCGGCCACCCAGCCGGCCAAGCCGGCCAGCAACACCGAGAGCAGGCCGTAGATGGCCGCTTGGTCATGGGCGAAGTCAAAGATGTCGGCGCCCACCCCCACCTTGGAGATGATGAGGGGGGTGGTCTGGCCGCTGATCACCTCGCCGTCGTCCAGCAAATAGACTTCGACGCTGTAGGTGCCCACGGGCACATTGGCGGGGAAAAACAGATTGACCCGGAACAGGCGGTTGCCCAGGAACACCACCTCGCCCAGGTCGCGGTAGAACAGGTCGCGCTCGCGCTTCAGCCGCACCAGCGCCTGCATGTAATCGGCGGGCTTGGCCACCGGGTCGCCGCTGCGCACCGGCAGGTTCAGATTCTCGACCCCGATGCGCAGCCGCTCGAACACCGACGCCGGGGCGATCTCGATCAGCGAGCGGGTCGACCCCACCCAATAGAACGCAGGCACGTCGCGGATCTCGGCACTGCGGCCATTGACCCAGATGGGCCCCACCTTGACCTTGCGCCGCACCACCTCGTCGCGGCTGGGGCCGCGCACCACCACCACCACGTCGCCGGGCTGGTCCACGGCGCCGAACAGCAGCACGTCGGTGCCGGTGAAGCCGGTGGTGATGGCCACCAGATGTTCGGACAGGTCGGCCACCAACGGCTCGGCCGCCCGCGCCGGCAGGGCGCCGGCCACGGCCAGGAGCAGGAACAGGAAGGCCCGGGCCGCCATCAGGACTCCTTCATCCCGGTGCCCAGGCTGAACAGGTCCTCGGGCGTCATCACCAGGTCGAACAGCAGCTTCAAGGCGACCAACAGCACCACGGCGGCCAGCAGCACGCGCAGTTGCTCACCGCGCAAGCGGGCGCCCAGCTGGGCGCCGAACTGCGCCCCCACCACGCCCCCCACCAGCAACAGCAGGGCCAGCACCACATCCACGGTCTGGTTGAAGGCGGCCTGCAGGAAAGCGGCGTTGGCGGTGACGAACAGGATCTGGAACAGGCTGGTGCCCACCACGATCGATGTGGGCATGCCCAGCAGATAGATCATGGCCGGCACCATGACGAAGCCGCCGCCCACACCCATGACGGCCGCCAGCATGCCCACGAAGAAGCCGATGCCGGCCGGCACCAGGGCCGAGATGTAAAGCTTGGACTTGCGGAACCGCATCTTCAGCGGCAAACCGTGGATCCAGGTATGCTGGTGCAGCTTGCGGCGCGGCAGGGCGCCGCCCGCCGCTTTGCGGTGGTGGCGGAAGGCGTTGATGCTTTCCACCATCATCAGCCCGCCGATGGTGCCCAGGAACACCACATAGGACAGGCTGACCACCAGGTCCACCTGGCCCAACTGACCCAGCAGGCGGAACAGCCAGACGCCGAAGCCCGACCCCAGGAAACCGCCAGCGGTCAGCACCAGCCCCATCTTGATGTCCACATTGCCCCGGCGCAGATGGGCCATCATGGCCGAGACCGAGGCGCCCACGAGCTGATTGGCGCCAGTGGCCACGGACACTGCCGGGGGAATGCCCAGGAAGATAAGCATGGGCGTCATCAGGAAGCCGCCACCCACCCCGAACAGGCCCGACAGCATGCCGATCAGCCCGCCCAATCCCAGGATCAGGAAGACATTCACCGACATCTCGGCAATGGGAAGGTAGATCTGCAACGGGACCCCCGGCGGCGTCAGGCCCTTTGTTTGTCGCGCCTCGGACGGCGGGGCGCAAGGGGAATCACCCGCTTGCCCCCGCGCATCTGAAGGGTCGGATCAGGGCCGCAGGAAGCCCACGATGTCCTGGACCTCGGCCATGATGGGGGCCGAAATGGCGTGGGCGCGCTGGGCGCCTTCGCGCAGGATGCCGTCCAGATAGGCGGTGTCATCCAACAGCCGCTTCATCTCGGCATTGATGGGGCCCAGCACCTGCACCGCCAGGTCGGTCAGGTCCTTCTTGAAGTCCGAGAAGGGCCGGCCGGCATAGCGGGCCAGCACCTCGGCCCGGTCGCCGTCGGACAGGGCGGCGAAGATGCCGATCAGATTGGCCGCTTCCGGCCGGCCCTCCAGGCCCTCCAGGGTCTCGGGCAGCGGCTCGGGGTCGGTCTTGGCCTTGCGGACCTTCTGGGCGATGGCGTCGGCGTCATCGGACATGTTGATACGCGAATAATCCGATTCCTCGGACTTGGACATCTTCTTGGTGCCGTCGCGCAGGGACATGACCCGAGCCGCCGGGCCCAGGATCAGGGGCTCGGGCTGCGGAAAGAAGTCCACGCCATAGTCGCTGTTGAACTTCTGCGCGGTGTCGCGGGCCAGTTCCAGATGCTGCTTCTGGTCCTCGCCCACCGGCACATGAGTGGCCTTGTACACCAGGATGTCCGCGCTCATCAGGTTCGGATAGGCATAGAGGCCCACCGAGGCGTTCTCGCGGTTCTTGCCGGCCTTTTCCTTGAATTGGGTCATGCGGTTCAGCCAGCCGATGCGGGCGACGCAGTTGAAGATCCAGGCCAGCTGGGCATG
>CAYOKN010000186.1:0-6388 GCA_964404545.1 uncultured Rhodospirillaceae bacterium | reverse complement strand
AGGACCCCATCCTCATGGCCCGCGCCATGAAAGCCGCCGTGGAAGCCGGCCGCCTGGCCTACCGCGCCGGCCGCATGCCCCGCAAACTCTACGCGGATCCCAGCTCGCCGCTGGCGGGTCTGATCTAGGCGCGAAAGGTTTAACCACAGAGGCACAGAGGCACAGAGGAGGCTTGGATGGTATCTACGCCTCTGCGCCTCGGTGCCTCTGTGGTCAATAAATCTCCTGAACCGCAGGGCCTGCAGCTTGCGGTCAAATGGCCAACTCAGCCCGCTTTGGCGGCCACCGCATCCCGCAACTGGTCGAGGGCATCCAGGGCGTCCCGGATATCCTGCGGCATGATGCCCAGATCGTTATCCAATTCCGGGTAACGAGTGCCGGTCCCCCACGGGGTCCAGTCCGACACCGCCTCGATCTGCGGTGCAAGCTCGGGGAACAGCGGTGCGGCCAGAGACCGCAAATGTTGAAGGTCGTGGCTTCTGGGGATCGTCGCGCCCGAGCCGGCAAGCAGGGCCTTCAGCAGCTTTTCAGCGGCCTGCTGGCAATGATAGGCAGCCGGGTCCAGCAGCGGCGGATCGTCATTCAGGGATAACAGGGCGCAGCGTTGGTCTTGTGTGGCCTTGGCGAGCCAGCGCCGGGCCTCGGCCCATTCCGCGCTTTCAGTGGCGTTCATAGACGACGACACCTTCGCGCAGCACCTGGTCGGCCAGCGAGCCGGAGGCTTGGGCGCGTTGCGCCAGGACGCTTTCGCGGCAGGGAATGATGTCCACGGGCCCGGAATAGCCGCGCCGGGCGTCGTTCTGCCGGCGCCAGGACAAGGCTTCGGGAGGGGCGTCGTCGTCCAGCACCACCAAAAGATCCAGGTCGCTGTCGGGCCGGGCCTCCCCGCGGGCGTGACTGCCGAACAGGACCACCCGCCGGGGACGATAGACCTCGACGATGGTTTTCAGGAGCGGTTCGGGTATCTGGGTCACGGGCGGCCTCGCGGGCAGTTCCACCTTGGAAGATAGTGGAAAGCCGCCCCAGCGTCACGACGCAAACCGCAGCGCATGCTCTTCGGCCAAGCGGGGCAGGGCGGGGTTGCGGCCCACCGGGTTGGTGATCCACAGGCGGCGGCCGGGGCGGTGGCCGCTGGCAGCGTGTTCGGGCAGGTCGTCGGTCACATGCACGCCCTCGCCCAGCAGCACCGGCGCGATGATCACTTCCGGCCGGTCGGTCAGGTCGGCCCAGTCCCGCAGATAAGGCGCCTGTTCCAGGAACACCGGTGCCACCTGGGCGAACAGGCCGCGCCGGGTCAGGCAGTCGCAGCAGGTCTGTAACTGCGCCGCCGCTTGCGGGGCGCGGCCACCATGGCCCAGCAGCAGCAGGGCGGTGCGGGCCGGGTCCAGGCGGTTGCGACGGGCCAACTGCACCGGTTCCGCACAGATCAGCCCGGGAAAGCCCGGCGCACAGCCCACCGGCGGCAGCACCTGGAAGGCCCGGCCCGGTGCCGCCTCGGCCAGGCGGCGCGGCAGTTGCACATCCACCGCATGGCCGGGCCCGGTGAACAGGGGCAGCACCTGTACCGGAAGATCAGGCTCCAGATCCTGCATGGCGTCTTCCACCGACGGGCCTTGGCGCAGAAAGGCCGGGCGCACGGTGGCAAAGCGCTGCGCCAGGCGGGGTGAGCGACAGACCGCGCCCATCAATCCCGCATCCGGCGCCATGGGGCGCCCCGCCGAACCGTGGGCCAGGACCAGAAGGGCGGCTTTGCCCATCAGGCGTGTCCCGGCAGGGCAAAGGCCAGAAGCACCCCCAGGACCAGCACCAGGGAGGTCGCCAGCAGCAGCCTGTCCAACTCCATCATAACCCTCTTGATGTGTGAAATTCTCATTCAACACGAGAACTTTGTGTATTTAATTTGGTAAATCATATGCGATCGGTGTTGAATTCCGCAAGGACTCCATCTAACGTGTCGTCAGATTGTGAAATCGGGGTGGATTTCAGCCCCGTCCCCCATTCCCGGAGGCGAGTGCATATGTTCGACGGTCCCAACGCCCATCCCGCCCTGGCACCCGAGCCCCTGGTCCGCACCCAGGACCTGGCCGAGTACCGCGTGGGTCTGGCCAAGCGCCTGTCGGGCGAGGTGGCGGAAGCCGACTTCGTGTCCTTCCGTACCCGCTATGGCGTCTATGGCCAGAAGCCGGACGGCATGCAGATGGTCCGCATCAAAGTGCCGGGCGGCCTGATCGACGCCGCCCGCCTGCGCGTGGTGGCCGGGCTGACCCGCGACTTCTGCCAGGGCGATGTGCACATCACCACCCGCCAGGACCTGCAGGTCTATTTCATCCCCCTGGCGCGCACCGCCGATTTCCTCGAGCGCCTTTATGCCGGCGGCCTGACCAGCCGCGAGGCCGGCGGCTCGACCCTGCGCAACAACACCGCCTGCGCCTTGTCGGGCCAGTGCCCTCGGGAATTCGTGGATGCCGGCAAGGTGGCCGAGGCCATGGCCCGCGCCTGGATTCGCCATCCGCTGGTGCAGCATATGCCGCGCAAGGTGAAGATGTCCGTGTCCGGCTGCGGCACCGATTGCGGCGCTTCGCGCATCCATGACCTGGGCCTGGTAGCCAAGGCCGACGGCTTCGAGGTCTGGATCGGCGGCGGCCTGGGGGCGTTGCCCATGGGCGCGGTCAAGGTGCTGGACACCATTCCGCAGGCCCAGGTGCCGGCCGCCATCGAGGCGATGGTCCGCATCCACCAGCGTTATTCCGACCGGGTGAACCGCAATGCCAGCCGGGTGAAGTTCCTGGTCAAGCGGTTCGGGGCCGAGAAGTTCACCGCCCTGTACCAGGAAGAGTTCGAGCGGGTGAAGGCCCTGCCGCAGCGCCCCTGGGAGGAGCTGCCCTGGGACGCCACCCCGGCCGAAGCCTGGGTGGACCGCACCCCCATGGGCGTGGTGAACCAGAAGGACGGCCGCCGCTCGGTGGTGGTGGACGTGCCGTTGGGCATGCTGACCCCCGACCAGTGCGACGGCCTGGCCGATCTGGCCGAGCGTGTCGGCTCGGACGGCTTCCGCCTGACCCGCGATCAGAACCTGGCCATCACCGGCATCGCGCCCGAGCGGGTGGACGAGGCCGTGGCCGCCGTGCGGGCCCTGAAGCTGGGCGTGCCCGACAATGCCCGGGAGGTGCCCGACGTGGTGTCCTGCCCCGGCACCTCCACCTGCCGCATCGGCATCACCTCCAGCCGCGAATTCGCCAAGCTGGCCCTGGCCCAGTCCCAGGGCGACCGCAACGCCAATGGCGTCACCGTGCGCGTCTCGGGCTGCCAGAACGGCTGCGGCCTGCACCGCGTGGGCGATTTCGGCTTTCACGGCATGGCCAAGAAGGTGAACGGCCAGCCAGCGCCCCATTACCAGATCCATCTGGGCGGCGATCCGCGTACCGGCGAAGTGGGCCTGATGGGCCCCATTGTCTCGGCCAAGCTGGCCGACCGGGCGCTGAAGCTGCTGCGTGATGCCTATGCCGGCCAGAAGGCCGAGGGCGAGACCGTGCGCGCCTGGGCCGAGCGCCTGGGCAAGGACGGCCTGGCCGGGGTGCTGAAGCCGCTGGAGGGGGTCGAGCCGCCAGAGGTGTTCCTGGACTGGGGCGACTCTGAGCCCTTCAGCCCGCCGCCGGCCAAGGGTGGCGACTGCGCTGCCGTGTTCGCCTCGGACGACCTGCTGGCCGACCTGGCCGATGACGGGCTGATCCTGACCGACCGCGCCCTGTTCGCGGGCAACCTGGTGCTGGCGCTGGAGGCGGCCCAGGTGGCCACCGTTCAGTCGGTGCGCCGGGTGCTGCACAGCCGCTTCCAGTTCACCAAGGACGAGGACACCGCCCAGGCCCTGGTGGAGCGGTTGGCCGCCCTGGATGCCGGCCTGGGCGCCCAGGTGGCCGCCCTGCAGGACCTGCGGGCCCAGGCCACCAGCATCGAGGCGGCCCAGCCCTATCGCGAGGCGCTGGCGGTGTTCGTGGACACCGTGCGCAACCTGCTGGCCCCCGTGCAGCCCGAGGCGGAGGCGGCGGAATGAGCGGACTGGAGGGACGTGTCTCCGAGTTGAATGCCCGCTATGCCGGGCTCGATGCCGGTGAACTGTTGCGGGTGGTTTTGACCCAGGAGTTCCAGGGCAAGGCGGCGGTGATTTCGTCCTTCGGGACGGAGTCCGCCGTGCTGCTGGACCTGGTGGCCCAGGTGGACCCGGCCACGCCGGTCATCTTCCTGGATACGGGCAAGCTGTTCGACGAGACCCTGGACTACAAGCGCCATGTGGAGCGTCGGCTGGGCCTGACCGATGTGCGCGTGGTGCGTCCGCTGCCCGCCGAGCTGGCCCAGTCGGAAGGCTTGTGGACCAGCGACCATGACGGTTGCTGTTCCCTGCGCAAGGTGGAGCCGCTGCGGCGCGCCGCCGAGCCCTATGAGGCGCTGATCGATGGCCGCAAGCGCCACCACGGCGACGAGCGGGCCAGTCTGCCCGCCTTCGAGTTGGGCCGGGACGCCAAGATCAAGGTCAGCCCGCTGGCCAGCTGGGATGCCGATCATATTGCCGAGGCCTTCGAGGCGCGGAACCTGCCCCGGCATCCCTTGATGTCCATGGGCTATCTGTCGGTGGGCTGCTGGCCCTGTACCGAACCTGTTTCCGACGCCTCGCTGGGGGCGCGGGCCGGCCGCTGGGCCGGCCAAGTCAAGACCGAATGCGGCATTCATTCCAGGGGTGTGAAGTAACCATGACCGATCTCGACGCCCTCGAGGCTCAGAGCATCTATATCTTCCGCGAGGCCTTCAACCGCATCGACCGCGTGGGCATGCTGTGGTCTATCGGCAAGGACAGCAACGTCATGCTGTGGCTGGCGCGCAAGGCCTTCTTCGGCCATGTGCCGTTCCCGGTGCTGCATGTGGACACCAGCTACAAGCTGCCCGAGATGATCGAATTCCGCGACCGCGTGGCAAAGGAATGGAACCTGCCGCTGGTGGTGGGCCAGAACCGCGCGGCGCTGGATGCCGGCATGGGTCCCGACCATGGCCGCGTCACCTGCTGCGGCGCCCTGAAGACCGACGGGCTGAAGGCGCTGATCCGCGACCAGAAGCTGACCGGCGTGTTCGCCGGCATCCGCCGCGACGAGGAAGGCACCCGTGCCAAGGAGCGCGTGTTCAGCCCCCGCAATGAATCCGCCGAATGGGATGTGAAGGACCAGCCGCCGGAATTCTGGGACCAGTACAAGACCGACTTCGCGCCCGGCACCCATCTGCGCATCCATCCCCTGCTGGCTTGGACCGAGTTGGACATCTGGCGCTATATCGAGCGTGAGAACATCCCGGTGGTGGACCTTTATTTCTCCAAGCAGGGCCGCCGCTACCGCTCGCTGGGCTGCGCGCCCTGCACCGGCTGGGTGGAAAGCCCCGCCTCCTCGGTGGCCGAGATCATCGAGGAGTTGAAGACCACCAAGATTTCCGAACGCGCCGGCCGCGCCCAGGACAAGGAGGCCGAGGATGCCTTCGAGCGCCTGCGCGCCAGCGGCTATATGTAAGATTGCGGGAGTGGGAAAGATGAGCCAGAGCACCGTGCGGATCGTCATCGTCGGCCATGTGGACCATGGCAAATCCACCCTGGTGGGCCGGATGCTGCATGAGACCGGCGCCCTGCCCGACGGCAAGGTGGAGAGCTTGCGCGAGGTTTGCGACAAGCGCGGCATGCCCTTCGAGTGGTCCTTCGTCATGGACGCCCTGCAGGCCGAGCGCGACCAGGGCATCACCATCGACACCGCCCAGATTCGCTTTGCCACGGACAAGCGCGGCTATGTGATCATCGACGCGCCGGGCCACAAGGAATTCCTGAAGAACATGATCACCGGCGCCGCCGCTGCCGAAGCCGCCGTCTTGGTGGTGGATGCGCTGGAAGGCGTGCGCGAGCAGACCCGCCGCCATGGCTATCTGCTGCACCTGCTGGGCCTGCGCCAGATCGCGGTGGCGGTGAACAAGATGGACGCGGTCGGACATTCCGAGGCCCGCTTTGATGAGGTGGCGCAGGAGGTGCGCGCCTATCTGGCCGGTATCGGCGTGCAGCCCACCGCCATCATCCCCATCTCGGCCCGCCACGGCGACACCATCAAGGAGCATGGCCCGTCCATGCCCTGGTACGAAGGCCCCACCGTGCTGCAGGCCCTGGACGCCTTCCAGGCCGCGCCCGGCGCCGCGGACCTGCCGCTGCGCTTTCCGGTGCAGGATGTCTATAAGTTCGACGACCGCCGCATCGTGGCGGGCCGTATCGAATCGGGCCGCCTGCGGGTGGGCGACACCATCCTGTTCTCGCCCTCGAACAAGCAGGCCCGCATCGCCTCCATCGAAAGCTGGAACGTGAAGGGCCCGGTGC
>CAYOKN010000185.1:0-6390 GCA_964404545.1 uncultured Rhodospirillaceae bacterium | reverse complement strand
AGTGGGTCGTGATCGACGCCGAAGGCGTCGTTCTGGGCCGCCTGGCCTCCATCGTGGCGATGCGCCTGCGCGGCAAGCATCTGCCCACCTTCACGCCGCATGTGGACATGGGCGACAACGTCATCATCATCAATGCCGAGAAGGTCAAGCTGACCGGCAACAAGATGAGCGACAAGACCTTCTACTGGCACACCGGCCATCCGGGCGGCATCAAGGGCCGTACCATGGGCCAGCTGCTGGGCGGCCGCTATCCCGAGCGCGTCATCGAGAAGGCCGTCGAGCGCATGATCACCCGTGGTCCGCTGGGCCGCGCCCAGATGAAGAACCTGCGCGTTTACGCCGGCACCAACCATCCGCATGAGGCCCAGCAGCCGGAAGTGCTGGACGTGGGCGCCATGAACCCGAAGAACAAGAGGTAAGCCACCATGGCCGATTTGCAGTCTCTGGCTAACCTTCAGACCCAGGTTGCCGACGCTCCGGTGCGCGAGCCCAAGATCGACGCCCAGGGCCGTTCCTATGCCACCGGCAAGCGCAAGAACGCCGTGGCCCGCGTGTGGGTCAAGGCCGGTACCGGCAAGATCGTGGTCAATGGCCGCGACGTCGAGACCTACTTCGCCCGTCCCGTGCTGCGCATGATCCTGAACCAGCCGTTCGTGGTGACCAACCGCGTGCAGCAGTTCGACGTGATCGCCACCGTCACCGGCGGCGGTCTGTCGGGCCAGGCCGGAGCGGTCCGTCACGGCATCAGCCGCGCCCTGACCTTCTTCGAGCCGGCTCTGCGCTCGCCGCTGAAGGCCCAGGGCTTCCTGACCCGCGATGCCCGCGTCGTCGAGCGTAAGAAGTACGGCAAGGCCAAGGCCCGCCGCAGCTTCCAGTTCTCGAAGCGCTAAGGCTTACGCCTGTCAACGAATGGCCCCGGCGGGAAACCGCCGGGGCTTTTTGTTTGTCCGGGGTGTGCTGCCGGCGCACCGGCTGTGGCCCAATGCGCCGGTGTCGGTGCAGGCGTCCGCCGCGGGCTCGCCCTAGGGTGGGGTGCTGGACAGATCGGCAGCATTTGCTAGGGTGGCCCGTCATCCAGACGCGAGGGAGAGCATGGCCGTCCTGTATGTGGCAAAGAGCGCCAATCTGTTGGAATGGGCTTCGGACGTGGGCCTGGGCAAGCATGTCTATAAGGTCGGGGTGGCCGACGATCCCGAGGCGGCGCTGGCCGAGGGGGCGGCGGGTGAGACCGACTGGACCGTCATGAAGACCCAAGACGCCGGCGACCTGACCGAGGCCGAGGCGCTGGAGCGGCTGGGGCACAAGGAAGACCTGGTCAACCCGAACTATTATCCGCGCCTGCGTGGGGCCACCGGCATCGTCAAGGTGAAGCTGGCCAATGTGGAGAACGCACTGTTCGTGGCCAAGATGCTGGAAAACCCCAGCGCCAAGCCCACCAAGGCCAAGGCCAAGGACATCGCCGACTATCTGCTGCGCAACGCCGCCCGCTAAAGGGCCGCGTCAGCTTTCGGCGATGAAGCCATAGGTGCGATAGATGGTCTGGCCGATGTCCTGGACCGGCTCGTACCAGACCCGCACCTGGCTCCAGTCATTGGCCGGCGACACATCGATCACCGCCACGCTGCGCTCCACCTGGCCCCGCCGACCGTTGCGGGGCGACCAGTTGGCGTGGTCGACCAGGATTTCGCGCGGGCCCAGCACCTTGCGCACCAGCGCCACATGGCCATAGCGCAGGCTCTGGCTGCGGGCGAATACCAGCACCGCTCCCATGCGGGGCAGGGTGGTGCGGGCCATCTGCTGGTCCGCCGCCGCCCACCACCATTCCCAGGCGTCGCCGCGCAAGGGCAGGCCTGTGACCTTCTGGACATAGCTGACACAGTTGAAATACTCGGCTTTTGCCGGGCTTCCAAGCAAAAGCAGGGGGATTGCGGCAACGGCAGCGGCCACCGGAAGAAAACTCCTGGCTCTCATGGGCTTATCCTCTTTCAAGGACTGGTCAGATCATGGCCGATCCAAAAGAGAAATTTGTTGTATTTTGTGGGGTATTGGCTCATCGCCCTACCCGATTGGCCTTGTATAGCACTGCAAGTTGTGACGGACTGTGACAGATGTCACAGCACCAACGATAAGGACCGCCATCGAACGGTAAAGGGGTTGGGCATGGCGCAGGCTGCGGGTCTGTGCTATCCCGAAAGCCCGTTCACTGTTCGCAAAGAAGGTCGCTGATCATGCGCAAGATCAAGGTCGCCATCCTCGGAGCCTCCGGCTATACCGGCGCCGAGCTGGTGCGTCTTCTATCCCTGCATCCTGATGCCGAGATCACCGCGCTGACCGCCGACCGTAAGGCTGGGCAGGGGATGGACTCGGTGTTCCCGCATCTGGGCGGCCTGAAGCTGCCCACCCTGGTGACCATCGACAAGGTGGCCTGGGACAATGTGGATGCCGTGTTCTGCGCCCTGCCGCACGGAACCACCCAGGAGGTTATCGCCGGCCTGCCCGAGCATGTGACCACCGTGGACTTGTCGGCGGATTTCCGGCTGTTCGACACCGCCACCTACGCCCAGTGGTACGGCCATGAGCACAAGGCTCCCGACTTGCAGGCCAAGGCGGTCTATGGCCTGTCCGAGATCTATCGTGACAAGGTGGCCAAGGCGCGTCTGGTGGCCAATCCCGGCTGCTATCCCACCTGCTCGCAGCTGCCGCTGCTGCCGCTGGTGCAGGCCGGGCTGATCAAGGCCGATGGCATCATCATCGACGCCAAGTCGGGCGCCTCGGGCGCCGGCCGCGCGGCCAAGGAAGCCAACCTGTTCTGTGAGGTGACCGAGGGCCTGCATCCCTATGGCGTGGCCAGCCACCGCCACGCCCCGGAGATCGAGCAGGGTCTGACCGAGTTCGCCGGCCGGCCGGTGCTGGTGAACTTCACCCCGCATCTGATGCCCATGAGCCGGGGCATGCTGTGCACCATGTATGTGGAGCTGGACAAGGCCGGCTCGCACAAGGACCTGCATGCCGCCCTGGCCGACCGCTATGCCTCGGAGCCCTTCGTTCGGGTGCTGCCCGAGGGCCAGGTGGCCCAGAGCCGCTTCGTGCGCGGCTCTAACCACTGCCTGATCAGCGTGCATCCCGACCGCCTGCCGGGCCGCGCCATCGTGGTGTCGGTGATCGACAATCTGGTCAAGGGCGCCTCGGGCCAGGCCATCCAGAACTTCAACCTGATGTTCGGCCTGCCGGAAACCACCGCCCTCGAGCAGCAGCCCCTGTTCCCGTAAGGCCTTACTTCAAAAGGAGCGCGGGCGCCTCGCCCGCACTCCCAATTGCGGGCGGGACGCCCGCGCCCCCAGCAAGGAGGAAGCCCACTTGTCCTTCATCCTTCCCTATCGCGGCACCTTGCCCAGTATTGACCCCAGCAGCTTCATCGCCCCCAATGCCGCCGTGATCGGCGATGTGGTGATCGGCAAGGGCTCGTCCATCTGGTTCGGCTGCACCGTGCGCGGCGACGTGCATGAAATCCGCATCGGCCAGGACACCAATATCCAGGACAACACCGTGGTGCATGTCACCGGCGGCAAGTTCGGCACCTATATCGGCAACGGCATCACCATCGGCCACGGTGCCGTGCTGCATGCCTGCACCCTGCAGGACAACTGCTTCATCGGCATGGGTGCCACGGTGATGGACGGCGTGGTGGTGGAAGAGGGCGCCATGGTGGCCGCCGGGGCCCTGGTGACCCCGGGCAAGCGCGTGCTGAAGGGCGAATTGTGGGGCGGCTCGCCGGCCAAGAAGCTGCGCGCCCTGTCCCAGGAAGAGATCGACTTCTTCCCGGTCTCGGCCAGCAAATATGCCGCCCTGGCCAAGGAGTATGTGGACGCCGGCGCGGGTGTGCGGCTCTAACCGGTCCCCTCGTCACGCCGGGCCATGAAAAATGCCCGCCCCTTCGCAGGGGCGGGCTTCTTTCTTGCCAAGGCGGCGGGGTTTAGACCGCGCGCACCTTCACATAGGAGCCGGGGGCCGGCTCCAGGGCCTTCAGTTCGCCGTCGCCCGGCTGGCGGGCCGGGATCTTCTTGCCCGCGGTCTTGGCCACCCACTGGTTCCAGTCGGTCCACCAGGAGCCCTCGTGCTGGGTCGAGCCCTTCAGCCAGGCATCGGGGTCCTTGGGCTTCTTGGAGTTGGTCCAGTAGCAGTACTTGTTCGCCTCGGGCGGGTTCACCACGCCGGCGATGTGGCCCGAGGCCGACAGCACGAACTTGCACGAGCCGCCATAGACCTGGGTGGCGGCGTAGGTGCTCTTCCACGGCGCGATATGGTCCTCGCGGGTGGACAGCAGGTAGGTGGGGATCTTGATGTTGCGCAGGTCGATGGGGGTGTCCAGCAGGGTGACGCCGCCGGGCTCGATCAGCTTGTTCTCGAGATACATCTTGCGCAGATAGAAGCTGTGCATGGCCGCCGGCATCCGGGTGGAATCCGAGTTCCAGTACAGCAGGTCGAAGGGGAAGGGCTCCTTGCCGAGCAGGTAGTTGTTGACCACGAACGACCAGATCAGGTCGTTGGCGCGCAGCATGTTGAAGGTGGTGGCCATCTCGGAGCCGTCCAGATAGCCCCGCTTGGCCATGCTCTCTTCCATGGTGTGCAGCTGGGATTCGTCGATGAAGACGCCCAACTCGCCCGGGTCCGAGAAGTCGGTCATGGTGGTGAAGAAAGTGGCCGACTTGATGCGGTCGTCATTCTTGGCCGCCATATAGGCCAGGGTGCAGGCCAGCAGGGTGCCGCCCAGGCAGTAGCCAACGGCATTCACCTGACGCTCGCCGGTGGCCTTTTCGATGGCCTCCAGCGCGGCCAGCGGGCCAAGGCGCATATAGTCCTCGAAGCCCATATTGGCCAGGTGCTCGTCCGGGTTCACCCAGGACAGCACGAACACGGTGTGGCCCTGGTCAACCGCCCACTTGATGAAGCGGTTCTTCGGGCGCAGATCCAGGATGTAATACTTGTTGATCCACGGCGGCACGATCATCAGCGGGGTCTGGTTCACCTCGCCGGTGGTGGGGGTGTATTGCAGCAGCTGCATCAGCTCGGTCTGGAACACCACCTTGCCGGGGGTGACGGCGATGTTCTCGCCCACCTTGAAGGCGTCCAGGTCGGTCATGCGGATCTGCAGCTTGCCCTTGCCGCGTTCCAGGTCCTCCAGCAGGTTCTGCAGGCCCTTGACCAGGTTCTCGCCGCCCGACTCCAGGGTGGCGCGCAGCACCTCGGGATTGGTCATCACGAAGTTGCTGGGGGACATGGCGTCCACGAACTGGCGGGTATAGAAGTCCACCATCTGGGCGGTGTGGTGGTCCAGGCCCTCCACATTGGTCACCAGCCCCTGCATGTAGCGGGCGGACAGCAGGTAGGACTGCTTGATGAAGTCGAAGACTTCATTCTCCTGCCACATGTCGTCCTTGAAGCGGCGGTCGCCTTTGTCGGGCTCCACCACCGGCAGCGGCTCTTCGCCCATCAGGCGGCGGGCGGTGTTCTGCCACAGGGTCATGTAGTCCTGCCACAGCGACATCTGGGCCTCGACCAGCTTGGTCGGGTCCGTCATCAGCTTGGCGGTCATCTCGAGGAAGGCTTGGCCGATATGCATTGGCTCGGACAGGTTGACATTGCCATCGGTGGCCTGGCGGGCAAGGAAATCGGTGACGAGACGCTGGCTGCGTTCGGCGATGTTGGTCATCGCGGCGGACAGTTCGGTCGGGTCGATCAGCTTGATATCGGTGTTAGACTGGTCACCCATTTAGTACTTCCTCTCCCTGCGACATTCGGGGGCGCCCCCCTTGGGTACATGCGGTTCGGCCGCCAGGCAAGCATGGCCGAAGGCCTAGGCCATTTCGCCAATCCTTCACCATGAGGGCCCTGGGCAGCGCGGCCATCACTCTATATACTTTCGCCGCGACCGCTGTTAAATGTCACTTTCCTGAAAAAACAGGCAAAATTAAAGGGCGAAAGCCCATGTCGCTTGGAGCAACCGTCAAAAATGCGTGAGGGCAGGATGAAAAGGCGCCGGATTTCGCTGAAGACCAGCTTGGCTGCTGGAACCATTGCGATCTCTGCCCTGGCCCTGTCGGGCTGCTCCTCGTGGTTCAACGACGACGAGATTCCGCCGGTTTCAGGCGTGCCGGCCAAGGCACCCAAGGCCACCTCGCTGGACGACCGCGACGACATCGCCGAAGGGCTGGTGGCCGACCGCAAGAACGCCCGCTATGCCGAAGAGGATCTGCGGCGCGAAGGTACACCCACCCGTCCGCTGGCGCCGCCGTCGGCCCCGGCGGTGAGCGGCGCGCTCATGGCGGCGCCGGCCGGCGTCCCGGGTGTTGCCGGCACCCCGGCCATTCCGGGAACCAATGTGCAGACCTC
>CAYOKN010000184.1:0-6447 GCA_964404545.1 uncultured Rhodospirillaceae bacterium | reverse complement strand
CCAGGGCGCCGGCCACGGCCTCGGGCGCGGCCTGCGCCGCCGTGGGGGTGAACCAGTCCCAGCCCTCAGCCATGGAGCAGCTCCTCCAGGGGCGGCGGCAGGCTGGCAGGGTCGCGCAGCACTTCCTCGGGCGCGCCCAGGGTGCGGCCCAGCCAGCGGGCGGCGGCGGCCAGGTCCACCGCCTGCAGGGCTTCCGGCCCCAGGCTGGTGACGGTGGACAGCCAGCCGATGGTGTTGCGGGCATCGCGCAGGGCCTGTTCCTGCGCCAGTGGCGACTTGTAGGTCAGGTCCACGGTGCGGCCGTCCACCACCAGCGCCGGCACCTCGCCCCGCCGCCTCAGGATGGCCAGGGCACGCAGCATCAGCGGGGTCAAGAGCTCGGACTGCAGCCGGCCATAGGTGGCGCCCAGCACCCGGGCCATGTCGGCGGCCCGCTCCAGCACCTCGGTGGCGGTCATGCCGGGGGCATCGGGCTGGCCCAGCTTGTCGGCCAGCAGGGCATGGCGGATGCGGCCGCGCAGGTCGTCCAGCACCAGCTGCGACACGTCGAAGCGGCCCGGGCTGTCCAGCGGCGTCAGCCCGGCCGAGCCCACCGCCTTGGGGATGATGGTGCCGGGCACCAGCTTGATGTTGGCCGGGTTCAGCACGCCATCGTCGTCGGCCTGCCAGATGCCGGTCACGGCGATGGTGGCGTTCTTCAGCACCAGCTCCACCACCTTGTTGGCGGTCTTGATGTCGGGCAGCGCCTTCATCACCGGGCTGCGGCCATAGGTCTCGCCCGGGGCTTTCAGCCAGCGGAAATTGATGAAGGGGCTCTGGCCGAAACGGCCCTCGGCCAGCAGTGCCGCATCGGCTTCCAGCAGGGCGGCATAGGCATGGCCGCCGGCGGGGTCGGGCGTCACCGCCTCGATCATGGCAAAGCGCGCCTCGGCGTCACCCTGGCCCTTCTTCACCACCGCCTCGGGCAGGGCGGCCATGGGGAAGCGGGCCTCCAGCCCGGCCAGGGTCAGTTCCGAGCGGCGGAAGGTGACGTCCAGCCGGCCCTCCACTCCTTCCTCCAGCACCACCTGCGACAGCGGCACGGCGGTGAAGCGGAACGCCGACGGCTCGCCGGGCGGGGCTTCCTCGAACAGCAGGCAGGCGGTGCCGCCGCAGACCAGGTCCAGATAGCACTGGTGCATCTCGACGGCGAAGTTCGAGCGGTCGAAGGCGCTTTGCAGCACCGCGCTGGCCTGGTCCAGCAGCGGCGCCACCTGGGCCCGTTCCTCGGGCGTCAGGTCGGTGCCGCCGGCCAGGCCGAACCACTGCGCCCAGGGCGGGGTCAGCTCGGCCAGCAGGCTGGCGGCCAGCTGGTCCACCGCATCGGGGGCGGTGCCGTCGAACAGGCGGTCGCCCTTCTTTTCACCCGGTGCCCCCTCGCGGAACAGCCCGTCGCGCAGGGGCAGGGCATAGTCGTAGCATTCCTGCCAATGGGGTTCCCAGGCGGCGCGGCGGTCGCGGGCCTTGCGGTAGCGGGCCAGCAGGGCCTGGCCGTCGGTGTCTGCAGGGGGGGCGATCATGCTTATTCCCCCAGCAGGCGTTTGCGCTGCGGCGCCGCCGAGCCCTGGCTCAGCACGCCCCGGGCCGAGGTGGCGATCAGGCCGGCGCGGCCCCGGCGGTTGCGGGCCACCAGGTCCTCGCGCAGCTTGGCTTCGTCATCAATGCCGGACGGCGGCGGTGGCGGCGGTGGCGGCGGCGGGGCCGCCGGGGCGGGGGCGGAAAAGAAGGCTCCCATGGGGTTCTCCGTGGCAATATCCACCCGCAACGGAAAAGGCCCGCCGGTCGGGATGCCGGCGGGCCTTGGCTGCGGACGCAGTTCGGGTGAGGACAGGAAAAGGTTTATTCCTGTTTTGTTCCCGTGTCAAGGATTATTTTCCGATATAGCTGCCATGGGGTCAGCACCCACGGGGCATGCAGCCCCAGCACATGCTTGGCCATTTCCACGCAGGTCAGCGGGCGCACCGGGGCCAGGCGGCGGGGGGCGGCGCGCAGCCGGGTCTCCAATACGGTCAGGCCCAGGGCCCGGTAATGACCGGCCAGGTCGGCCCCGGGGGGCAGGCCGGTGTCGGTGATCAGGGTCTGGTGGCTCAAGGGGTCCAGGAGCAGCCAGCCGCGCGGTCCGCATAGGGCCAGACTGACATGGCGGAAGCCCGGCTTCAGCAGCCGCAGCCACCATAATTCGGTGCGCCCGGAAAAAATCACCAGAACCCGGCTCCAGCCCGGGCTCATGCCACGATTCCCTTGAGTCGCAGTACGGAGTCCAGGCGGTCCAGCGCCTCGGCCCAAAGCCGCAAGTCGGCCTCGGGATCGCCGCTGCGCGGGTCGGGCGGGCACAGCCGCAGGCCATAGCGGCCCAGCACCCGCAAATGGCCGGCGGCCAGCACGCGGCGCCGGTGCAGGGTCAGGGCGGCGCGGGCGATGTCGTCGGCCTCGCAGGGGCGGGGCAGCCCCAAACCGCCCACGAAGCGCGCCCCTTGGGTACGGTTGATCTGGCATTGCGCATACCACATCCAGGCTTCCTCGCTGCTGGCGAAGGGCTGGGCGGCGTCAAGGTTGTCGGGCGCGTGCGGCACATGCCGGTCGCGGCGCATGGCGGTCCTCCGGAATGAACAAAACAGGAACAGAAACAGCAATCCACACGTCATGCGTGCGAGTCAAGAGGTCATGTGACTTTATTCCTGTTGGATTCCGGATCGTCGTTCTGTGACAATCTTCCCATGCTGCGCCATGCTGACATTTGGGCCGCCATCGACCGTCTTGCCGCCGAGCGAGGGTTGACCGCCTCGGGTCTGGCACGGCGCGCCGGTCTCGATCCCACCACCTTCAACAAGTCCAAACGCTCCACGCGCGAGGGCAAGCCCCGCTGGCCGAGCACCGAGAGCATCGCCAAGATCCTGGACGCCACGGGCGCCACCATCGCCGAGTTCGTCACCTTCCTGGGCGAACCGCCAGCCAAGGAAAGCCGCCATATCCCGTTGATCGGCTTTGCCCAGGCGGGGCATTCCGGCTTCTTCGACGATGCCGGCTATCCGGTGGGCGGCGGCTGGGACGAGATCACCGCTCCGGAAGTCTCGGACCCCCATGCCTTCGCCCTGGAAATCTCGGGCGACTCCATGGAGCCGGTCTATCGTGACGGCGACATCGTCATCGTCTCGCCCGGCTCCAATGTGCGTCGGGGTGACCGGGTGGTGGTCAAGACCGTCTCGGGCGAGGTGATGGCCAAGGAACTGCTACGCTCTACCGCCAAGCACCTGCAGCTGCGCTCGCTCAATCCCAGCCATGCCGAGCGGGCGGTGGCCATCGAGGATGTGGATTGGATTGCCAGAATTCTGTGGGTGAGCCAGTAGCCACACCGGTTTTGTGGGCATTAATTCCTTGACTTTATGTTCCTGATGTGTTCTGTAATTGCCTCTCTTTGGAGAGGTGAAATGCGCCTGCCCTCACACCAGCTCGACGCCCTCGAACAGCGTTTCGACGGCCCCATCCCCCGCCAGTTCTTTTCCCCCTTGGCCGGACCGGTCAAAGGCCTGACCGGGCGGTTGCAGGCCACCGGCCAAGCCATCCGCCGCCGCCGCCTTGGTTGTTCGGGGGCGCAGGCGTCGGCCGACCCGGCCCTGCGGCAGATGGTGCAGAGCCTGGAAGCCTATCGCCACGCCGCCTGCGCCGTTCGATAATTTGTCTCGACTGTCTCTGTAAAAGGCCGCCGCAGGGCGGCCTTATTCTTTTGGCTTGAACCAGTCTTTGAAAAACTTCATATCAGTGAGAATACTAAACGGCGAATAAACTATTCGCCATAGTTCTGTTAAAGGCGAATATGACCGACGTCATAAGGGTTCATTCCTTTGCGCGTGAGGATGACTGGCCCTGGTATCTCCGCGGGCTGCTTATGGCGTCTGTGGTATTACCTTTGGCGATTTTTTGCGTGTACGGCTATCACTCTTGGCAGCATGCCCAGGACAGCACCGTCGAGGATGCCCGGCGCATCGCCGCCATGGCGGTGGAGCATGTGTCCTGGGATCTGGGCCAGGCTGGCTATGCCGCTGACGAGGTGCCGCTGCCCGAGCCCCTGCGCCTGCATTTCCAGAAAGTCTTTAGGGCCCTGGTGGATGGCAATCCCCAGGCCACGGTGACCCTGCTCAGCCAAGGCGGGCTGGTGCTGGCCCATGTGCCGCGTGATGCCCTGGCGGTGGCCGATGTCTGGGCCGCAGATGCGCCCCTGCTGCGCAAGATGGAGCAGTCCGGCGCCATAACCGACCCCGGACCAGCCGACGGCGTGCGGCGGATTCATGCGGTCCAGCCGGTGCCGGGCCTGGGGCTCCGGGTGGTGGTGGGGCTGGGGTGGGCCGAAATGGCCTCGGCCTGGCTGGCCTCCCTGCTGGTGGAGGGGGCGGTGGCCCTGGGGGCGGCGGCCACCTTGGCGGCCTTGACCCTGGAGGTGGCCGATCGGGGTCAGCGCCGCCTGCGCGAACAGCGCACCCTGGAGCGCGAGGTTGCCCTGCGCTCGGCCGAGGCGCGCGGCCATGCGGAGTTTCTGGAACTGGCGCTGAATGCCGCCGATATGAGCTCCTATGACTACCATGTGGCTTCGGGCGTGGTGCGGCGGTCCGAGAATGCGCGGCGGCTGCACGGCCTGCCAACCAAGACCCGTTCCGGCCTGGGGCATGTCCTGCGCCGTGTTCATCCCGACGACCGCCGCCGCATGCGCCAGGAGTTGGAGCAGGTGCTGCGCGACGGCGGCCAGTACCGCCTGCAATACCGGCTGATGCGGCCCCAGGGCGGCTGGTTCTGGGCCAGCGACATCGGGCGGGTGATCCCCGGCGCCGATGGGGTGCCCGAGCGGGTGACCGGCGTTCTCATGGACATTACCACGCACAAGCTGGCCGAGTTGGAAACCAGCCGGGCGCTGGCGGAACAGGACCGGGCGCGGCAGGCGGCCGAACGCGCCGACCGGGCCAAGTCTCGCTTCCTGGCGGCGGCCAGCCATGACCTGCGCCAACCCATGCAGGCGCTGCGGCTTTATCTGGATGCCTTGGCGGTGCGGCTGTCCGACCCCGTTGCCCAGGCCATCCTGGACAAGGCCCAGGTGGCCATGGCCAGCGGCGAGGGTCTGTTGTCGGCGCTGCTCGATGTCTCGACCCTGGATGCCGGCATGGTGCAGCCCAGCCCGCGCACCCTGCCGCTGGGCGAAATGCTGTCGGACCTGCTGGCCGATTGCGGCCCCGACGCCGCCGCCAAGGGGCTGAGCCTGCGGGTGGTGGACACCGGCCTGCACACATGCTCGGACCCGGTGCTGCTGCGCCGCATTCTCCGCAATCTGGTGGTCAATGCCATCCGCTACACGGACCAGGGCGGGGTGCTGGTGGGCTGTCGCCGCATGGGCAACTCGGTGCGGGTCGAGGTTTGGGACACCGGCTGCGGTATCCCCCAGGACAAGCAGGACGCCATCTTCGAAGAGTTCTACCAACTGGGCAATCCGTCGCGCGATCGCGCCCAGGGGCTGGGGCTGGGTCTGTCCATCGTGCAGCGCACGGCGGCGCTGCTGGGCCATCCGGTATCCGTGCGCTCGCAGCCGGGCCGGGGCTCGGTGTTTGCCATCGCCCTGCCGCTGGTGTCCGCCGAGGCGGCTGCCGACGCCGCCGCCTGAGCGGGCGTTACTCGGCGGCCTTCAGCATGGCGCGCCAGACCAGGTCCACGGCGCTTTCCGGCAGTTTTCCGGCGCGGGCGCCGGCCCGCAGCATGGCCGGGGTGGGGGCCACCGGCAGGATGGTCAGCCGGTTGGCCTCAAGCCCGCGCACATAATTCAGGGCGTGGCGCAGTCCCGGGTCGGTACAGTCGTCGCACATGGGGGCCTCCGTCAGGGGGGGGAGAGGTGCCGACAGCGGCGCAAGGGCCATGCCATACCGAAGGATCGGCCAAACCGGGCCCGGAAGGGGGGTCTGGTTTGAGAATGCGTTGCATTGCGCGGCAACGGGGCAATCCGCGACAGCTGGCCTCTTACCTTCGGCGGCGGTTTGGGGTAGGGTCCGGCCCATCCCCCACGCCGAAAGTCGTCTTCTTCCATGGACTATTACCGCCTGATCGGCCCCGTGATCCGCCTGTTCGACGCCGAGACCGCCCATGGCCTGGCGATCCGTGCCCTGAAGTCCGGACTGGTGCCGCCGCAGCCCCGGGGCAATGACCCTGTTCTGGAAACCCGGCTGTGGGGCCTGACCTTTCCCAATCCCGTGGGCCTGGCCGCCGGCTTCGACAAGAATGCCGAGGTGGCCGACGCCGTGCTGGGCCAGGGCTTCGGCTTCACCGAGATCGGCAGCGTCACGCCCCGCGCCCAGCCCGGCAACCCGCAGCCGCGCATGTTCCGCCTGACCGAGGACCGCGCGGTGATCAACCGCATGGGCTTCAACAACGAGG
>CAYOKN010000183.1:0-6485 GCA_964404545.1 uncultured Rhodospirillaceae bacterium | reverse complement strand
GGCCGCGACAATGCCTTCACCAGTTCGGACTACACCGCCTATTTCCAGAACGTGGCCAAGGACAAGCTGCCCCTGGTCATGAAGCTGGAGGCGGACCGCATGGTCAATCTGCGCCTCGACGAGAAGAACGTGGCCACCGAGCGCGACGTTGTGCTGGAGGAGCGCCGCCAGCGTACCGACAACAATCCCGCCGCCCTGCTGGCCGAGCGCATGAATGCGGCGCTGTTCGTGAACCATCCCTATGGCAGTCCGGTGATCGGCTGGGCCTCCGAGGTGGCGTCCCTGAGCCGCGAGGACGCCATGGCCTTCTACAAGAAATGGTACAACCCGGCCAACGCCACCCTGATCGTGTCCGGCGACATCACCGCCAAGGAGCTGAAGCCGCTGGCCGAGCAGACCTATGGCAAGCTGAAGGGCACGCCCCTGCCGCCGCGCGAGCGGGTGGCCGAGCCGCCGCCGGTGGGCGAGCGCCGGGTGGTGGTGCGCGACGAGCAGGTGGGCCAGCCCTCCATGAGCCGCGCTTATCTGGCCCCCAGCGCCAATCGCGGCGAAACCGCCATGAACGTGCCGCTGCAGCTGTTGTCCGAGATCCTGGGCGGCGGCTCCACCAGCCGGCTCTATCGGGCGCTGGTGGTCGAGCAGAAGCTGGCGGCGGGGGCCGGCAGCCATTACGACGCCGATTCCTATGACCTGAGCACCTTCAATGTCTATGCCACCCCGCGCCCCGGCGTCAGCCTGCAGCAGGTGGAGGCAGCCCTGGACGAGCAGGTGCGCACGGTGGCCGAGCAGGGGGTGACCGCCGACGAGTTGGAGCGCGCCAAGAAGAGGCTGGTGGCCGCCGCCGTCTATGCCCGCGACAGCTTCCATACGGGCGCCCGGGTCATGGGCCAGGCCCTGACCACCGGGCAGACCGTCGACGACGTGGAGAACTGGCCCCAGCGCATCAAGGCCGTGACCGTGGAGCAGGTGGCCGAAGCCGCCCGCCATGTGCTGCGGCCGGAACGCTCGGTGACCGGCCATCTGCTGCCGGTGCAAAGTGCCCAGGTGCAGGCCTCGGCCCGATCTCCCCAACCCGCCGTCCAAGCCGGCAGCCAGCCGGAGGTGGAGCCCGCCATCGGTCCCGCCGCCATGGAAGAGGATGTCCATTGATGCTGACCCGCATGAAGACCCTGGCCGGCCTGGTGGTCCTGGCCCTGTTCGCCGCTCTGCCGGCCCGTGCCGTTGAGGTGCAGAGGGTGGTCAGCCCCGGCGGCATCGAAGCCTGGCTGGTGGAGGACCACTCCAACCCCATCCTGTCCATGGACTTCGCCTGGGAAGGCGCCGGTGCCAAGCAGGAGCCCAAGGACAAGGCGGGCCTGGCCACCATGACCGCGGCCCTGCTGGACGAGGGCGCGGCCGAGATGGACAGCATGGCTTTCCGCCAGGCGCTTGAGGACAATGCCATCCGGCTGGGCTATTCCGCCGGCATGGACCTGTTCCGCGGCCAGTTGCGCACCCTGACCGACAATCGGGCGCAAGCCTTCGACCTGCTGACCAAGTCCCTGACCCAGCCCCGCTTCGACGAGGAGCCGGTGGAGCGCATCCGCTCGCAGCTGCAGGCCAACCTGAAGCAGGAGTTGGAGGACCCCAACAGCATCGCTGCCCGCGCCTGGTGGCAGGCGGCGTTCCCTGACCATCCCTATGGGGTGCCGCTCGAGGGTTGGCCCGAAACCGTGGCCGCCATCACCGTGCCCGACATGAAGGCCTTTGCGGCGCAGGGGCTGGCCAAGGACAATCTGGTGGTCAGTGTGGTGGGCGACATCACGGCCGAGGAATTGAAGCCTTTGCTGGACCGTTCCTTTGGCCAATTGCCGGAAAAGGCGCAGTTGAAGCCGGTGCCCGAGGTGGCCCCCAAGACCGCCGGTGCGGTGCAGGTGATCGAGCGCACCATCCCGCAAAGCGTGGTGCTGTTCGGTCAGCACGGCTTGAAGCGCAGCGACCCTGACTGGTGGCCGGCCTATCTGGCCAACTACATCCTGGGCGGCGGCGGCTTTTCGTCGCGGCTGATGGAAGAGGTGCGCGAGAAGCGCGGCCTGGCCTATGGCGTCCATTCCTATCTCAGCCCGTTGGAACAATCGGCGGTGCTCTATGGCGGCACCGCCACCAAGAACGAGCGGGTGGCCGAAAGCATCCAGATCATCCGCGACGAATGGCGCCGCATGGCCCAGCAAGGGCCTACTCCCGATGAGCTGAAGAACGCCAAGACCTATCTGACCGGCTCCTTTCCGCTGCAGATGGACAGCACCGCCAGTATCGCCAGCCTGCTGACGGCGGTGCAGGTGGACGAGTTGGGGATCGACTATCTGGACCGGCGCAATGCCATGATCGAGGCGGTGACCCTGGACGACATCAAGCGCGTCACCGCCAAGCTGCTGCAGCCCGGTAATCTCCAGTTCGTGGTGGTGGGCAAGCCGGCGAACCTGGCTGCGGGGAACTGACGGCTTATGGCCGGAGGCCCTCACCCTCCCCGCTGATGCGGGTCCGCTCCCCTCGCCCGCCTTGCGGGAGAGGGGCTGGGTGAGGGCGAGCCGGAGGCGCCAAACAAAAACCCCCGGGGCCTTGCGGCGCCGGGGGTTTTGTGTGCTCGAAGCCGGGAGGCTTAGTGCAGCTTGCCCTGCAGCTGGGCGATGGCATCATCGATCAGCTGGGTCGACTGGCCGGCAGAGAGGTTCTCGCCGATCAGCTTCTTGGTCGCGGCCATGGCCACGTCCACGGCGGCGTTGCGCACTTCACGCATGGCGCGGGCTTCCGCCTGGGCGATGCGGTCCATGGCCTGCTGCTCGCGGCGCTTCAGGGTCTCTTCGAGGTCGCGGGCGGCCTGCTCGCTCATGCGCTGGGCTTCGGCCTTGGCGTGCTCGATGATCTCTTCGGCTTCCTTGAGGGCGTCACGCTGCTTGCGCTGATAGGTGGCCAGGAGGTCCTGGGCCTCTTCACGCAGGCGCTGAGCGTCCTCGATGCGGGCCCGGATCTTCTCGCGGCGCATGTCCAGGCCGGCGGTGATGCCGCGGAACACGGGCTTGAAGGCAAAGCCGACAACGATCAGGAAGGCGATCGCGACCCAGGTTTCCGGCATCGAGAAGACGCCGACTTCGCCATGGGCGGCGTCGGCGGCGTGGGCGACGGAGATGAACATCAACGGCCCTCCTGCATGACGGTGGAGACCGCGGCGGTCAGCTGGGACTCGTCCACGGACGAACCGATCAGCTTCTCGGTGGCGGACTTGGCGACGTCCACGGCGATGTCACGCACATGGGCCAGAGCCTGCTCCTTGGCGGCGGCGATGCGGGCTTCGCCGGACTTGATCTGCTCGGCCAGCTTCTCGCCAAGGGCGCGCGAACGCTCCTCGGCCTGCTTGGACAGGCGCTCCTGGGTTTCCTTGATCACCGCCTGGGCATGGGCACGGGACTCGGCCAGGGCCTTCTCGTAGGCGGCAACCGCGGCGTCGGCCTCAGCCTTCAGCTGGGCGGCCTTTTCCAGGCTGTCGTCGATCTTGCGCTGACGCTCGTCCAGCACGGCACCGATGCGCGGCATGGCCACATAGGTCATCACCAGGAACAGGGTGATGAAGGTGACGGCCAGCCAGAACAGCTGCGGCGCAAAATACGTGGGGTCGAACTGGGGCATCGCTTTAGGTTTCCCTGAAAGCGGCCCGGCCGACGGCCCGTTCCAAGATCCCTAGGGGAGCTTAGTCGAACCGCCGGCCGTACCGTTTTGGATGATTAGGCGAACAGGAGCATCAGGGCGACGACCAGCGCGAACAGCGCGATGGCCTCGGTCACGGCGAAGCCGATCCAGCCGTACAGCTCGACGTTCGACTTGGCGGCCGGGTTGCGGCCAACGGTGGCAATCAGGTTCGCCCAGATGTTGCCCACACCGATGCCCGAGCCGATCATGCCGATAGCGGCCAGACCAGCACCAATCATCTTCGCAGCTTCAGCTTCCATGACTCACTTCCTTAGCTAGAAGGTAACTACAATAAAAAGGACCCAACTCAACCGCCCGGAGCGGCCATCAGTGCATGTTGATGGCGTCGTTCAGGTAGATGCAGGAGAGGATGGTGAACACATAGGCCTGCAGCACGGCGATGCCGAACTCCAGCACCGTGATGCCGGCCAGGAAGGCCAGCGGGACCACGCCGAACACACCCAGAGCCACCACGAAACCGGCGATCACCTTCAGGATGATGTGGCCGACGGTCATGTTGGCAAACAGTCGGACCGCCAGGCTGAACGGACGCGACAGATAGGAGATGAGTTCGATGGGGATCAGGATGACCGCGGTCGCCAGCGGGGCGCCATGCGGGAAGAACATGCGCAGATAGTGGGTGCCGTGGCGGGCGAAGCCGATGATGGTCACGCCGATGAACACCACAGCCGCCATCGCGAAGGTCACGATGATGTGGCTGGTGAAGGTGAAGGCCATCGGGATCATGCCCAGCAGGTTGCCCAGCAGCACGAACATGAACAGCGAGAAGATGAAGGGGAAGTACTTCCGCCCTTCGGACCCCACATTGTCGCGGATCATGTTCGCGACGAATTCGTACGTCACCTCCGCAAGCGACTGCCACCGGCCGGGGACCAGGGCGCGCGAGCGCACGGAGAGGGTCAGGAAGAGGCTGGCAAGCGCCACCACGATGACCATCATCAGCGCGGAATTGGTGAAGGAAATGTCGATCCCCCCCACCTCAATCGGAATGAGCGGCTTGATCTTGAACTGCTCGATCGGGTTGGCCACCGTGCGCCTCTCTAACTGAAATCAGCGTTCAACGTCGTCTTGCTTCTCGCGCTGGGCCCGCCCCGTGCCGACCGCGCTGTCCAGTCTCTTGGCGGCGCGATAGACGTTCAGAAGTCCAGCCGCGCTCCCGAGGAACAGGAACAGCACCATCAGCAAGGGCCGCGTCCCGAGCCACAGGTCCAGCCCGTAGCCGATCAGCATGCCCACCATCACGCCCGCCACCAGCTCGATCGCGATGCGGAACCCTAGACCCATTCCCGAGGAGGGGAGCCTCCTGTTGGGACCGGTGCCTTGGATTTCCTCTTCCCGGCCGCGCGCAGCGCGGATACGGGCCTCGAGATCGTCCAGCGAAGGAGGGTCTTTGCGATCGGTCATCCGGGTCCCCTTTCGGGCAAACGGTTATCCGCGTGAAGCCCCTCCTTTTGGCCGTAATGACGCCAAAAGCGCGGGCACCATAAGGTTTGCCACCCGCCCTGTCAAGGCCGGAAACCCCCCTTTAGGGCGGGGCAAAACCTATTGGGATAGGAGGCCTATGACCCTGGACCTCAGGCTGATTCCCGAAGGGCTTCCGCCGTATTCAGATCGACCGAGACCAGGGTGGAGACCCCGCGCTCGGCCATGGTCACGCCGAACAGCCGGTCCATGCGGGCCATGGTCATGCGGTGGTGGGTGATCACCAGAAAACGAGTGGCCGAGTTCCGGGCGATTTCCGCGACCAGGCTGCAGAAGCGGTCCACATTGGCATCGTCCAGCGGCGCATCCACCTCGTCCAGCACGCAGATGGGGGCGGGGTTCACCAGGAACACGGCGAACAGCAGGGCGATGGCGGTCAGCGCCTGCTCGCCGCCCGACAGCAGCGACAGGATCTGCAGCCGCTTGCCCGGCGGCGACGCCATGATCTCAAGCCCGGCGCTCAGGGGGTCGGCGGATTCGGTCAGGGTCAGGTGGGCCCGCCCGCCGCCATAAAGCCGCACGAACAGCTCGCGGAAATGCTCGTCCACCTTGGTGAAGGCGTCCAGCAGGCGTTCGCGCCCCTCGCGGTTGATCTCGGCGATGCCGGTGCGAAGTTTGGCAATGGCGGCGATCAGGTCGTCCTTTTCCTGAACCAGCCCGGCGATCTGCGCCTCCAACTCCTCGGCCTCCTGCTCGGCGCGCAGGTTCACCGGCCCCATGGCCTCGCGCTCGCGGCTCAGCCGGTCCAGCAGCCGCTGCAGGTCGTCCAGCATGGGCAGCTCGATCTGGCCGATCTCCTCGGCCAGCTTCTCGGGCGTGGTGTTCAGCCGTTCGGCGATGCGCGCCGCCACAGAGCGGCATTCCGCCTGGGCGGCTTCCTTGGCCGCCTCGCGCCGCACCCGGTCCTCGCGGGCGGCGGCCAGGGCGTGCTCGGCCTCCTTTAGTGCCCGGTCGGCATCGCTCAGGAAGCGTTCGGCGGCAAACAGGGTTTCAGCGGCGGCGGTCCGCTCGGTGACGGCGTCGTCGATGGCCGACAGCAGTACCTGGCGCTGGCCGTCGATCTCCATGGGCTTGGCGGCCAGGCGCTCCATCTCGTCCAGGGCGGCTTCGGCGCGCTCGGCCAGTTCCTCCTGGTGCTGGGTGGCCAGCTCGGCCCGCTGCACCCAGCCCTCGCGCTCGCGCTGCAGCGCCTCCAGCCGGCGGCGGCGCTCGCCGGCCTCGCGGGTCAGCCGGTCCAGGGCGCTGCGGGCCTCCACCAG
>CAYOKN010000182.1:0-6618 GCA_964404545.1 uncultured Rhodospirillaceae bacterium | reverse complement strand
GACATCCTCGCCGATCTGACCCAGGCTCTGGAGGCCGCTTAACCAAGTGCAGACATCCGACGTGCGGGGGGACTACCCCCAGACCCGCATGCGCCGAAACCGCCGCGCCGACTGGTCGCGGCGGTTGGTGGCCGAGAACCTCCTGACCGCTTCCGACCTGATCTGGCCAGTGTTCGTGACCGACGGCCCGGCGGCCGAGATCCCGTCCATGCCAGGCGTGTTCCGCCAACCGCTGGCCCAGTTGATCCAGGCGGTGGGCGAAGCGGTGGAGCTGGGTATCCCCGCCGTCGCGGTGTTCCCGCAGGTGGACCCGGCGGCCAAGACCCCGGATGCCCGCGAGGCCCACAATCCGGACAATCTGGTCTGCCGTACCGTGCGGGCGCTGAAGGCTGCCTATCCGCAGTTGGGCATCATCTGCGACGTGGCCCTGGACCCGTTCAATTCCGATGGCCATGACGGGCTGGTGGTGGACGGCCGCATCCTGAACGACGAGAGCATCGAGGTGCTGGTGCGCCAAGCGCTGGTCCAGGCCCAGGCTGGCTGCGACGTGATCGCCCCGTCGGACATGATGGACGGCCGCATCGCCGCCATCCGCCAGGCTTTGGACCAGGCCGGGTTCCAGGATGTGCAGATCCTGTCCTATGCCGCCAAATATGCCTCGGCCTTCTATGGCCCCTTCCGAGACGCCATCGGCACCAAGGGCGCCTTGAAGGGCGACAAGAAGACCTATCAGATGGACCCTGCCAATACCGACGAGGCGCTGCACGAAGTGGCGCTGGACCTGCGAGAGGGCGCGGATATGGTGATGGTCAAGCCGGGCATGCCCTATCTGGACATCATCCGCCGCATCAAGGACGCCTATGGCGTGCCCACCTTCGCCTATCAGGTGTCGGGCGAATACGCCATGCTGCGGGGCGCCATCGACCGGGGATGGCTGGACGGCCCGCGCGTGATCCTGGAATCCCTGATGTGCTTTAAGCGCGCCGGCTGCAACGGCATCCTGACCTATTTCGCCGTGGACGCTGCCCGCCTGCTGAAAGGCTGATAAGCGCGCTCTAGCGAAATACTCGCTCCAGCAGCGCCGCCCATCCCGACCGCCGCTTCGGCTTCGCCGCCGGAGCGGCGGTCTGCCTTTGCGGCAGGCCCTGGCGCAGCCAGTCGGCCACCGGGTCCACCTGGTCGGCAGTGAACAGCATGGGGGCATGCCCAACGCCCGGCACCACCAGTTCGCGGCAGCCCGGGCCACGCGTCTGCATCTCGGCCACGGTTTCGGCGGTCAGGATATCGGACTGCTCGCCGCGCACCACCAGCACCGGGCATCTGATGGAATCCCACAGGGCCCAGAGCGGAATATCGGTCAAGGGATCGCGGGTGAAGGTCAGCGCGATGCCGGGATCGTAATGCAGACTCCAACCGCCATCGGGCGCCGCACGCACGCCGTGGGCCACCACATGGTGCCAATATTCATCCTCGGCGATCCCGAAACTGGCCATGGCCTTGCGAAAATGGGCATAGGCCTCGTCCAGGGTGGCAAAGTGGGGTTCGGCATTGATACATCCGCGGATGCGCGCCAGCCCGGCCCGGGGGATGAAGCCACCCACGTCGTTCAGCACCAGCCGCGTGATGGGGCTTCCTGGCTGCGAGGCCAGGACCATTCCCAGGATGCCGCCCATGGATGTACCAACCCAGTGCACCTCGTCGGCGCCGCTGCGGGCCACCAGGGCGGTCAACGCGTTCAGATAGACGGGAAAGTCATAATCGGCCTTGTTTTCCAGCCAGTCGCTATCGCCCCGGCCGGGCATGTCCACGCACAGGACGCGATAGTCATGCTGCAATTCCCCGGCCAGATAGTCGAAGTCGCGGCCATTGCGCAACAATCCGTGTACACAGATCAGAACTCGGGGATTGTGCGAATCCCCCCACTGGGTGTACGCCACCTTGTGGAACCCCTTGGGCCCAAGGCCCAGGAGGTGATGCTTGGTCATGCTCATCGGGCGAGGCTCCCCAGAGGTCTCGGCACGGTTCAACTTAGGCGGCTCTGTCCCCGCCTGCAACGGAACACAGGATGAAGCTTCTGTTCAAAGTGGTGGCCACGCTGGCCACGGTGCTGATCCTGCTGGTTGCGGCCGGTTGGTGGTGGCTTGGCCGATCGGTCACGCCGGACCAGGGCAGCCTGGCCCTGCCCGGCCTGCAAGCCCCGGTGGAGGTGGCCCGGGACGCGCGCGGCGTGCCCACCATTGCCGCCAAAAGTCAGCATGACGCCTATTTCGCCCTTGGGGTGGTGCATGCCCAGGACCGGCTGTGGCAAATGGAAAGCCAGCGCCGCCTGGGTGCTGGTCGCCTGTCCGAGTTGGTGGGCGCCCGCGCCCTGGGCATCGACCGCACCATGCGCGCCCTGGGCATCTATCGCCTCGCCCAGGCCCAAGTGGATGGCCTCGCCCCCGAAGTGCGGGCCGCCCTGGACGCCTATGCCGCCGGCGTGAACAGCTGGCTGAACCACCGCGACCGACCGCTGCCGCCAGAATTCACCGCCCTGCAGGTCAGCCCCGAACCGTGGACCCCGGCGGACTCCCTGGTCTGGGGGCGGCTGATGGCGCTGCGCCTGGCCGGCAACTGGCAGCAGGAGTTGGTGAACCAACAGCTTGCCGCCCGCCTGCCCGTCGAGAAGCTGCAAAGCTGGGAGCCCGGCTATCCGCCGAGCCATCCGGTGACCGTGGGCCAGGCCGACCAGGCCCGCCAGATGCTGGCCAACCTGCCGCCGCAGATCGCCGAGACCCTGGCCTCGAACGTCTGGGCGCTGGATGGCACCCGCTCGGTCACCGGCAAACCGCTGCTGGCCAATGATCCGCACCTGGACTTCCAGATGCCCATCCTGTGGTATCTGGCGGCCATCGAGGCGCCCGGCCTCACCCTGACCGGCGCCACCGTGCCCGGCGTGCCCTTCCATCTCCTGGGCCATAACGGCCAGGCCGCCTGGGGCATCACCACCACCCACGCGGACACCAGCGACTTGTTCATCGAGCAGGAGGCGGGCCCCGGCCTGTATGCCGCGCCCGAAGGCCCCCTGCCCTTCGAGACCCGGCGCGAAGTCATCACCGTGCGCGGCGGCGAGGATGTGACCCTGACCGTGCGCGCCACCCGCCACGGCCCCGTGATCAGCGACGTTCTGGCTGACCGGCCGGGGGTCCAGGGGCTCCTGGCCCTGTCCTCGGCGGCGCTGCTGCCCGACGACCGCACGGTCGAAGCGCTGTATGCCCTGAACCGGGCCACCGACTGGCGCGCCTTTGAACAGGCAGCGCAGAAGTTCCACGCGCCCATGCAAAACCTGGTATTCGCCGGCGCAGGCGGCGAGATTGCCTTTATCAGCGCCGGCCGAGTGCCAGTGCGCAAGGCCGGCGACGGGCTGCTGCCCCGCCCGGGCTGGACCGGCGAGCACGACTGGCTGGGCTGGGTGCCGTTCGAGGACCTGCCCCGGCTGGTGAACCCGGCAGAGGGCGCCATCGTCAATGCCAACAACAAGGTAGTGCCGCCGGGCTATCCCTGGCTGATCGCCGCCCAATGGCCCGAGGGCTTCCGGGCCGAGCGCATCATCCAAGTGCTGTCCGGCAAGCCCCAGTGGGACCTGGACCAGATGCAGGCACTGCAGATGGACGATCTGTCCCTGGCGGTGCAGGACCTGCTGCCGCGCCTGCTGTCGGTGCCGCCGGCCACGCCGCGCCAGACCGAGGCGCAGGCGCTGCTGGGGGCATGGGACGGCCGCATGAGCCGGGGCCGCCCCGAGCCGCTGCTGGCCGAAGCCTGGCTGGTGGAAGTGCAGAAAGGCCTGATGGGCGACGACTTGGGCGATCTGACTGGCAGTTTCCTGGGGGTGCGGCCCTATTGGCTGGCCAATGCCCTGGCCGGCGAGGCCGACTGGTGCAACGATGTGCGCACCCCTGTGACCGAAAGCTGCGATACCCAGATTTCCGCAGCCCTGGACCGCGCCTTGGACGGCCTGACGGCCCGTTACGGCGCCGGCATGACCGACTGGCGATGGGGCATCCCGCACCAGGCGGCATTCGAGCATGGGGTGTTCCGCCACCTGCCCTGGCTGGGCGAGTGGACGGGCCGGTGGGTGGCCACCGACGGCGGCGACTTCACCGTCAGCCGGGGCAGCTGGTACGGGCCCGACTTCACCCATGTGCATGGCGCCGGCTTCCGGGCGGTCTATGACCTGGCGGATCTCAGCCGCAGCCGCTTCATCATCGCCACCGGCCAGAGCGGCAATCCGCTGTCGGCCCATTACGACGATCTGATGCAGGACTGGGCCGCTGGGCGCCTCTATACCATCCTGCCCGGCACCCGGTTGACCACCCTGAGCCCGGCGGGAGGGCCATGAGGCCCGACGCCGCCAGTGTGCGGACCGCCGCCGGCCTGCTGGCCGGTCAGGTGGTGCGCACGCCCCTGGTGGCGGCCCCTGCCCTGTCCCGGCTGACCGGCGCCGAATTATGGCTGAAGCTGGAAAACCTTCAGCTGTCGGGGTCGTTCAAGACCCGGGGGGCACTGGTCCGTTTGCTGTCCCTGACAGCCGAGGAACGGGCACGCGGCGTGGTCTGCATGTCGGCTGGCAATCATGCCCAGGGCGTGGCCTGGCATGCCCGCAGCCTGGGCCTGCCGGCCACCATCGTGATGCCGCGCACCACCCCCTTCACCAAAATCGAGCGCACCGAGGCCCTGGGCGCGCGGGTTCTGCTGGATGGCGCCTCGCTGTCCGAGGCCGAGGAGGCAGCGCGCCGGCTGGCCGCCGAGCAGGGCTTAACCTTCATCCATCCCTATGACGACCCGCAGGTGATTGCTGGCCAGGGCACCGTCGGACTGGAAATGTTGGAGGACCAGCCCGGTCTCGAGGTGCTGCTGGTCCCCGTGGGCGGCGGCGGCTTGGCCGCCGGCATCTGCCTGGCGGTCAAGGAGGCCCATCCAGGGGTGCAGGTGATCGGCGTCGAAACCGAGGCCTATCCGTCCATGCAGGCGGCATTGACGGGCGGCACCGCCCGCTTCGGCCAGCAGACCCTGGCCGAAGGCATCGCGGTCAAGCGGCCCGGGGTACTGACCACCGGCATCCTGCGCGAGCTGCTCGACGGCATGGCGTTGGTGCCGGAACCGCTCATCGAACGATCGGTCCAATTGCTGATCGAGGAACAAAAGCTGGTGGCCGAAGGCGCCGGAGCGGTTCCCCTGGCCGCCATCCTGGCCGACCCCGGCCGCTTCGCCGGCCGGCGGGTCGGCCTGGTGATTTCAGGCGGCAACATGGACCCGCGCCTGCTGGCGCAGGTGCTGCTGCGCGGCCTGGCGCGGGCCGGTCGCATGGTCCGCCTGCGCATCGAGGTGCCTGACCACCCCGGCACCCTGGCCCAGGTGGCGCGCCTGATCGCGGAAGGCGACGGCAATATCATCGAGATCGTGCACCAGCGTCTGTTCCACGACGTGCCGGTGAAGCTGACAGAGATGGATGTGGTGCTGGAAACCACCAGCCAGGCCCATATCGACCATATCATCCAGCATCTAAGCGCGGCCGGCTTCCCGGCCCGCCAACTGGGCAATACGGCGGGAAGCTGTTAAGGAACCGTGCAGCCCAGTTCGGCGTAGGCGCCTCGGAAATAGACCAGCGGCGAGCCAGCCTGCTGGTAGTCGATCTGCTCAACCTGGCCAATAAAGATGTGGTGGTCGCCGGACTCCACGATCTGGTGGGTCTTGCATTCCATGAAAGCCAGGCAGCCGTCCAGGATGGGCGAACCCTGCTGGCCCACCTTATAGGACACGTCCTTCCACTTTTCCTCGAGCCGGCTGGCGAACAGGATCGAGGTTTCACGCTGGCTTTCGCGCAGGATGTTGATGGCGAAATGACCGGCGGTCTTGAAGGCCGGCAACAGCGGATTGCGGTTGTCCAGGCAGAACAGGACCAGCGGCGGTTCCAGCGACACCGAAGTGAAGGAACTGACGGTCACGCCGGCCGGAGCATCGGGACCGGCCATGGTGGTGGCCACGGTCACGCCGGTAGGAAAACAGCCCAGGCCCTTGCGAAAGGAACGAGAATCGACAGACATCGGAATGTTGTACCTTGGCAGGAAGGTTGGCCTATATACTGCCGAAACACCCCTACTTGGCAAGTTTTATTCCCTGGCGTTCCGACTTCTCGGTTCCCGGGCGATGCCCGCGCCAAAGGGTCCTCATTTTTTTTCACGACGTTAACTCTTCGCTGGCGACAAATAGGGCATTTTGTTGCATCCTTTGCTCCAATCGGCGCAGAAAAGCTGAGCTTGAGGGTCAGGTATGTTCGCTATCATTGGCATCATTGTGGTGATTGCCGGCGTGGTCGGTGGCTATATGGGCGCCGGCGGCCACTTGGACGTGCTATGGCAGCCGTTCGAATTCATCATCATCGGCGGCGCCGCCTTAGGCAGTTTCTTCATCGCCAATCCCAAGGATGTGGTGATCGCCACGTTCAAGTCCCTGCCCACCTTGTTCAAGGGCAGCCGGCACAACAAAAATTCCTATCTCGAGCTTTTGTCGCTGCTCTATGCCACCTTCAAGCTGGCAAAGACCAAGGGCGACCTGGCGCTGGAAAGCCATGTGGAAAAG
>CAYOKN010000181.1:5707-6619 GCA_964404545.1 uncultured Rhodospirillaceae bacterium | reverse complement strand
TGGCCCCGGTGCCCAAGGCCGAGAAGTCGTCGGGCTATGTGAAGGGCGGCATCAGCCCGCTGGGCCAGCGCAAGCGGCTGCGCACCTTCCTGGACGACAGCTGCCAGGCCCATGCCGAGATCATCGTCAATGGCGGTCGGCGCGGCCTGCAGGCGGCGCTGCACCCGGCCGACCTGCAACAGGCCACCGGCGCCGTGATCGCCAAGATCACGGTCTGACGGCCCCGCCCGGTTCGGGGCGGGGCCGATCCCTCTCAGACCACCTTGATCAGGGCGTGGCGCTTCTTGCCGGCGCTGATCTTGACCACGCCATCCACCACCTGGGCGGCGGACAGGGTGGCGGTCTCGTCCGCCACCGGCTGGTCGTTGACGCGGGCACCGCCCTGCTTGATCAGGCGGCGGGCCTCGCCATTGGACGCGGCCAGCTCCAGCCGCCGCATGGCCTCGAACAGGGCCAGGCCCTCCAGTTCGGCGGCGGGCAGCTCGATGCTGGGCAGGTTCTCGGACAGGCCGCCCTGCTCGAAGGTCTTGCGCGCGATCTCGCCGGCCTCGGCGGCGGCGGCTTCGCCCCGGGCCAGGCGGGTGGCCTCAAAGGCCAGGATCTTCTTGGCCTCGTTGATCTCGGCGCCGGGCAGGTTGGCCAGGCGTTCGATTTCGTCCATGGGCAGTTCGGTGAACAGCTTCAGGAAGCGGCCGACATCGGCGTCCTCGGTGTTGCGCCAGAACTGCCAGTAATCCCAGTTGGACAGCCGCTCTTCATTCAGCCATACGGCGCCCTGGGCGGTCTTGCCCATCTTGGCGCCGGACGCGGTGGTCAGCAGCGGCACGGTCAGGCCGAACAGCTCGGCATTGTCCACCCGGCGGCCCAGTTCGACGCCGTTGATGATGTTGCCCCACTGGTCCGAGCCGCCCA
>CAYOKN010000181.1:0-5604 GCA_964404545.1 uncultured Rhodospirillaceae bacterium | reverse complement strand
CGTTCCAGCCGCAGCTTGACCGAATCGAAGGTCAGCATGCGGTTGACCGAGAAGTGGCGGCCGTAGTCGCGCAGGAACTCGATATAGTTCAGCTTGTCCAGCCAGTCGGCATTGTTGACCATCACCGCGTCGGTGGGGCCGTCGCCGAAGGTCAGGAACTTGGCGAACACCTTCTTGATGCCCTCCATGTTCCGGGCGATGTCGGCGTCGGTCAACATCTTGCGGGCCTCGTCCTTGCCCGACGGGTCGCCCACCCGGGTGGTGCCGCCGCCCATCAGGACCACGGGCTTGTGCCCGGTCTTTTGCAGCCAGCGCAGCAGCATGATCGGCACCAGCGAGCCCACATGCAGCGAATCCGCCGTGCAGTCGAAGCCGATATAGGCGACGATGGGCGCCTGCTTCATCTTGGCGTCCAGGGCGTCCAGGTCGGTGGCCTGGTGGATGAAGCCGCGCTGCTGGATGCTGCGCAGGAAATCGGACTCGAGCGTGGTCATGTGCCGTCTCGGATGCTTGCGGGAAAGGGGGCTCGTTTAGCACACTCGCCCCGGATTCTCAATTTGTCACCGGAGTTCCAGCCTTTGCATTGTTTTCAGCGCGCCCTCGGGCTGATGAGCGGAACCTCGCTGGACGGCGTGGATGCCGCCCTGGTGCTGACCGACGGCCAGGAGGTGGCGGCCCAGGGGGCCTCGCTGACTCTGGCCTATGACCCGCCATTCCGGGCTGCCCTGCGCGCCATCCTGGGCAGCAGCGAGGACAGCGCCGAGGTGCGCGCGGTGGAGCGCGAGCTGACCCTGATCCATGCCCAGGCGGTGCGGGCCCTGCTGGACAAGGCGCACTTGAAGCCTGGAGATGTGGATGTGGTCGGCTTCCACGGCCATACCATCCTGCATCGCCCGGCCGAGGGGCGCACCTGGCAGATCGGCGATGGCGCCCTGCTGGCGCGCGAGATCGGCATTCCGGTGGTGAACGACTTCCGCACCGCCGACGTGGCGGCGGGCGGGCAGGGGGCGCCGCTGGTGCCGGTGGTGCACCAGGCGCTGGCCGCCCATCTGGAAAAGCCGGTGGCCATCCTGAATCTGGGCGGGGTGGGCAACCTGACCTGGCTGGGCGAGGGGGGCGCCATCCTGGCCTTCGACACCGGGCCGGGCAATGCGCTGATCGACGACTGGGCGCTGAAGCATACGGGCCGGCCGGTGGACGAACATGGCGCCCTGGCCCTGGCCGGGCGCGCCAACCCCGAGCGGGTGGCCGAGTTCGCCGCCCATCCCTATTTCGCCGCGCGCCCGCCCAAGAGCCTGGATCGCGACGATTTCCGCCACTTCGCCGAGGGACTGGTGGCCAATCTGCCGGCCACCCACGGCGCCGCCACCCTGACCGCCTTCACGGCGGAAGCGGTGGCCCAGGCAGTGCCGCATCTGCCCGAACGGCCCAAGCGCTGGCTGGTCTGCGGCGGCGGCCGGCTGAACCCCGCCATCATGGCTGAACTGGCGGCCCGCCTGGGCGTGCCTGTGGAGCAGGTGGACCTGGAGGGCTGGGACGGCGACGCGCTGGAGGCCCAGGCCTTCGCCGTGCTGGCCATCCGCTCGCTCAAAGGCCTGCCGCTGACCTTCCCCACCACCACCGGCTGCCCCCGGCCGGTGGGCGGCGGGGTGCTGCACCAGCCTTAAGCCCCCCAAAAGCCGCCCCAAAGCTTCAGTCCTCCTCGTAAATCCCCTGGTCGGCCCCCAGATGGCAGGCGGGGCAGTTGGATCTGGTCACCACCTGGGGCCGCTTCCAGACGCTGTCGGGGAAGCGGTGTTCGCGCAGGAACCAGCGGCTTGCCGTCAGGCGCAGCGGCGGCGCGGTCTCGCGCCGGGTCCAGCGGTCCGAGGCTCCGTCCATGAGCACCCGCCGGATGGCCTCGCGCTTGTCGGCGGGCAGGCTTGCGTCGTCGCCGAAATGATCACCCAGGCCATCCATGATCCGCGACCAGGCGGCGGCGGGCAGGAAGGCGGGCTGAAAGGCCATGTGGCAGTCGCCGCATTCCGTGCGGGTCAGGGGATCGCGCAGCGGCGCAACCCGATCGTCGCTGGCCCGGGCGGGCAGGGTGGCCAGCAGCAACGCCGCCGCCAGGAGCACAGGGAGCCGGAGCAGGGGGGGCAGCATCAGCGGCTCTCCATGAAGGTGATGTAGTCGCCTTTTTCCTGGGCGGTGCAGGCCCGGCCCAGGACTGCCTTGCAGTCGCGGCCGAACCGCTTCTCCACCTCGGCGGCATCGGTGAATCGGCGGGGATTGGCCGATACCGCCACCGGATCGATGGGCCGCCCAGTCTTGGCATTGCGGCCCATGGCCCGCGGGTCCTCGGTATGGCAGCTGGTGCAGGACGGGGTTTCCGGGGTGGCCGCATTGCGGGACCGGAACAGGGCCTCGCCCCGTGCCGCCGAGAAGGGCTGCTCGGCCTGGCGGGCATAGGTCTGCAGGATGGCATCGCGGGCCGGTTCCGCCTGGGCCTGGCCGCTCAGGCCCAGCAGGGCCAGCAGGCCCGCCAGCGGTGCCAGCAGCCGCCGGCCCGGGAACAGCAGCAGCACCAGGCCCACATGGCCGGCGATCAGCCAGGGCATGGCCTCGGCCACCGCCTCGTGCGGGTCTTCCATCCAGGTCCAGCCGTCGGCCAGCCAGCCGCTGACGGCGGTCAGCGTCAACGCGCCCAGCAGCACCGCCGCCATCCAGCGCAGGCTGGTCTTGCGGTTCGGCGTGCCCAGGAGGCGCCAGGGACTGCCCGGCTGCGCCAGTATCGCCGCCAGGCCGCGAAAGGCCAGCAGGGCCAGGACCCAATAGCCCGAGAACAGATGCATGGCATAGGTGTCTTCGTCGCCGGTCAGATAGGCCACCAGGAAGCCGCCGGCCAGGCCGGCATGCCACAGATGCAGCGCCTTCATGGTCAGCAGCCGGGGGCGGCGGCGCTCAGTCCTCGTCATCATGATCCTCTTGGGCGAAGCGGAAGGCGGTCTCGGTCGCGCTGCCGGGGCCATCCAGAAGGGCATGGCCGGCGGCCAGCGTGCCCACCAGTACCGCGGCGGCCAGAGCTTGCAGCACCATCTTGCGCAGCATTGGGCGTTCTCCGTGTTGCGTCGGGTTGCGAATAGCCACAGTCTGGACCGGGTCACTTGAACCGGGCATGAACCGCGCGTTCATGGGCGGTTCATGCAAGGGATGGAACAGTGGTCCCATGATGCGTCCTGTTGTTTTGGCACTTCTTCTGGTTTTGGCGGCGTTGCCGGCCCATGCGGGCGAGCGGCACGACCATGAACGCGCCCGCGCCGCACTGCTGGCCGGCGAGGTCATGCCGCTGGGCCGGCTGCTGGACCGGCTGGCCCAGACCAACCCCGGCGATCTGCTGGAGGCCGAACTGGAGGACGAGCACGGCCGGCTGGTCTATGAGCTGAAGCTGCTGACCCCCGGCGGGCGGGTGCAGGAAATCCTGGTGGATGCCCGCACCGGCGAGCCGCTGGCGTCCGAGCCGAGGCACCGATGAGGGTGCTGGTGGTCGAGGACGAGCCCGCTTTGGCCCTGCGGCTGGAGCAGGCGCTGGAGGGGGCGGGCTTTGCCGTGGACCTGGCCTATGACGGCGAGGAGGGCTGGTTCCTGGGCGATACCGAGCCCTATGACGCGGCAGTGGTGGATCTTGGCCTGCCCAAGCTGGACGGGCTCAGCCTGCTGCGGCGCTGGCGCGAGGCCGGGCGGGCGCTGCCGGTGCTGATCCTGACCGCGCGCGGCCGCTGGAGCGAGAAGGCCGCCGGCTTCGAGGCCGGCTGTGACGACTATCTGACCAAGCCCTTCGAGATGCAGGAGGTGATCTATCGCCTGCGCGCCTTGATCCGTCGCGCCGCCGGCCATCCCAGCCCCGAGATCGCCTGCGGGCCGCTGCGCCTTGATACCTCGGCCGGGCGGGTGGCGGTGGATGGCCGCTCCATTGCCCTGACGACCCAGGAGTACCGTATCCTGTCCTATCTGGCCCATCACCAGGGGCGCATCGTGTCCCGCCTGGAACTGATGGACCATCTTTACGACCGGGATGTGGAGCGCGATTCCAACGTGCTGGACGTGCTGATGGCCCGGCTGCGGCGCAAGCTGGGCATCGACGTGATCCAGACCCTGCGCGGCCAGGGCTGGCGCATGGAGCCCCCGTTATGACCGCGCCGGGATCGTTGCGCCGCCGCCTGCTACTGGCGGCGTCGGTCTGGCTGGTGCTGGGCTTGGGCTTGGGCGGGCTGGTGCTGGGCACTGCGTTCCGTGACAGCATAGAGTTGTCCTTCCAGGCCCGGCTCGAGGCACATCTGCGTGGGCTGGCGGCCTTGGTCCAGGTGGAGCCCGACGGCGGCCTGGGCTTCGCTCGCCCGGTTCCCGAACCCCGCTTCGACCAGCCTCTGTCCGGATGGTATTGGCAGCTCTCGGGGGCCCAGGGGCCGCTGCTACGCTCGCGGTCGCTCTGGGACGCTGCGCTGCCGGCCAGCGCCGGGGGGGGCGGTGCCCAGGTTCATGTCACCCGGGCCCAGGGGCCGCGGGGCGAGGACCTGCTGCTGGTGGAGCGCGATCTGGAATTTCCCGGCCGGCCCGGACTGGTGCATGTGGCGGTGGCCGCGGACCGATCCGAGGTGGTGGACGAGGCGCGGCGCTTCGACCTGCTGCTGTTGGCTGCCCTGGGCATCCTGGGCGGCGGGCTGCTGGCGGCAGTGTGGACCCAGGTGGGCTATGGCCTGCGGCCCCTGCGCAGGCTGGCCGCCGAGGTGAAGCAGTTGCGCGAAGGCCAGCGTCTGGGCCGGGATTATCCCACCGAGGTGGCGCCGCTGGTGTCGGCGCTGAACCAGGTGCTGGACCATGACGCCCGGCTGATCGAGGGGGCGCGCAACCATCTGGGCAATCTGGCCCATGGCCTGAAGACCCCCTTGGCGGTGCTGCGGGCGGAATTGGAGTCCGGCCGGCCCGATCCGCAGGTCACCGGCGAGCAGATGGAGCGCATGGCCCGGCTGATCGACCAGAACCTGGCCCGCGCCCGCGCCCAGGCGTCCTCGGTCCGGGCGCTGGGCGGCAGCGTGGCGGTGGCGCCGGTGGCGGAAAGCCTGGTCGGGGTGCTGCGCCGGGTGCATGACCGGCCGGGCCTGACGCTGACGCTGGACTGCCCGCCCGAGGCCCGCTTCAGCGGGAGCGCCGACGATCTGGCGGAAATCCTGGGAACCCTGGCCGACAATGCCTGCAAATGGGCGCGGGGCCGGGTGCTGGTCCGGGCCCGCATGGAGCCCGCCCTGGTGCTGGCGGTCGAGGATGACGGGCCGGGCCTGACCGAGGCCCAGATCGCCGAGGCCACCCGCCGCGGTGCCCGCTTCGACGAAACCATGCCGGGATCGGGCCTGGGCCTGGCCATCGCCGACGACCTGATCCGGCTGCATGGCGGCAGGTTGGACCTGGACCGCTCCACCCTGGGAGGCCTGCGCGCCTTGGTGCGGTTCTAGCATGAAAAAACGCCGCATCCCCGGGGGGATGCGGCGTTTGTTTGCCGGACCCTGTCTTGTTTATTCCGCCGGTTCGGCCAGCAGTTCGGGCTGGGCCGGGGCGTTGGCGGCCGAG
>CAYOKN010000180.1:3568-6629 GCA_964404545.1 uncultured Rhodospirillaceae bacterium | reverse complement strand
CGAGATCGCCAAGCGGCACCTGCTGGACCGGGTGCAGAAGGGCGCCGGCCTGAAGGCGGGTGAGCTGGAGATCAAGGACGACGCCATTCGCGACCTGATCCGCTACTACACCCGGGAAGCCGGTGTGCGTAACCTGGAACGCGAGCTGGCCAACCTGGCCCGCAAGGCGGTCAAGGAGATCCTGTCGCCCAAGTCCAAGGGCAAGGTGCAGATCAGCGCCAAGAACCTTGAGAAATATGCCGGCGTGCGGAAGTTCCGCTATGGCGAGGCCGAACTCGAGGACATGGTGGGCGTGGTCACCGGCCTGGCTTGGACCGAAGTGGGCGGCGAGTTGCTGTCCATCGAAGCGGTCACCATGCCGGGCAAGGGCAATTTCTCGCACACCGGCAAGCTGGGTGACGTGATGCAGGAATCGGTGCAGGCTGCCCGGTCCTTCGTGCGCTCGCGCTCGGTGACGCTGGGCATCAAGCCGACCGTATTCGAGAAGCGGGACATCCACGTCCACGTGCCCGAAGGCGCCACCCCCAAGGACGGTCCGTCCGCCGGCGTGGCCATGGTCACAGCCATCGTGTCCGCCCTGACCGGTATCCCGATCCGCAAGGACGTGGCGATGACCGGCGAGGTGACCCTGCGTGGCCGCGTGCTGCCCATCGGCGGCCTGAAGGAAAAGCTGCTGGCGGCCCTGCGGGGCGGCCTCAAGACCGTGCTGATCCCCAAGGACAACGAAAAGGACCTGGCCGAGATCCCCGATAATGTGAAGAAGGGGCTCGAGATCATTCCGGTGGCCATGGTGGACGAGGTGCTGCAGACCGCCCTGGTGCGGATGCCGGTGCCCATCGAGTGGGAAGAGCCCGCCGAGACCGTGGCCGACAACAAGGCCCGCGATTCCGAACTGGGGGTCACCACCCATTAGGACCGCGCGGATTACCTTTTGGTGTAAAGACAGGCCGGGGATAGTATCCCCGGCCTATTTCTTTTTGGATAAGCGGTCGCTGCCGGTCCGACCAAATTGCGAAAAAATGGCAGAATTCCGCGCAAATCGGCACTTTCCCCGATTGACGCCGCCAAACCCCGCGATTTATGCTCGCCTCATTCCTAAAGGGTAGGCCGTTACACTGACGGCTATGACTTGTGGTTAAGCAAGACAAAGGGGGCACCAAGGTGAACAAGAACGATCTCGTGGCTAAGGTTGCCGAGACCGCCGAACTGACCAAGGCCGACGCTGCCAAGGCCGTCGATGGCGTTTTCGATGCGATCACCGCAGCGCTGAAGGCCGGCGACGAAGTGCGTCTGGTGGGCTTCGGCACCTTCAATGTGGCCGAGCGCGCCAAGTCGGAGGGTCGCAATCCCCGCACCGGCGAGAAGATCACCATTCCCGCCTCGAAGCAGCCGAAGTTCAAGGCCGGCAAGGTCCTGAAGGACGCTGTGAACTAAGAAGAATTCAAGGGAAGCCTTGAGGGTTCTGCCGATGCCGGCCCGCCGCAAGGGGGCCGGCATCGGTGTTTCTGGGGCCTGCCTTGCCGTTTCCCTCCCTCTGGGCCTTTGACATGCTCTGCATGAGGGCGCGTGGACGGCGAGCTGACCCGTAGGGTAGGGGCGGGCAGGGGGCTTGCGGTGCCGGGGTGTTCGCGGGCATACTCCCCGTCCCTGGGACCGGGCGGTTAGCTCAGCTGGGAGAGCATCTCGTTTACACCGAGAGGGTCGGCGGTTCGATCCCGTCACCGCCCACCAGGTCCGACACCCAGCCCCGATCGCGGCTTGCCCCCTCTGCGCTATGGCGTAATGGGCGTTTCATCCCCTAAAATTCGATCTACGACCTAGGACAGAGCCGGGGGGGACCCCGCCGTCCGGGTAGGTCGTATGTAAGCCGCAAAATCTGGCGTATCCTGGGGCGGGCCACCCGTACGGGTTGGGAGAAACCAATCGGAAGGGCGGTCTGTTGGCTTGACAGTGGCAAGCCCCTGGGATACATCCTGCGAACCCGTGCGATCAGCCCGGGGGAGTAGTTCTGTCCGTTGGAGTGACCGGTCCCGGCCGGTCGATCTATCCGGGTTCCCCCCGAACCCCCTCCCGCCAGTGCCGCTTCCCTTCCGGTTTGGACCGCGCGAAAGAATAATCGGAAGGAGACGTCGGTACCCCCCCTGCCTAATTGGATTCCCCCTCTTCCCCTGGCGCAGCGCCACTTTTACCTAAGAAGTGGTGACGCATGGCCGAACGGACGTAGGCACGGAAACAGGCTGGCACAAGGGTCGAAGGCGTCCTTTCTCCTCGGGTTAGGCTGAAGGGCAGTCATCATGGACGCTTTGCTCGTCGAATATCTGCCGATTTTGATTTTCCTCGGTATTGCGGTGGCGGTTGCCCTTGCGGCCGTCGGTGCTTCTTGGATCGTGGGCAAGCAGGCCCCGGACGTCGAGAAGGAGTCGGCCTATGAATGCGGCTTCGAACCCTTCGAAGACGCTCGCTCCAAGTTCGAGGTCCGCTTCTATCTGGTGGCCATCCTGTTCATCATCTTCGACTTGGAAGTGGCCTTCCTGTTCCCCTGGGCCGTGGCCCTGGGCGACATCGGGCTGTTCGGCTTCTGGTCGATGATGGTCTTCCTCGGCGTGCTCACCGTCGGCTTCATCTATGAGTGGAAAAAGGGAGCGTTGGAATGGGAGTGACCCAGACCCCGGCCCAGGCCGTAGCCATCCCGCCGGGTCCCCAGCAGGACCGCGTGATGCAGGCCGTGACCAACGAGCTGCAGGACAAGGGCTTCGTGCTCGCCAATGTGGACAAGCTGGTCAATTGGGCGCGCACCGGCTCGCTGTGGCCGATGACCTTCGGTCTGGCCTGCTGCGCGGTGGAGATGATCCACGCCTACATGCCGCGCTATGACCTGGACCGCATGGGCGTGGTGCCGCGTCCCAGCCCGCGCCAGTCCGACCTGATGATCGTCGCCGGCACCCTGACCAACAAGATGGCCCCGGCTCTGCGCAAGGTCTATGACCAGATGGCCGAGCCCCGCTGGGTGATCTCCATGGGCTCGTGCGCCAACGGCGGCGGCTATTACCACTACAGCTAT
>CAYOKN010000180.1:363-3558 GCA_964404545.1 uncultured Rhodospirillaceae bacterium | reverse complement strand
GTGCGGGGCTGCGACCGCATCGTGCCGGTGGACGTCTATGTGCCGGGCTGCCCGCCCACGGCCGAGGCGCTGATTTACGGCATCATCCAGCTGCAGAAGAAAATCAAGCGCACGGGCACCATTGCCCGCTGACGCCCCAGACCCGCGAGTGACCATGACGCAAGCGCTGCAAGACCTCGGGGATTACATCTCCAACGCCCTGTCGCAGGAAGTTCTCGGCACCTCTGTGACCGCCCACGGCCAGCCCGAGCTGGTGGTCCGGGCCCGTGCCGCTGCCATCGTGAAGGTGCTGACCTTCCTGCGTGACGATGCCAACTGCCTGTTCAAGCAGTTGATGGACCTGTGCGGTGTGGACTACCCCGAGCGCGAGCAGCGTTTCGAGGTGGCCTACAACCTGTTGTCCATGAAGCATAATCAGCGCGTGCGCGTGCTGGTGAGCACCGACGAGGATACGCCCGTCCCCTCCGTGACCGGCGTCTATTCCACCGCCGGCTGGTTCGAGCGCGAGGCGTGGGACATGTACGGGATTTATTTCTCGGACCATCCCGACCTGCGCCGCCTGCTCACCGACTATGGCTTCGAGGGTCATCCGCTGCGCAAGGACTTCCCGCTCACCGGCTATGTGGAAGTGCGCTACGACGACGAGCAGAAGCGCGTGGTCTATGAGCCGGTCAAGCTGGCTCAGGAATTCCGCAGCTTCGATTTCCTCTCGCCCTGGGAAGGCATGCTTCCGGGCGACGAGAAGGCCAAGGGGGACGCGTAAATGGCCGAGCAGAAGATCCATAACTACACGGTCAATTTCGGCCCGCAGCACCCGGCGGCGCACGGCGTGCTGCGCCTGGTGCTGGAGATGGGCGGCGAGGTGGTCGAGCGTGCCGACCCGCATGTGGGCCTGTTGCACCGCGGTACCGAAAAGCTGATCGAGTACAAGAACTACACCCAGGCGATGCCCTATTTCGATCGCCTGGACTATGTGTGCCCGATCAACCAGGAGCATCCCTTCGTCCTGGCCGCCGAGAACCTGCTGGGCATCAAGGCGCCCAAGCGCGCCCAGTATATTCGCGTGCTCTATGACGAGATCGGCCGTCTGCTGAACCACCTGCTGAACATCACCTCCTATGTGATGGACGTGGGCGGCATGACCCCGATGCTGTGGGGCTTCGAAGAGCGCGAAAAGCTCATGGAGTTCTATGAGCGCGCCTCCGGTGCCCGCATGCATGCCAATTACTACCGCGTGGGCGGCGTGGCCTGGGACCTGCCGCCGGCGCTGCTGGACGACATCGAGGCCTTCTGCGATCCGTTCCTGACGTTCGTCGACGACATGGAGACGCTGGTCACCGACAACCGCATCTTCAAGCAGCGGACCGTGGATGTGGGCATCGTCTCGGCCGAGCAGGCGCTGGACTGGGGCTTCACCGGCCCGAATCTGCGCGCCTCGGGCTTTGCCTGGGACCTGCGCAAGTCGCAGCCCTATTCCTCGTACGAGGAATTCGACTTCGACATCCCGATCGGCAAGGCCGGCGACTGTTATGACCGCTATCTGGTGCGCGTCATCGAGATGCGGGAATCGGTCAAGATCATCCGCCAGGCCGTGGCCAAGCTGCGCACCTGCGAGGGCCCGGTCCGCCTGGACAACAACAAGGTGACCCCGCCGCGCCGCGGCGAGATGAAGCGGTCGATGGAATCCCTGATCCATCACTTCAAGCTGTTCACCGAGGGCTTCCATGTGCCCGCCGGCGAGACCTACACCGTCGTCGAGGCGCCCAAGGGCGAGTTCGGCGTCTATCTGGTGGCCGACGGCACCAACAAGCCGTACCGCTGCAAGATCCGCCCGCCGGGCTATGTGCACCTGTCGGCCATGGACATGATGGCCAAGGGCCACATGCTGGCCGACGTGCCTGCCATCATTGGCTCCATCGACATCGTTTTTGGCGAGATCGACCGATGACCACCCAAGCATCCGCTGCCCACCAGCCCGACAGCTTCGCCTTTTCGGCCGAGAACCTGGCCGAGGCCAAGAAGATCATCGCCAAATATCCGGAAGGCCGCCAGCAGTCGGCGGTGATGCCGCTGCTCGACCTGGCTCAGCGCCAGGAAGGCTGGGTGTCGCAGCCGGCCATGGACCACATCGCCGACATGCTGGGCATGCCCGGCATCCGCGTGTACGAAGTGGCGACCTTCTACACCATGTTCAACCTGAAGCCGGTTGGTAAGAACTTCGTTCAGGTCTGCACCAACCTGCCCTGCATGCTGCGTGGCTCGGACGAGATCGTGCATGCCTGCAAGTCCACCCTGGGCATCGGGTTCGGCGAGACGACCGAGGACGGCCAGTTCACACTGGCCGAGGTGGAATGCCTGGGCGCCTGCGTGAACGCGCCCATGATGCAGATCGGCGACGACTACTACGAGGACCTGGACGCGGACAGCACCAAGGCCATCCTCGAGGCGCTGAAGCGGGGCGAGACCCCCAAGCCCGGCCCGCAGAACGGCCGTCAGTTCTCGGCGCCGCTGGGCGGCCCGACCACCCTGAAGGGAGACGCGTGATGCTGCGTGATCAGGACCGCATCTTCACCAACCTGTACGGCCTGCAGGACTGGCGCCTGGCCGGTGCCCGCTCGCGCGGCGACTGGGACGACACCAAGGCGATCCTGGAAAAGGGCCGCGACTGGATCATCAACGAGATGAAGGCCTCGGGCCTGCGCGGCCGTGGCGGCGCCGGCTTCCCCACCGGCGTGAAGTGGTCCTTCATGCCCAAGGAAAGCGACCGGCCGCATTATCTGGTGGTGAACGCCGACGAAGGCGAGCCCGGCACCTGCAAGGATCGCGAGATCATGCGCTTCGACCCGCACAAGCTGGTCGAGGGCTGCCTGGTGGCCGGCTTCGCCATGAACGCCCATGCCGCCTACATCTACATCCGCGGCGAGTTCGTGCGCGAGGCCCAGCATCTGCAGGCCGCCATCGACGAGGCCTATGAGGCCGGGCTGCTGGGCAAGAATGCGTGCAATTCCGGCTGGGACATGGACGTGTTCGTCCATCGCGGCGGCGGCGCCTATATCTGCGGCGAGGAAACCGCCCTGATCGAGTCGCTGGAAGGCAAGAAGGGCCAGCCGCGCCTGAAGCCTCCGTTCCCGGCGGGTGTGGGCCTCTATGGCTGCCCCACCACCGTGAACAATGTGGAATCCATCGCCGTGGCCC
>CAYOKN010000180.1:0-244 GCA_964404545.1 uncultured Rhodospirillaceae bacterium | reverse complement strand
GATGGGCATTCCGCTCAAGGAGCTGATCGAAAAGCATTGCGGCGGCGTGCGCGGCGGCTGGGACAACCTGCTGGGCGTGATCCCCGGCGGCTCGTCGGTGCCGGTGATGCCCAAGGATGTCTGCGACACCGTGCTGATGGACTTCGACTCCCTGCGTGAGGTCCGCTCGGGCCTGGGCACCGCGGCGGTCATCGTCATGGACAAGTCCACCGACATCGTCCGCGCCATCACCCGGCTGTCGCGC
>CAYOKN010000179.1:6531-6682 GCA_964404545.1 uncultured Rhodospirillaceae bacterium | reverse complement strand
CCTGATCGGCCCCGTGATCCGCCTGTTCGACGCCGAGACCGCCCATGGCCTGGCGGTCCGGGCCCTGAAGTCCGGGCTGGTGCCGCCCCAGCCCCGGGGCAGCGACCCGGTGCTGGAAACCCGGCTGTGGGGCCTGACTTTTCCCAATCCC
>CAYOKN010000179.1:0-6432 GCA_964404545.1 uncultured Rhodospirillaceae bacterium | reverse complement strand
CACCCCGCGCGCCCAGCCCGGCAATCCGCAGCCGCGCATGTTCCGCCTGGCCGAGGACCGCGCGGTGATCAACCGCATGGGCTTCAACAACGAAGGCATGGAGGCGGTGCGCCAGCGCCTGGCCGCCCGTCCGCGCCGCGGCATCGTGGGCGTCAATCTGGGCAAGAACAAGGACACCGAGGACGCGGCATCCGACTATGAAAAGGGCGTCGCCGCCCTGGCCAGCCTGGGCGACTATGTGGTCATCAACGTCTCCAGCCCCAACACCCCCGGCTTGCGCGCGCTGCAGGGCCGCGCCCCGCTCGAGGCGCTGATCAACCGGGTGCGGGCGGCCCTGGACGCCCTGTCCAATCCGCCGCCGCTGCTGTTGAAGATCGCCCCCGACCTGACCGACGAGGACAAGCAGGACATCGCCGAGGTGGCCCTGGCCGGGGCGCTGCAGGGGCTGATCGTCTCCAACACCACCATCGCCCGCCCCGACACCCTTCGCTCGGCCCACAAGGGCGAGACCGGCGGCCTGTCGGGCGCCCCGCTGCTGGCCCCCAGCACCCAGGTGCTGCGCGACATGTACCGCCTGACCCAGGGCCGGCTGCCGCTGGTGGGCGTGGGCGGCATCGCCTCGGGCGCGGACGCCTATGCCAAGATCCGCGCCGGCGCCTCGCTGGTGCAGCTCTATTCCGCGCTGGTCTATGAAGGCCCCGGCCTGGTGACCCGCATCAAGACCGACCTCGCCGCGCTCTTGAAGCGCGATGGCTTCACCTCCGTCGCCCAGGCCGTGGGCGCCGAGCATCGCTGAGAGTGACCGCTTCCATGACCGTGACTCAAACCCTGCCCATCATCACCGGCATATCCCAGGTGTTGGACCGCTATGACGGCTTCATCCTGGACCTGTGGGGGGTGATCCATGACGGCCAGACCCCCTATCCGGGCGCCCATGACACGCTGAAGCGCCTGAAGGCGGCGGGCAAGCGCACCATCCTGTTGTCCAATGCGCCTCGGCGCGGCTTCGTGCTGACCGAGATGATGGAAAAGATGGGGATCGAGCGCGGCTGTTATGACGAGGTCATGTCCTCGGGCGAGGCCGTGCATCAGGAGCTGGCGACCCGCCGCGATCCGTGGTTTGCCAAGCTGGGGCCGAAGTTCTTCCATATCGGTGCCCTGCGCGACTTTTCGGTGTTTGAAGGCCTGTCCGATTACCGGAAGGTGGAGGACCCGGCCGAGGCCGACTGGGTGCTGAACACCGGCACCGAGGGCTTCGAGGAAGAGATCACCCGGCCCTACCGCGAGGCGCTGGACGCCTGCCTGGCCGCCGGGCCGCTGCCCATGGTCTGCGCCAATCCCGATATCATCATCGTGCGCGACGGCAAACGCATCATCTGCGCCGGCGTGCTGGCCGAGGATTATGCCTCCAAGGGCGGCGCGGTGGTCTATCGCGGCAAGCCGGACCCGGCCATCTACGACGTCTGCCTGGAAAAGCTGGGCCTGCCCCGTGACCGCGTGGCCGGCGTGGGCGACGCTTTCCACACCGACGTGGCCGGCGCCCTGGGGGCGGGCATCGCCAGCCTGTGGGTCATGGGCGGCATCCACCGCTCGGAACTGGGCACCGCCTGGGGCCAGGTTCCCAATGCCGAAGCGGTCGAGCGCGTCATCGCCCACCATGGCGGCCAGCGCCCCACGGCGGCGATCCCTGCGTTTCTCTGGTAGTCCCGACGCGCCGCCCTCCCTGTCCGTCATCGCCGGGCTCGACCCGGCGATCCACGGGCTGGGGGCTGAGAAATCATCAGAAACATATACTTAGGCGGAGAGACGTGGATGCCCGCGTCAAGCGCGGGCATGACGGGACAAGAATTCTGCGGTGGCGGAACTGCCGCGTTTGTTTTACCGCCGCAGCAGCCGGAACAGGCTGGGCGCCAGCATCACCACCAGCACGATGCGGGCGAAATGGTGGGTGGAGACAAAGGCCACATCCAGGCCCAGGGCGATGGAGATCAGGCTCATCTCGGCTACCCCGCCAGGGATGAAGGCCAGGAACAGCGCGGCGGTGGACAGGCCCATCATGGGGGCCAGCAGCCAGGCGGCGCCCAGGCTGGTGGCCAGCATCAGCGCGGTGGAGCCCAGCGAGGCCAGGAAGGGCCGGGCCAGGGCGCAAGCCGGCGAAGCGGCTGCCGATGGCGGCGCCGGTGGCCAGCTGCGCCAGATTGACCAGTTCCAGTGGCGGCGCGCCGGCGGTCAGCCCGGTCAGATGGGCAGCGGCCGAGGCGATCATGGGGCCGGCCAGCACCGCCGCCGGCAGGCGTACCAGCCGGGCCGCCGCCACCCCCAGCCCGCCGCAGGCCGCCAGCACCAGCCCGTCGGCCAGGTCCAGGTCCCGCAGATGGGCCATGCTGGCGGCCAGGGCGGCTCCGCCGGTGCCGTCATATTGCCCGGTCAGGCGGAACCACAGCGGCACCACCAGCACCACCAGCAGGATGCGCATGGCATGCACCAGGGCAATGGTGCGGTCATCGCCGCCCATGGCGGCGCCCACGATGGTCATTTCCGACAGACCGCCGGGCGAGGCGGCGAAAAAGCCGGTCACCAGCCCGAACTTCATGCCCCGGGCCAGCCACCACCAGACCAGCAGGGTGACCACCAGCACATAGCCGGCCAGGGCGGCCAGCGACAGGGTCCAGCGCCCCGCCTGCTCCATCACCTCGGGCGTGAAGGCGCTGCCCAGCATGACCCCCAGCACCGCCAGCATGGTGCCGCGGAACGGTCCCGGCAGGCGCACCGGCAGGCCGGCGATGGCGGCCGCTGTGGTGGCGGCCATGGCCCCCAGCATCCAGGCCAGCGGCAGGCCCGCCCGGGTGGCCAGCCAGCCGCCCAGCGCGCCGAGCCCCAAGGCGGTGGCCCAGGCGGTCCAATCCCGAGCGGTCCAGGCCGCCCGGCGCCCCTGGGTCACGGCTGGAACTGCTCGGTCAGGATGCGTTCTTCCAGATTGTGCTCGGGGTCGAACAGCAGGTTCAGCGCCACCTCGGTCTCTTCCCGCACCTCGACCCAGGCCACGTCGCGCACTTCGGTGAAGTCGGCCACCGCCGACACCGGGCGCTTGGCGCTTTCCATCACCTCGAACCGGACATTGGCCTTGTGCGAGAGCAGCGCGCCGCGCCAGCGCCGGGGCCGGAAGGCCGAGATGGGGGTCAGGGCCAGCACGCCCGCCCCCATGGGGATGATGGGGCCGTGGGCCGACAGGTTATAGGCGGTGGAGCCCGCCGGCGTGGCCACCAGGATGCCGTCGCAGATCAGCTCCTCCAGCCGGATGCGCCCGTCCACCTTGACCCGCACCTTGGCCGCCTGCCGGGTTTCGCGCAGCAGCGACACCTCGTTGATGGCCAGGGCGGTGATGCGCGAGCCATCCATGGTGCAGGCGGTCATGCGCAGGGGCCGCAGGCTCACCTGCTCGGTGCGCTCCAGCCGCTCGGGCAGGTCGTCTTCCCGATAGGTGTTCATCAGGAAGCCCACGGTGCCCCGGTTCATGCCATAGATGGGCACTTCCCGGTGCATGTAGCGGTGCAGGGTTTCCAGCATGAAGCCGTCGCCGCCAAGGGCCACGATCACGTCCGCCGTTTCCGGGTCGTTCTGGCCATAACGGTGGATCAGCCGCTTCAGGGCCGACTGCGCTGTCTCGCCCGAGGCGGCGGTGAAGGCGATGGTGTTGAATCTCATGGCCGGGAGTATAGCGCGCGGCACGCAATGCGCCAGTACCCCGGCCACATGGCCAGGGGAACATCCCGAAATCAGGATACACTTGCGCCGCCGGCGGCTGTAGGATCATTGCCGGTGGGCTATGAAACAGGGGGTTGAGATGGGAGAGGTGGTCTATCTGTCCGATTACCGTCCCGACAAGACGACCGAGCTGGCCGCCCTGGCCGACAGCGCGCCCGCCCGCGCCGCCCTGCGTGAAGGGCTGGGCATGCTGGGCCGTCACGGCTGGCCCCAGCCCGGCGCCGACGATGATTTCCGCACCACCTTGATGCACAGCCTGGCCGCCATGGGGCCGCTGAAGGTGGTCGAGGGGTATGCCCTGGGCCGCTTCTACGATTTCGCCGACCAGACCCCGCGTCCCGACGCGGCGGAATTGTCGCACCGCCTGTCCGCCCTGTTCGGCCCGCTGTTCCGCGACCTGGACGACCCGGCCATTCCCCGGCTCGAGGTGGGCGCCCTGCAGGAAGCCCTGAATGACCTGGGCGGCAGCCAGTTCGACGACTGGCAGGAACTGCCCCTGGACGAAGAAATCACCTCCGCCGCCGCCCAGGCCTTCGCCCGGGTTGTCGAACGACTGGGGGCCCGCACCCTGACCGAGGCGCTGGGCTATCACCTGGGGTTCCTGTAGCCGCCCGGGCTCCGTTTATCGCTCGCCGTGCTTTTCCCCTCCCCGTCATGGCAGGGGTTCGCTGGACCAGGTGGGAGGGCTTGACCCGGCGATGACGAACCACAGCCGCGGCCATCCACGTGCTGGGCGCCTCACCCGCCCGTCATGTTCATATGGCGGGTCACCGCCGGCCCCAGGCCGGGTTCGATCTTGAAGTCATGGCCCTTGGGCTTGCGGGCGATGGCGGCGCGGATGGCGTCGTCCAGCGCGTCGTCGTCGGGGTTTTCCCGGAGCACTTCGCGCAGCTCGGCGCGGTCGTCCTGGCCCAGGCACAGGAACAGGGTGCCGGTGCAGGTCAGCCGCACCCGGTTGCAGCCGTCACAGAAATGGTTGCTCATGGGCGTGATGAAGCCGAGCCGGCGGCCGGTTTCGGCCACGCTGACATAGCGCGACGGGCCGCCGGTGGAATGGTCGATGTCGGTCAGGGTGAAGGACCGCTCCAGCCGCTGGCGCACCACCGACAGCGGCAGGTAATGGTCGGTGCGCTGCTCGCCCACATCGCCCAGCGGCATGGTTTCGATCAGGGTCATGTCCAGCCCCAGCCGGCCGCAGAAGCGCAGCAGGTCCTCGAACTCATCCTCATTGATGCCGCGCAGGGCCACGGTGTTGATCTTCACCGCCAGCCCGACCTCGCGCGCCGCCTCGATGCCGTCGAGCACCGGGCGCAGCTCGCCCAGGCGGGTCAGGGCGGTGAAGCGGTCCGGTACCAAGGTATCCAGCGACACATTGATGCGGCGGATGCCGGCGGCAGCCAGGTCGCGGGCAAAGCGCGTCAGCTGGGTGCCGTTGGTGGTCAGGGTCAGCTCGTCCAGTCCCGCTCCCACCTCGGCGCCCAGGCGCTCGATCAGGGTCAGGATACCCCGGCGCACCAGCGGCTCGCCCCCGGTCAGCCGAATCTTGCGGGTGCCCAGGCGGATGAAGGCGCGGCATAGCCGCTCAAGCTCTTCCAGGGTCAGCACCCGGGCCTTGGGCAGGAACACCATGTCCTCGGCCATGCAATAGGTGCAGCGCAGGTCGCAGCGGTCGGTCACCGAGACGCGGATATAAGAGACCTTGCGGCCAAAGGGATCGATCAGCGATTCGCTCATAAGGCCAGTTTAGTCACCGTCCGAGGCAAAAGAAATTGATCCGCGACAAGCAGCCGCCGCGCGAAGGGGGCATGCCCGGCGGCATGCCCCCGTCCCGGCCTTACATATGGCCCTTGATGCCAAGCAGCTTTTCGGCCTTGGTCAGGCTGTCCATGCTGGCGGCGTGCTGGCCGGCCTTGTGCTGTTCCTCGCCCTGCATGCGCAGGGTCTTGACCTCGGCCAGGGTCTTGTCATCCAGCTTGGGCTGGGTGGCCAGGGCTTCGTCGATGGCCTTCATATGCTTGGGGCAGGAATTGGCCTGGGCGGTGCCGGACAGGGCCAGGGACAACGCCAGGGCGGCGGCGGCAAGGGAATAACGGACGCTTGGGTTTGCTGGGGGCATGGCGGACCTCCCGGTCTCAAGGATGGATGGAAGGCAGGTTGGGCGGACCCTCCGTTCGATCAAGGTCCCTCACGAAGAGTTGAGCGCCGGGCGGCGCGGGCGTAGCCTTGGCGCCCATGACCTCCCAGACCTCTCTCATGGCCGGCGTGATCCTGGCCGGCGGCCAGGCCCGGCGCATGGGCGGCGGCGACAAGGGCCTGACCCTCTTGGGCGGGCGCCCGGTGCTGGCCCATATCGTCGAGCGGCTGCGCCCGCAATGCGGGCTGCTGGCCCTGAACGCCAATGGCGATCCGTCCCGGTTCGCGGCGTTCGGGGTGCCGGTGCTGCCCGATGGCGACGGCGAGGGGCCGCTGGCGGGGCTGCTGGCCGCCATGGCCTGGGCCGAGGGGCGGGCCGAGCGGGTGCTGACCGTGCCCACCGACACTCCCTTCCTGCCGGCCGATCTGGTGGGCCGGCTGGCGGCGGCGTGGGTGGTGGTGCTGTACGGTTGCCTGGCCAGCCTGTATGTCTTCCTGTCGCTGCTGGCCTGCCTGCTGGGCGAACGCCACCAT
>CAYOKN010000178.1:0-6733 GCA_964404545.1 uncultured Rhodospirillaceae bacterium | reverse complement strand
ATGACTTCGACGAGCTGTTCGGCGCCGTGGAGACCCTGGCCCGCTCGCGTCCGCTGAAGGGCGAGCGGCTGGCCATCCTGACCAATGGCGGCGGCATCGGCATCATGGCCGTGGACGACCATGTGGAGAATGGCGGCACCCTGGCCGAGCTGTCGCCGGCCACGGTGGAAAAGCTGAATGCGGTGCTGCCGCCTTGCTGGTCCCATGCCAATCCGGTGGACATCATCGGTGACGCCACCGGCGAGCGGTACGTCAAGGCGCTGAACATCCTGCTGGACGCCTCCGAGGTGGATGGCGTGCTGGTCATGTACGCCCCCACCGCGGTGTCCTCGGCCACCGAGGTGGCGGAAGCGGTGATCAAGGTGCACAAGGAGCGCACCCGCGCCAATGTGATGACCTGCTGGGTGGGCGACGCCTCGGTGCGGCCGGCCCGCAAGCTGTTCGCCGAGGCGGGCATCCCGTCCTACGAGACCCCCGGCAGCGCCGTGAACGCCTTCCTGCATCTGGTGGAATACCGCCAGAACCAGGACATGCTGATGGAAGTGCCGGCCAATGCGCCGCAGGACTTCTGCGCCAAGAAAGAGTCGGCCCGCGAGCTGATCCGCCGCGTTCTGGCCGACCAGGACAGTGCGGTCATGTCCGAGGCCGACTCCAAGGCACTGCTCGAGGCGTACGGCATTCCGGTCGTCAAGACCTTCCTGGCCCGGAACCCGGCGGAATGCTCGCGTATCGCCACCGAGATCGGCCGTCCGGTGGTCATCAAGATCAATTCGCCCGATATCACCCACAAGACCGAGGTGGGCGGCGTCGCCCTGAACCTGACCAGCCCATTGGAGGTGGAAAAGGCCGCCAACGCCATGCTGGAGCGGGTCAAGACCCTGCACCCCGAAGCCCGCATCGAGGGCTTCACCGTGCAGGAGATGGTGCGCCGCGCCAATTCCCATGAGGTGATCCTGGGCGTGTCGGTGGACCCGGTGTTCGGCCCGGTGATCCTGTTCGGCCAGGGCGGTACGGCGGTCGAGGTGATCGGCGACTCGGCGGTGGCGCTGCCGCCCCTGAACATGTCGCTGGCCCGCGAACTGATCAGCCGCACCCGCGTGTTCAATCTGCTGAAGGGCTTTCGCGGCGCACCGGCGGCGGACATCGACGCCCTGTGCCTCAGCTTGATCGAGTTGTCGCAGATGGTGGTGGACCTGCCCGAGGTGGTGGAGCTGGACATCAATCCGCTGATCGTCAACACCGAGGGCGTGCTGGCCGTGGACAGCCGCGTGCGCGTGCGCCGCTCCACCTCGCGGTCGGCCGCCGACCGCCTGGCCATCCGGCCCTATCCGGCCGAGTTGGAGGAGGTGATGGTCACCCCGGACGGGCGCGAGATCCTGCTGCGTCCCATCCGTCCCGAGGACGAGCCCAAGCACCATGTGTTCGTCTCGAAGCTGACGCCCGAAGACATCCGCTTCCGCTTCTTCGGCCATGTGGGCGAGTTGCCCCATTCCGAAATGGCCCGCCTGACCCAGATCGACTATGACCGCGAAATGGCCTTCATCGCGCAGATGGAGGTCAAGGGCGAGATCGAGACCATCGGCGTGGTCCGCACCTTCACCGATCCCGACAATGACAAGGCGGAATTCGCCATCGTCATGCGCTCGGACCTGAAGGGCCTGGGCCTGGGCAAGCGGCTGATGACCAAGATGATCGAATATTGCCGCTCGCGCGGGACCAACGCCATGGTGGGCCAGGTGCTGGCCGACAACAACCGCATGCTCCGCTTCTGCGAAGGCCTGGGCTTCAAGCGCATGGGCCGGGTGGAAGAGGACATCGTCGAGCTGAAGCTGGAATTGAAGGACGCCCCCGAGGACGTGCGGGCGCACGAAACGCTGGAGGCCTAATCGGGCATCGTGCGTGCTTCGAGACGCGGGCTAAAGCCCGCTCCTCAGCCTAAGGAGCCCCGCAGGGGCGTCTCGAAGGCCGCCAGTTTCCGTTCCACGAAATCCAGCCGGTCCTGGCCCCAGAACAGTTCCTCGCCGACCACATAGCTGGGCAGGCCGAACACGCCCTTGGCCAGGCCCTCGCGGGTGTTGGCGTCCAGTTGCGCGGCGGTCTCGGGCCGCTCGGCCTCGGCCAGCAGGTTGTCGGCGTCCAGGCCCTCGGACATCAGGATGGCGCGCACCGTCTCCGAGTCGGCGATGTTGCGGTCTTCGGCCCAGACGGCGCGCAGGAAGGCGAAGGACAGGGCGCCCGCCTTCCCCTGCGGCTGGGCGGCCACCACGCAGGCGGCGGCCAGGCTGTCATCCACCGGAAAATAGGCGGGCTGCAGGGTCATGGGCATGCCCAGGAAGTCGCGCCAGCGGCGCAGCTCCTGCATGCGGTAGGTCTGCCGCGCCGGCGGGCGCTGGCTCAGCATCTGGGTGCCGGCCTTCTGGAACAGCTCAAGCAGCCGCACCGGCTTGTGCCGCACCACGGCGCCGTGGCGGGCTGCTATGGCTTCCAGCCGCTGGTGGCCCAGATAGGTCCAGGGCGAGAACAGAGCATAGTAATAGTCCACCGCCTGGGTCATGGAACCTCCGCAAGAAGATCGCGGAACACCTGATGGAACATGGCTTCGGTCAGGCGCCCGGTGTTGGTGTTCAGGCGCGAGCAGTGATAGCTGTCCGCCAGCACCAGCCCGCCCGGAAGATCATGCCGCGCGCCATGGGCGAAAGGGAAGTCCACCTGGCGCAGCCCCATTACTTTCAGGATCTGCTGGTGCGCCTCGCGGCCGATGGCCAACAGTGCGCGCAGGGCCGGCATGGCGTCTATTTCCGCCGCCAGGAAGGGCCGGCAGGCGGTCATTTCATCGGGGGTGGGCTTGTTGCCGGGGGGAACGCAGCGCACCGCATTGGTGATGCGGCAGTCCACCAGCTCCAGCCCATCGCCGGGATCGCGGCCATAGCTGCCGCGCGCCAGGCCGAAGGCCAGCAGGGTGGGGTAGAGCAGGTCGCCGGCGAAGTCGCCGGTGAAGGGCCGCCCGGTGCGGTTGGCCCCCCGCCGGCCCGGGGCCAGGCCCACGATCAACAGCCGGGCCTGCAGCGGGCCGAAGCTGTCCACCGGGCCGTTGTGCCAGCCGGGCTCGGCCGCACGGTTCTCGGCGCGGAACTCCACCAGCCGGGGGCAGCGCGGGCAGTCATGGCGAGGGGTGAGCAGGGACATGGCGGGCTGTGGCGCTGGGCGTCACATCACCCCGTCGCGGTCTTCCCGGTGACTGGCGGCGCGGGCGATCTCGGGCTCCAACTCCAGCAATTCGACGAAGCTGTCGGCCTGGCGGCGCAGCTCGTCGGCCACCATGGGCGGCGAGGAGCGCACGGTAGAGACCACGGTCACGCGCACGCCCTTGCGCTGCACCGCCTCCACCAGGCGGCGGAAGTCGCCATCGCCCGAGAACAGCACCACATGGTCCAGATACTGGGCCATCTCCATGACATCGATGGCCAGCTCGATGTCCATGTTTCCCTTGATCTTGCGGCGCCCGGTGGCGTCGGTGAACTCCTTGGTGGGCTTGGTGACCATGGTGTAGCCGTTATAATCCAGCCAATCCACCAGGGGGCGGATCGGAGAATATTCCTGATCCTCCACCAGCGCAGTGTAATAGAAGGCACGGATCAAACGGCCCTTGGATGCGAACAATTCCAGCAGCCGTTTGTAATCAATGTCAAAACCCAAGGCGCGGGCGGCGGCATAGAGGTTCGATCCGTCGATAAATAAGCCAATTCGCTCTTGCGGATAAAAAAACATGGTCTAGTGTTCTCTCAAATGAATACGAAGCCCCGCGAATTTGCCGGGACCCGGCCAGAAGGGGAGCATGTGCTGCCGAAAGGCGCGCAGATGCTCGGGCCGCAACGGAACGGTAACTTCGGTAAGGTAAGCGGCGTGACAGTCACCCGCAAGGGGCTTCCTGGAGGATGAGGACCCGGTGATACTGATTGCCCTTGGGGCCAATCTGCCCAGCAGCTTCGGTGCTCCGAAGGACACCTGCGAGGCCGCCCTGGCCGAGTTGGACGGCGAGGGCGTCAAAATCGTCAAGCGGTCGCGCTGGTACAGCACCGCCCCGGTTCCCGCCTCGGACCAGCCCTGGTACGTGAATGGCGTGGCCCAGGTGGAAACCAGCCGAGGCCCCCGTGAATTGCTGGCCCTTCTGCATTCCATCGAGGCCAAGTTCGGCCGCGTGCGCTCCGAGACCAACGCCGCCCGGGTCATCGACTTGGACCTGTTGGCCCATGGCAGCCATGTGATCCAGTCTCCGGACATCACCGTGCCCCACCCGCGCATGACCGAGCGTGCCTTTGTGGTCATGCCGCTGGTGGAAATCGCGCCCGACTGGGTCCATCCGGTCCTGCGCCAGCCCGCCCGCGCCCTGATCAGTCTGCTGACGGGCGAGCAGCGGGTCCTGTAAGCGATTTCGGCACCACGGCCTTCAGAACCGGTCGATTCCCAGCCCGGTCATGTCCATTTCGGGCTGCCGGCCGCTGATCAGGTCGGCCAGGGCTGCGCCCGAGCCGCAGGCCATGGTCCAGCCCAGGGTGCCGTGCCCGGTGTTCAGCCACAGATTGCCATAGGGCGTTGCTCCCAGGATGGGAACGCTGTCCGGGGTGACGGGGCGCAGCCCGGCCCACAGGCTGGCCTTGGCATAGTCGCCGGCGCGGGGGAACAGGCCGCGCGCACGCTCCACCAGTGCCTGGGTGCGCACCGGGTTCAGGCGGGCATCGTGGCCCGCCATCTCGGCGGTGCCGGCGGCGCGTAGGCGGTTGCCCAGGCGGGAATAGACCATCTTCACTTCGTCGTCGGTGATGCTGACCGTGGGCGCGCCGGCCGGGTCCTCGACCTCGAGGGTCAGGGAATATCCCTTGGCCGGCACGATGGGCAGGCGCAGCCCCAGGCCGCGCAGCAGGCCCGGGGAGTGGCTGGCGGCGGCCAGCACATAGGCTTCGGCAGTCAGCGGGCCGGCGTCGGTGACAAGGCCGGTAATGCGCCCCGCCTCGGACATCAGCCCCTGGGCGGTGACGCCGAACCGGAATTCCACGCCCCGTTCGGCGGCCAGCGCGGCCAGGCGGGTGGTGAACAGATGGGCGTCGCCGGATTCGTCGTCGGGGGTATAGATGGCGCCCGCCAACTGGTTGCCCACGGGCGCCAGGGCCGGCTCGATGGCCAGGGCCTGGGTGGCGGTGGCGACCTCGCGGCGCAGGCCGAAGTCCTGCATCACTTCGGCGGCCCGGCAGGCATGCGCGAACTCGGCGCTGTCCCGATAGACATGCAGGATGCCCCGGGTGCGCTGGTCATAGTCCAGGCCGATTTCGGTCCTCAGCTCCTGCAGGCAAGCGCGCGAATAGAGGGCCACCCGCAAGGTGCGCTCGGTGTTCACCCGGGCCCGGCCGGCGGTGCAATTGGCCAGGAAGCGCAGGCCCCAGGCCCACAGCGCCGGGTCCCAGCGGTCCCAATGGAACAGCAGCGGTGCGTCCTTGCGCCCCAGCCATTTCAGGATTTTTTTCGGCGTCGAGGGATTGGCCCAGGGATCGGCATGGCAGGGCGAGACCTGGCCGCCATTGGCGAAGCTGGTCTCGAGCCCCGGGCCCGGTTGGCGGTCCACAACCGTGACCGCATGCCCGGCGCGGGACAGATACCAGGCGGCGGCCACGCCCACCACGCCTGCGCCGAGCACCAGAACCCGCAACGGTCATCTCCTTGAAAGAATCCCCGAAAGGATATAGCGCGGCCAGCGCAGGAGGGCCAGAGGGGAGGGCCAGAGGGGAGGGGTTAGGCATGCCGAGGGGCACGAAGTCCTATTCCATGCTAAACTCCAGCCATGACCGAGGTGCTGACCTGTGCCGAAATGTACCGGGCCGATGCCGCCGCCATGGCCGCCGGCACGCCCGGGCTCGCCTTGATGGAGGCGGCGGGATGGGCAGTGGCGCGCGAGCTGCGGCGGCGCTGGCGGCCCCGCCCGGTGCTGGTGCTGTGCGGGCCCGGCAATAATGGCGGCGACGGTTTCGTGGCTGCCCGCTATCTGCAGCGTTGGGGCTGGCCGGTGCGGCTGGCCTTGCTGGGCGAGCGGTCAGCCCTTAGGGGGGATGCCGCCGTCATGGCCAATCGCTGGACCGGGCCGGTGCTGCCCCTGGCGAGCTTGCCGGTGAATGGCCTGCTGGCGGGCCGTCCGCTGGTGATCGACGCCCTGTTCGGCGCCGGCCTGTCGCGCCCGCTGGACGGCGTGGCGCTGGAGGTGGTGCAGGGGCTCGACGGGCTGGAGGTGCTGGCCGTGGACGTGCCCAGCGGCCTGTCGGGCGATACGGGACTGGTGCAAGGCGCGGCGGCCCGCGCGGCGGCTACCGTCACCTTCTTCCGGCCCAAGCCCGGCCATCTGCTGCTGCCGGGGCGCGGCTTGTGCGGCGATCTGGTGGTGGCCGACATCGGCATAACCCAGGCGGTGCTGCCCGGCATCGGCCCGCGCCTGTGGGTCAATGGGCCGGGCCTTTGGCAGGCCGCGCTGCCCCGCCTGCGGCCCGACAGCCATAAATATACCCGGGGCCATGCAGTGGTGGCGGCCGGGGCCGAGGTGACGGGGGCGGCCCGCATGGCCGCCCTGGCGGCGCGGCGCATGGGCGCCGGCCTGCTGACCCTGGCGGCCCCCAAGCCCGCCTTGCCGGTGCTGCGGGCGGCCGAGGCCGGGAATATTGTCTTGGACCTGGCAGGCTTTGACCAACTGATG
>CAYOKN010000177.1:0-6768 GCA_964404545.1 uncultured Rhodospirillaceae bacterium | reverse complement strand
GGATGTCCTCGGCCCGCTCGCGCAGGGGCGGCAGGCGGATGGGCACCACGTTCAGGCGATAGAACAGGTCCTCGCGGAACAGGCCCTGGCGGATCAGTTGGGTCAGGTCGCGGTGGGTGGCGGCGACAATGCGCACGTTGGCGCGAATCGGGGTCCGGCCGCCCACGGTGGTGTATTCGCCCTCCTGCAGCACGCGCAGCAGGCGAGTCTGGGCCTCGGGGGGCATGTCGCCGATCTCGTCCAGGAACAGGGTGCCGCCCTCGGCCTGCTCGAAGCGGCCGGCGGCCCGCTGGGTGGCGCCGGTAAAGGCGCCCTTCTCATGACCGAATAGCTCGGACTCGATCAACTCGCGCGGGATGGCGGCCATGTTGATGGCCACGAAGGGGCCATTGCGGCGCTTGCCATAATCGTGCAGGGCGCGGGCCACCAGTTCCTTGCCGGTGCCGGACTCGCCGGTGACCATCACCGTAAGGTCGGTGCCCATCAGGCGCGCCAGGGTACGGTAGATCTCTTGCATGGCCGGGCTGCGGCCGATCAGGGGAAGCTGACCCTCTTCCTCCTCGGGCGTGGTGGGCTCGGCGGCCGGGGCATGGGGCGTGGACAGGGCCCGCTGCACCACATTCACCAGTTCCTTCAGATCGAACGGCTTGGGCAGATATTCAAAGGCGCCCCGCTGGGTGGCCTTGACGGCGGTCAGCAGGGTGTTCTGGGCGCTCATGACGATGATGCGCAGGTCGGGCCGGATCTTCTTGATGCGCGGAATCAGGTCCAGGCCGCTTTCATCGGGCATGACCACGTCGGTGATGACCAGATCGCCCTCGCCATCGGACACCCAGCGCCACAGGGTGGCGGCGTTGCCGGTGGTGCGCACTTCATAGCCGGCGCGGCCCAGGGCCTGGGACAGAACAGTCCGGATGCCGCGGTCGTCGTCGGCCACGAGAATGGTGGAGGCAGTCATCAGGGGGTCAGTCCTCGTTCTGGACCATGGGCAGCATCACCCGGAAGATGGTTCGGCGCGGCAGGCTGTCGCATTCAATGATGCCGCCGTGATCCCCCACGATCTTGGCCACCAGGGCCAGGCCCAGGCCGGTACCGTTGGCTTTGGTGGTGACAAAGGGATCGAACAGATGAGGCACCAGGTCCGGCGGGATGCCGGGCCCGTTGTCCTGGACGGTGATGGCCAGCGGCAGATGCTGGCGGGTGTCCGAGCCCGGCACCGCCAGGCGGACGCCGTGCTGGTAGCCGGTGGACAGCAGAATCTCGCCGCCCTCGTCGGGCACGGCCTCGGCAGCGTTCTTGACCAGATTCAGGAAGACCTGGATCAGTTGGTCGCGGTTGCCCAGCACCGGCGGCAGCGAGGGGTCGTACATCTCGACGAAGCGCACATGCCGGGCGAAGCCGGCCTGGGCGATGCGCCGCACATGCTCCAGCACCCGATGGATGTTCACCGCCTCGCGCTCGATGGGGCGCTTGTCCGAGAACACTTCCATGCGGTCCACCAGCGCGACGATGCGGTCGCACTCGTCCACGATCAGGCGGGTCAGGGCCAGGTTCTCGGCGTTGGCATCCTGCTCCAGCAACTGCGCCGCGCCCCGGATGCCGGAGAGCGGGTTCTTGACCTCGTGGGCCAGTATGGCCGACATGGCGGTCATGGACCGGACAGCGTTCCGGGACAGAAGCTGCTGGTTGATCTTCAAGGCCATGGACTGCTCGTGCAGGGTCAGCACGAGCCAGCCCTGCTCCTCGAGCATGGGCGCAACCTGCACCGTCATGATGCGGTGCCCGGTGCGTGGCGTGTCCAGGGTGACGCCATATTCCGACACCAGGGCCTCGTCCAGGCGGGCCTGGGCGATGGTGCCGAAGATGGGGCTGTCGGGCGGCAAAAGGTCGCTCAGAGCCTGGGCGCACAGGAAGGCGGCCGAGGATTCGAACAAATGTTCGGCAGCGGCATTGACGGCGCGGACACGGTTATCCTTGTCCAGCACCAGCACCGGCGACGGCAGGGCGTTCAGCACGGCGCCCATGTCCACGGCGGGCTGGGCGGCCGAACGGCGAAGCATACGTCCCATCATGCCGCGATGCGCTCCAGGATGGGCTGATAGAAATCGACGATGCGCCGGCGGGCCTCGGCGGCGTCATCCACCCGATTGAAATCGGCCCGGAACTCCGCCGAGCCATGCAGCCCCTTGGTGTACCAGGATACATGCTTGCGGGCCATGCGCACGCCGCCCTGGGCGCCGTAATGCTCGATCATGGCATCGTAGTGGCCCAGCAGGATCTCCAGCTGCTCGGACAAGGAAGGATCGGCCCGGCGTTCGCCGGTCATCAGGTAATGGGCGACCTGCCCCGGCAGCCAGGGCCGGCCATAGCTGCCGCGCCCGATCATAACCCCGTCCGCACCGGACAGTTCCAGCATGCGCACCGCATCCTCGATGGAGCAGACATCGCCATTGCCCACCACCGGGATCGACACCGCGTCCTTGACCTTGCGGATGAAAGCCCAGTCGGCCGAGCCGGTGTACATCTGCTGGCGGGTGCGGCCATGCACCGTCACCATGCGAATGCCGCTGGCCTCGGCGATGCGGGCGATGGTGGGGGCGTTCAGGCTGCCATGATCCCAGCCCATGCGCATCTTCAAGGTCACCGGCAGGTCCACGGCTCGGGCCACGGCCTCCAGAATGCGGCCCACCAGCACCTCGTCGCGCATCAGCGCCGAGCCGGCATAGCCGTTGACGATCTTCTTCACCGGGCAGCCCATATTGATGTCGATGATGGTGGCGCCCCGGTCCTGGTTCAGGCGCGCCGCCTCGGCCATGCGCTCGGGCTCGCAGCCGGCCAGCTGCACCGACATGGGATATTCTCCGGCCACGTTTGTGGCCATCTTCAGGGTCTTCTGGTGCGCCCGGATCATGGCTTCCGACGCGATCATCTCGGACACCACCAGACCCACGCCCAGGCGCCGCACCAGCCGCCGGAAGGGCATGTCGGTGACGCCGGCCATGGGGGCCAGGATCACGGGGTTGTCCAGGGCCACCGGCCCGATCTGCAAACTCATGGAATGGGGGTCTCCTCGAGGGCTGCATAGTAATTATGCAGGCCCCATGGAAGCAAACGAAACTTGGCCGGGCTTGACGATTAAACGGGCATCTGCCTAACGAAGCAGCACTTCCCGCACGAATTTCACGCCAGGATAGGCGAAAGTGACCAACAGATAGGCCAGCAGCACCATGCGCGCCGCCATGCGGCCACGTACGCCACAAACCCGCTGGCCCGCTACCAGTGCCCCGATCACCACGAAGGCGGCGATGGACAGCACAGTCTTGTGGTCCACCACCAGGGGCACGCCAGCCTCGAAGAACTGGATCACCGAGCCGCTGACCAGGCCCGCGCCCAACACCGCCACCGAGGCGACCAGCAGGCGGTTGGACAGGATTTCGGAATCGGCCACCGACGGCAGCTGCCGAGTCAGCGGCGTGGCCCGCTTGGCCTTCAGGGCGCGCTCCTGCAGGAAACCGGCCAGGGCCGCGACGGCGGCCAGGGTCAGCAGGCCATAGGTGACTACACCCATGCCGATATGCAGCTGAATCCACAAGGACGGCGCGGTGCCCAGGAGGCCAACGGTCTCCTGCGGCCGCGCCAGGGTGGCCAGCAGGCCAAGGACCAACAGATAGGGCAGCAGCAGGGGCGCCAGCCGAGCCGCCTGGTCCCGCAGCACGGCGGTCGCGGCGAACAGCAGCATGGTGACGGCAATACCCACCCAAAGGGTCACCGACAGGTCGCTATGCCAGCTGTCGGCCAGCAGCGCCGCCGACCACAGGGTTGGACCGGCAGCGGCCAGCGCGATCAGGGCCCAGAACAGGCCGCCACGCTCGGCCCCGCGCTTGGCGGCTACCAAGGCCGCAGGCAGCAGGGCCGCGAGGGCGGCGAAGTTATAGACGAAGGATTGAGCCATGCGCCGACTATAGACGCCCAAGGCCCCGGCGAAAAGAGAGCGCATGCAGCATTGGCAAGCGGCGGGCGCGCCAGTAGGGTGTCTGCCTCGCATTCGTTCAGGGAAAAGGCAGAAGATGGCGCGCTGTGCGGTTCTGGTGGTGGCGGCTGGCCGGGGCCGGCGGTTCGGTGGCGACCTGCCCAAGCAATATCACGATCTGGACGGCCGCCCGGTGCTGGCCCACAGCTTGGCCCGCTTTGCCGCCCATCCCGGCATCGCCCAGGTGCAGGCGGTGATACACCCCGACGACCACGGCCTTTATACCGAAGCCGCGGGAAACCTGCCCGTGGGTGCGTGGATTGCCGGCGGCGAGACCCGCCAGGAATCAGTGCGCCTGGGGCTTGAGGCCCTGGCCGCCGAGGACGCCCCGGACCTGGTGCTGATCCATGACGGCGCGCGGCCGATGGTGGACGGCGGCCTGATCACCCGAGTCCTGCGCGCGCTCGAGGCCCATCCGGGTGCGGTCCCTGCCCTGCCCGTGGCCGATACCTTGAAGCGCGGCGAAAGTGGGCTGGTGACCCAGACGGTGCCGCGCAGCGGCCTATGGCGGGCGCAGACGCCCCAGGGCTTCTGGTTCCGCGAAATCCTGTCGGCCCATCGCAAGGCCGCCGGTCTGGACCTGACCGACGATGCCGCCGTGGCCGAGCAGGCCGGATTGGCGGTTGCCCTGGTCAGCGGTTCGGAAGACAACGGCAAGATCACCACCGCCGACGACCTGGAGCGGGCCCGCGCCCTGTTCCGCCGCTCGGGCGGCGAAGTGCGCATGGCCACGGGCTATGATGTGCACGGCTTCAAGGGCGATGGCCAGGGCGTCATGCTGTGTGGCGTGCATGTGCCCCATGACCGGGGCATGGAGGGCCATTCCGACGCCGACGTGGCCCTGCATGCCATCACCGACGCGTTGCTGGGCTGTATCGGCGCCGGCGATATCGGGCTGCACTTCCCGCCTTCGGATAATCGCTGGAAAGGCGCCGATTCGGCTCTGTTCCTGCGCCATGCCGCCGCCTTGGCCCGGGGCCTGGGCGGGGTGATCCAGCATGTGGATGTAACCATCATCTGCGAACGCCCCAAGGTAGGGCCGCACCGACTGGCCATGATCGAGCGGCTGGCCGAAATCCTGGCCGTCGGCGCCGACCGCGTCAGCGTCAAGGCCACCACCACCGAGGGTCTGGGCTTCACCGGCCGGCGCGAGGGCATCGCCGCCCAAGCCGCCGTCACTCTGCGGCTGCCGCGCTAGGCCCGGGGCGCGGTTTCGGCTGCCAGCCAGTCCAGATAGGCGGGATTTCCCGCCTCGATGGGCAGGGCCACCACGCAGGGGCAGTCATAGCCGTGCAATGCGCGGACGCGCTCGATCACCTGCTGCACCAGCGCGGCGCGGGTCTTGCCCACCAGCACCGCCTCGGCATCCTCCTGGACCGCGCCATCCCACCAATAGACCGACGTGGCACCGTCCAGCACATTGGCGCAGGCCAGCAGGCGCTCGCCCACCAGGGCACGGGCCAGGGCCAGGGCATCAGCCTTGGAGCCGGCAGTCACATAGATCATGCGGAAATCGCTCATGGCGCCTCGTCCTCCTGCCAATGCAGGCCAGGATAGCGCGCCGCCAGCAAGTCGAACAGCAGGCGCGCCCCCTGGCGGTTGCCGGTGGGCGGAACCGGCGGCTTGCACCGGCCCCTCAGGGATGTCACCGCCTCGGCCAGCCGGCCGGCGTCACGCACCTGGTCGGCGGTGATGGCCTGGGCCGCCCCTTGCCGCTCCAGCCAGGCCACCAGGGGCTGCGCCTCGGGCCAGTCGGTACGCGGCAGATAAAGCATGGGCACCCCGGCGGCGGCCACTTCGGCAAACGTGCCATAGCCGGGCTTGCCCAGCACCAGGTCCACCGAAGCCAGGATGTCGGAAAAAGCCATGCCGGCCCCGGCGGCGGACATCATCGCGGGCGGCACCTCGCCATTGGCCAGCCAGCGCCATCCTGCCATCTGCGGGATGTCGCCCAGGGTCAATTCGGGATCGAAACCACCAAAGGCCACCAAGGCTAGCAGCTGGTCCGCCGGCAGGCCCAGGCGCGCGCGCAGGCCCGGCCGGTCGGCCTGGGCCGGGCGGGCCACGGGGCCGATGATCCGGCGATGCGGCGCCCACGCCATGGGCATGGTCGGCGTGGGCAACAGAAACAGGTCGGCTTGGGCATAGGCCGCCTGCATCTCGGCCAGGATGGCCTCACCGCCGGGACGCTGCTGCAGAAAGGCCCGGCCGATGTCCACCCAGTTCAGCGAGGAATAGGCCACCACCGGCACCCCTGCCCGCGCGGCAGCGGCAATGGTCACATAGGGAATGTTGGCCAGCACCAGGTCGGGCCGCAACCCGGCGATCCGCTCTGCCTCGGCGGCCACGAGGCGGCTCAGATCCGCATGCAGGTGCCGATAGCCCTCATAGGTCTCCTGGGCCCGCACATCGGTGGCGCTGACCATCACGGCTCCGAAATCGGGAATCTCGGGCAGATGATCAAACGGGCCGTCGAAGCGGGTGGCCAATTGCGCGCGCGACGGACCGCCCTGCAGGGTCAGCCGCAAGCCGGGCACATGGCGCCGCAGCTCATTGACCAGAGGCGCGGTCATGGACGCATGCCCGAAGCCGTGAGGCGACAGGGCAACCAGAAGATGGGGAGGAAAGGTTGGCGAAGACATCATATTCTCTTCGCGGTGAGGTTCTTGGGGGGAGAACCTCTGCAGGGCAGGATGGTCGGAGCGGCGGGATTCGAACCCACGACCCCTAGTCCCCCA
>CAYOKN010000176.1:0-6772 GCA_964404545.1 uncultured Rhodospirillaceae bacterium | reverse complement strand
CGCCCCTTCGGGACGGCCCACCTCGCGCACCTCCAGGGTGGGGATTGCGGCGGGCAGGGATTCCTCCAGCCGCAGTTCCGCCTCCTCGATATGTACCTCGCCGGACAGACCGGCCTCGACCCCGCGTCCCTCGAAGGCAAGCTCGCCGCTGGCCCGGGCCGACCCGGCATCCAGCCGCACCAGGCGAAAATCGGTGAAGCGGGCATCCAGGCGGTAACTGATGTCTTCCTCGATCAGCACCTCTCCTTCGGCGGTCAGCCGGCCCCGCCCGGCATCGCTGCCGCTGGCTTCGAGCCGCAGGCGCTGGGGGCTTTCGGCCACGGCGCGCACGGCCAGGTCGGTCAGCACGGTCCCGGTGGCATAGTTTTCGTAGCGGCCCGACGGAATCTCGGCGCGGCCCAGCAGCCGGGGCGCACCCAGCGTGCCGGAAACGGCCAGATCGGCCCGCAGCGCCCCGTCCAGCCGATGATCGGGCAGACTGACCAGTTCCATCAGCCGCCCCGCCTGTCCGGTCAGATGCAGTTGCGCCGACAGCGGCGCATCGGGGGGCAGCGCCGGGCCGTCCAGGCGCAGCGGCAGCGCGGCCTGGCCCCGCAGTTCAAAGCCGAGCGCCCCTTCGGCATTCACCAGGGCGGTCAGCTGTCCGTCGCGCCAAGCCCCGGTCAGGGTGCCGGCCACATTGGCGTCCTGCCCGGCCAGGTCGATGCCCCGCCCGCGCAGGCTGAACTCGGCCCGGGGGGCCTCGAGCGTGCCGCCCAACTGCACGGTGCCGCCGGCGGTGCCGGTAGCAGCCAAGCCGGGGCGAGCCAGCGCCAGCAGGGACAGGGGCACCTGATCCAACTCGGCCCGTGCGCTGATGCGCTGCCCTTCCAGGGCGCCGGTCAGCCGGACCCGGCCATTGCCCGGCAGGGTCAGCAGGCTGGGCTGCAGCCGCCACCCATCAGGCAGCCGCTGCACTTCTCCCGCCAGGCTGGCGGCCAGCCGGCCCCGGCTTTGGGCCTGCACCCGCACTCCCGACGGGGTCGCGGTCAATTCGGCGGTCAGGCCGGCCAACTCCTGCCCGCCCAGGCTGGCCTGCCTCGCCTGTAGCCGGGCGGTTCCGCGCGGCTGGGTGAACAGTCCGCGCAGATCGGCCTCCACCTGCAGGCTGCGGGCGGACTGCCCCGCCACCACCAGATCGCCGGCGGTGACGGTTCCCGCCAGCCGGTCCCGGCGCAGGGACAGCTCGAAGCGGCCGCTCCCCTCCAGCGGCACGCTCGCCAAGGTGGACCAGGGTGCCAACTGATCCACCTGGCCCCGAGCCCGGCCAGCCACCGCGCCAGTGGCCAAATCCACACTCAGGTCGGCGCGGGCGGTGGCCGAGCGTGAGGCCAGGCGCCAGCCATCCAGTTGCAGCCGCTCGGGCCCGATCACCACGGAGCCGCCGGCGGTAGCCGCCAGTTCGCCACTGCGCACGCTGCCTTCCACCTGGCCCCGGGGGGTGCCCAACAGGTCGGCCAGGGCAAGGGTGGCGTCGGCCCGGAACCGCTGCTCGTCCATGCGGACCCGCGCCGCCAGCACCGGCTGCGCCCAGCTGCCCGACAGGGTGCCGCTGGCCATGCCGCTGCCCTGCAGCCCGCCGGGCAGGCTGCCGGTCTCCATCTGGAAGGACAGCCCGATCCGGTCCGACAGGCCGCCGGCCAGCTGCAGTTCGGTCTGGGGGCCGGCCAGGGTGGCGCGCAGTCCGCGCACACTGCCGTCGGGCAGCAGGGTCAGCACCGCCCGCAGTTCCGGCGCCGGCCCCAATCGCCGGTCCACCTCGCCGATCCCCGACGCAAACCCTGCGAGGTCAGCCCGCGCCGTGATGGTCAGCAGCGGGCGGAGCAGATTGCCCGACAGGCTGCCGGCCAGGTCTGCCCGCCCCTGCAAGCCCACGCCGATCAACGGCTCCAGCCGGTCCAGGGCCAGGTTGTCGATGCCATAGGTCAGGTCGGTGACCCCGCCCCACTGGCGCAGCAGGCCGCCGGCCTGCAGGGCCAGCGTCCCCGAGGTCAGGGTCAGGCGGCCCAGGCGGATGGTGCCGCTGCCGGGCTCCACGGTGCCCGCAAGGCGCCAGGCCAGGGGGGCATCCAGCGGCAGCGGCGCGGCTTCCAGCACGGTGCGGCCCTGGGCGGTAAGGCGCAGTGCCTCCAGGTCGCCGCGCAGGGTCAGATCGGTGGACAGGCCGCTGAGGCGGGTGCCGCTGCGCTCGCCCACCCAACCATCCGACAGGACCGCATGCAACCGCACGCCGCCCAGCACCGACAGGCCGCCCTCGGCCCACAGGTCCACCGCCGCCGGCACACCGGCCACATCCTGGTTCAGCACCAGCCGGGTACGCAGCTCGTCCACCGCCAACGGCATGGGCAGGCCTCCTCCGCCCCCTGCCCCCTCGCCCGCCTCGGGCAGGCGCAGCAGCAGCGTCTGGGCGGCGGCCACCTCGGTCAGGCCAATGCGGCCGGCCAGAAGCGCCAACGGACTCCACCCCACCTCGGCATGGTCCAGCACCAGCCAGGAGCCTTTCGCATCGGCCAACACGATGCGTTCGGCACTGATCTGGAACGGCCAATGCACGGCAAGGCCCTGCACCTCGCCGCCCATCAGGGGACCCAGGCGGGAGGCGAGTTGGCGTTCCATCCAGGGCGAGTGGACCAGGGCCGCCAGGCCTGCCACGAGCAGCAGCAGGACAGCCAGGATGGCGGCGGACAGCCGGATCAGTCGGGGCATGTCTGTTAGATCAGAACGCCTGGCCCAGGCTCAAGTAGAGCTGGAAGGAATCATCGATCCCCGCCCTGCGATTCAGGGGAAAGGCGATGTCCGCGCGCACCGGCCCGAAGCCGGTATTGTAGCGCACCCCGAAGCCGGCACCCCAGCGCAGCTCGCGGTTCAGGGCCGGCAGTTGCTCGGGATAGGCATTGCCGGCCTCAAGGAAGGTCACGCCGCCCCAGTCCTCGGTCAGGTTCAGGCGCAATTCGGAGCCGAAGGCCAGCAGCGAGCGCCCGCCCACCGGGTCGCCCTGGTCATCCACCGGCCCGGCCAACTGATAGCCATAGCCGCGCACCGAGCCGCCACCACCCGCATAGAACCGCTTGTCGGCGGGCAGCTCCGGCGGCTTGGCGGCGAGGATGGCGCCCAGGCGGCCCCAGCCGGCCAGGATGGTGCGCGGCTCCTCGGCCAATTGCCAATACAGGGTCTGACCGGCCTCGGCCCGGGTGAAGCTGACATCCGAGCCCAGGCTTTCCAGGAAGGGCTGCCATTGCAGCGAGGTGCGCCCACCTTGGGTGGGGTCCAGCAGGTCGTCGGCGCTGTCCCGCCGCGCCGCCAACGGCACCGACACCAGGGTGAAGGCCCGACGGCGGTTGTCCTCTTCCTCGAAGCTGCGTTCCAGCGCCCCCCGCGCCGACAGCCACCAGCGGTCGGACAGCTGCCATTCCAGCCCCGAGCTGACCTGCACCGACCGGGTTTCGTACACTTCGGTCTGTTCCTGCTCGACGCTGCTGTCGGCCACGAAATCCAGGTCGGGCCGGTCCAGCACGTCCGGCCGGCGGAAGCTGCCCGACAGCGCCGCCGCCGTCTCGCTATAGGCCGCAGTGGCCCGGAACCGCTCGGCATTGCCGAACAGGTTGCGGTGCTCCCAGAAGGCCTCGACCCCCACGCCCTGCGAGGTGGAATAGTTGGCGCCCACGCCGATGGAACGGAAATCCCGCTCGGCCACCTCCACGATGACCGGCAGGCGCCCGCCCTCCTCCACCTCCTGGGCGGTCTGGATGCGGATATTGCCGAACAGGCCGGTGGCCGACAGGGCGTTGCGGCCCTCGGTCAGCAGCGACAGGCGGAAGGTTTCGCCCGGCTGCCAGGGCAGGCGGTTGCGCACGAACGCCTCCTCCACCTCGGACAGGCCGACGATGCGGGTCTCGCCGAACACGGCCTTGGGCCCCGGGTCCACCACGAAGGTGACATCCATGCGGGCCTGCTCGTGCCGCACCACCACGTCGCGGTCCACCGCCTTGGCCAACGGCCAGCCGCGCTCGGCCAGGGCGGCGAGCAGGCGGGTCTCGGCCTCGATCACCGCTTCGGCCCGGGCCGGCGTACCCGGCTCCAGGCGCAGGGCCTCGGCATCCAGGGCCGGCACGGGCGCGCCACGGGGGGCCTGGAACCGCAGGTCCACCTGCTCCAGGCGGTATTGCTCACGCGGGATGATCTGCAGCACCACCTCATAGGGCGGCTCGTCACCCCGGATGTCGGCCGAGGCGGTGCCGGCGTAATAGCCCCGCGAGGCCAGCACCCGGCCGATGGTGTCCAGGTCCTGCTCGATGCGGCGCTCAAGCCCGGCCTTGCTGGGCGGCGGGCGGTCGGCCAGGGACCGCAGGCGCGAAGCCTCCTCGATGGCGGCGCGCAGGCCGTCGGAGTCCACACCCTCGATGGTCAGGTCATAGGCGGCATCCTGGGCGCGCGCCGGACCACAGGCCAGCATGCCCGCCAACACCAGTCCAAACACCGCCAGCCGAGCCACCATGGCCCCAGTCTAGCGGCGCGGCGGCGTTCCCGCATCCGGCCGGACGGCACCCGGCGCCTCGACATTGGTCCAGCGCAGCGGGCATTCGCCGGCCAGCGGGTCCTTGTGATCCTTGAGCACCGCCATGCGCAGTTCATGGGCCACACGGCCGTCGGCGCCCCGCACCACCTGGCGCAGCCACAGGGTGGTCAACGGCGTATGGTTGGTATGGAAGCGGAAGCTGCCGCGCGGGCTGACCAGGTCGGTGCGGCGAAAGGCGGTACGCATGGCCTCGGCATCGGTCAGCTTACCCTCGGACAGCCGGAAGGCGGACTCCAGCAACAACGCCGTCTCGAAACCCAGGACCGCATATTGGGTGGCGGGCCGCCCATATTCATTGCGGAATTCGCTGACCATGCGGCGGGACACGGGGTTGTCCATGTCCTCGCTCCACAGGGCCAGGGTGTGCAGGTCCACCGCCGCATCGCCCATGGCCTCCACCGGACCGTGGTCCAGGGCATTGGCCGGGGCATAGAGGGTCAGCACCTCCTTGGCGCCCAGATCAGCGAACTGGCGGGTGAAGGTCACCGCCATGCCGCCCACGAAGGAATGATAGGCGCCCTCGGCGCCCGAGCCCTTCAGCCGGGCCACCAGGCGGCCGTGGTCCATGGTGCCGGGACGCACCAGTTCCTGCAGCACCACCTCGCCCTTGAAGCCCTTGGAAAAGGCGTCGAGCACCGCCTTGCCCTCGGCGGTGTCCGGGCCCACCAGGGCCATGCGGCGATAGCCCTGGGCATAGAGATGGGCCCCCATGGCCTCGGCCTCCTGGCCGGCATGGGGGGCCAGCGAGAACAGGTTCTGATGGCATTTCGCACCGGCCATGGCGGCGGGAACGCCACCCGCCGCGATGACGAAGGCGGAATGCCCGGTTTCGTCCACCGCCGCCATGATCTGCTCCACCGCCTGGGGCGTGGCGGCCACAAACAGCCGGGTCTTGGATGCCAACAGGCGCTGGGCGATCTCGCGGGCCGTCTCGGGCCGGCCCTTGTCGTCCATGGGCATCAGCTCCACGTCCTGGCCGGCCAGACGACCCGAGAACTGCCGCTCGGCCAGGGCGAAGCCGTCCAGCATGTCCTGGCCCTTCCAGGCCTGCGAGCCGGTCAGCGGGCCGATGAAGCCCACCGGCACGTCCTCGGCAAGGGCCGGCTGCGCCCAAGCGCACCCCGCCGCCACCAACAAAGCCGAGACCAGATGCCGCATGAACCTGACTTCCCTTCTATCTCTTCTTCTGGGCGCGGGCGAAGGCCTCGGCCAGCGCGCCGCCGAAGGCATTGCCCGCCGACAGGGGCTGCTGCGGCTGCTTGGGCGCAGGCTTGCTGCCCGGCTTACTGGCCGGTTTGCCCTGGGGACGCCCGCCCCGCTCGTCGCGGCGCGGCCCGCGCTCGTCCCGCCCCCGCTCCTCACGGCCCTTCTGGGCAGGCTGGGCAGCGTCTTCAAGGCGCATGGTCAGGGCGATGCGCTTCCGGGGCACATCCACCTCGATCACCTTGACCCGCACCACATCGCCGGCCTTGACCACGGTATGGGGGTCCTTGACGAAATGATTGGCCAGGGCCGACACATGCACCAGGCCGTCCTGATGCACCCCGATGTCCACGAAGGCGCCGAAATTGGTCACATTGGTGACCACGCCTTCCAGGACCATGCCCGGCTTCAGGTCGGTGATTTCGTCCACGCCGTCCTGGAATTCGGCAGTCTTGAATTCCGGGCGCGGGTCGCGGCCGGGCTTCTCCAGCTCCTTCAGGATGTCCTTGACGGTGGGCAGACCGAAGCGGTCGTCGGTGAAGTCGGCGGGGTTCAGGCCGCGCAGGAAGGCCACGTCGCCGATGATGTCCTTCATGGGCTTGCCGGTCTTGGCCAGGATGCGCTCCACCACCGGATAGGCCTCGGGATGCACCGACGAGGCATCCAGCGGATTGTTGCCATTGGCGATGCGCAGGAAGCCGGCGCACTGCTCGAAGGCCTTTGGGCCCAGCCGCTCCACCTGCAGGATGTCGAAGCGGTCCTTGAACGGGCCGTTGCGGTCGCGGTGCGCCACCACATTGGCCGCCAGGGTGGCGGTCAGGCCAGCCACGCGGGCCAGCAGCGGCGCCGAGGCGGTGTTCACCTCGACCCCCACCGCATTCACGCAATCCTCCACCACCGCATCCAGGCTGCGCGACAGGTTGGACTGGTTGACGTCGTGCTGGTACTGGCCCA
>CAYOKN010000175.1:0-6817 GCA_964404545.1 uncultured Rhodospirillaceae bacterium | reverse complement strand
GCCTGCTGACCGCCGGAAACCCCGACCCCAGCCAGGACAAGAGCCTGTTCGGCCGGCTGGGCCTGTCGCCCATGTAAGCAGCGCCTCCGGCGCGGCCCTCACCCCCGGCCCCTCTCCCGCAAGCGGGCGAGGGGAGGGTGGGGCTAATATCCCCCATCCTCGGTCACCTTGCCCCGGAACACCCGGTACACATAGACCGTGTAGGCCAGGATGATGGGCAGCAGGATCAGCACGCCCACCAACAGGAAGCCTTGCGCGTTGGCGCTGGCGGCGGCCTGGTGCAGGGTGATCTGGCGCGGCACGATATAGGGCCACAGGCTGACCGCCAGACCAAGGAAGCTCAGCAGGAACAGCCCCACCGCCCACCAGAACGGGCTGCGTTCACGGCGGTTACGCAGGGCGCGCACCAGCATCAGGGCCACGGCCAGGGTCACCAGCGGCACCGGCAGCAGCCAGGCCAGGTTGGGCCAGGAGAACCAGCGGGCGGCGATGTCCTCGGACAGGAAGGGGGTCCACAGCGACACCCCGGCCAGGGCGATCAGCACCCCAGCCAGCAGCCATTCCGCCGCCTTGTAGCACCAGGTCTGCAGGTGGCCATCGGTCTTGATCACCAGCCAGGTGGCCCCCAGCAGCCCATAGCCCAGCACCAGGGCCAGCCCGGTAAACAACGAGAATGGCGTCAGCCAGTCGAAGGGGCCGCCGGTATAGCGCATGCCCTCGACCTGGAAGCCCTGGATGAACGAGCCCAGCACCATGCCCTGGCCGAAGGCGGCCACCGTGGACCCCAGCGCGAAGGCCCAGCTCCAGGCGCGGCGGCTGCGGGTGGCCTTGGCCCGGAACTCGAAGGACACACCACGGAAGATCAGCGCGAACAGGAACAGGATGATGGGGATGTAAAGGGCGGGCAGCAGGGTGGCATAGGCGATGGGAAAGGCGGCGAAGATGGCGCCGCCGCCCAGCACCAGCCAGGTCTCGTTGCCGTCCCAGACCGGCGCGATGGACGCCATCATGCGGCTGCGGTCGCTTTCCTCGGCAAAGGGGAACAGGATGCCCACGCCCAGGTCGAAGCCGTCCAGGATCACATACAGGATCATTCCGACGATGATCACCGCCGCCCAGACCAGGGTCAGGTCGATCATCACCATGTCATTCGCCCCCGCTGCCCGGGGTGGGCAGCCAACTGGTGCGCACGCCCACCCGGCGATCGCGCTCGGTGGCTTCGGTGGGGGTGGGCTCGGCATAGTCCGGCCCCTTGCGGATCACCTTGGCCAGGAAATACAGGAACAGCACCAGCAGCAGGTTATAGACGAACACGAACAGGGCCAGCGACCAGGCCACCTGTCCGGTGGTCAGGGTGGGGGTGACCGCGTCGGCGGTGCGCTGCAGGCCATAGATCACCCAGGGCTGGCGGCCCACTTCGGTCACCGTCCAGCCGGCCAGGATGGCCACGAAGCCCAAGGGGCCCGCCAGCACGCAGACCCACAGGAAGGGCCGGGAGCGGGCATAGCGGCCGCGCCCGCGCAGTGCCAGCCCGGCCAGGGCCACGCCCAAGAGGACAAAGCCGATGCCCACCATCAGGCGGAAGGCCCAGAACACGATGGCCACCGGCGGGCGGTCCTTGCGCGGGACATCCTTCAGGCCCGGCACCACGCCGTCCGCGTCCCGGGTCAGGATCCAGCTGCCCAGGCCGGGCACGGCCCATTCATGGAAGTTCTGCTCGGCGTCTTCGTCGGGCCAGGCGAAGAACACCAGCGGCATGCGCGACCGGGTCTCCCAATTGGCTTCGATGGCGGCCACCTTGGTTGGCTGGTGCTCCAGGGTGTTCAGCCCGTGCAGGTCGCCCATGATCACCTGGGCCGGGGTCAGCAGCAGCGCCACCCACAGCCCGATGGACAGGGCCGGGCGGGCGATGGGCATGTGCCGCTCCTTCAGCAGCAGCCAGGCCGACACCCCGATCACCACGAAGCACGAGGCCATGAAGCCGGCGATCACCATATGGCCCATGCGATAGGGGAAGCTGGGATTGAAGATCAGCGCAGTCCAGCTTTCCACCAGCACCCGCCCGTCCTCGGCGATGGTGTAACCCGCCGGGGTCTGCATCCAGCTGTTGGCGGACAGGATCCAGAAGGTGCTGGTCAGGGTGCCCAGGGCCACCAGGCAGGTGGCGGCGAAATGTACCCCGGGCCCGACCCGGCGCCAGCCGAACAGCATCACCCCCAGGAAGCCCGCCTCCAGGAAAAAGGCGGTCAGCACCTCATAGCCATGCAGCGGCCCGATCACCTCGCCGGCCACGAAGGAAAACCGGCTCCAGTTGGTGCCGAACTGGAAGCTCATGACGATGCCCGTCACCACCCCCAGTCCGAAAGCCAGGGCGAAGATCTTCACCCAGAAACGGTAGAGCCGGAAATAGACCTGGTCGCGGGTCCACAGCCAGGCGCCCTCCACCAGCACCAGGAACAGCGCCAGCCCGAAGGTCAGGCTGGGGAACAGGATGTGGAAGGCGATGGTGAAGGCGAACTGGATGCGGGACAGGAGAAGGGCGTCCCAGTCCATGGCAGGCGCTCCTTGGTCCAGGGGTCTGCCCGCGATGTTGGATTGGGCCGGGGCTCCGCAAGGGGGGGCTCGCCCCATGCGTCGCCCGGCTGCTCCCTAGGGATGGGGCATGCGGCGCGCCAGATGGGTGAACAGCAGGGCCAGCAGCCCGGCCACCGTCAGCAGCGCGAAGGTGGTGCCATAATCGCGCACCAGCCCATGCACCAAGGCAAAGCTGGTGGGGCCGAACAGCACGCCGCCATAAGTGAAGAACAGCGAGGCGCCGGTGGAGCGGCTGGCCTGGCCCGGCGGCGAGAGGCGCGCCACCTCGGCCAGATAGACCCCGTTCCAGGCCACCGCCGAGATGCCGAACAGCAGCAGCACGCCATAGACGGCGGCCAGCGGCCAGTGCGGCGTCAGCAGCGCGGTGCCCACGGTGCCCACCAGCATCAGCCCGCCGATCACCAGCAGGGTCAGCAGGCCGTCCTGCAGCCGGTCGGCCACCAGCCCCCACAGGATGCGGCCGGCCACCCCGGCCACCTGCACGGCTGCCAGCACCCCGCCGGCGGCGATCAGGCTATAGCCCACCTCCTCCACCAGCATGGTCACCAGGAAGGTGGTCAGGCACAGCTGCACCGTGGCCAGGCAGAAGCCCGCCAGCGACAGCCAGCGCAGCGGCGGGCTGCGCCATACCTGCCCCAGCCCGACAAAGGGATTGCCCTGGAAGCGGATCGAGGGGTCCCGGTCATCGTCCCAGGCGGCGCGCTTCAACTGCAGCAGCGCCGCCAGCAGCAGCGCCACGCCGGCAAAGGCCGCCATGGCCCAGGGCCAGCCCGCATGGGTGGCAATGGGCGGCGCCAGCAGCCCGGCGATCACCCCGCCCAGCGGCACGCCGGTCTGCTTGATGGAAAAGATCAGGTTGCGCCGCCGGGTCAGCCCGCTCTTGGCGAACAGGTGGGCAGCGGCCGGATTGGGCAGGCCATAGCCCAGCCCCATCAGAAAAGCCCCCAGCGCCACCGCCGGCAGCCAGGCGGTGGCGATGGTCAACAGCCCCAGGGCCGAGAACAGGCAAGCCATCTGGCTCATGCGCCCGGCGCCATATTTGCGCACCAGCACGCCGCCCTGCAGCGAGGTCAGCATGGCCGCGCCATAGACCGTGGACACCATGAACCCCACCAGCGCCGCCTTGATCCCCAGGCTTTCTGCCATGGCCGGCGCAATAGCCGGCGCCGTCAGGGCCGATAACGCCACCAGGGTCTGCACCGCCGTGGTGGCGGTCACATCCTCGATCACGTCGCGGCGGCTGGGGGGCGCAGGGCTGTGCATGGCGGCGAAGGGTAGTGGATTGACGGCATGGGGGGAAGGGGGCGGCCGCTCAGACGCCGTGCGTGCCTCGAGACGCCTCCTCAGCCACGGGTGGCGCCCACATAGCAGGTCCCGTTGGCGCAGCCGAGCTATAGAGGAAGGCGCCGACCACGGGCTACCGCTGGTCGAACCTCAGCTCGATGCGGCGGTTGCGCGAGAAGGCGTCGGGGGTGGTGGTCGGGTCGATGGGGTGGAATTCGCCAAAGCCCGCCGCGGCCAGCCGTTCGGCGGGAACGCCCTGGGCGATCAGGTAGCGGACCACCGAGATGGCGCGGGCGGTGGACAGTTCCCAGTTGCTGGCGAAGCGGGCGGTGTTGATGGGCACACGGTCCGTATGGCCGTCGACCCGCAGCACCCAGTTCACGTCCTGCGGGATCTGCCGCGAGATGTCGCGCAAGGTGGCGGCCAGCTTGGTCAGCTGGCGCTGGCCGGCCTCTTCCAGGTCCGCCGAGCCCGAGGGGAACAACAGTTCGGACTGGAACACGAATCGGTCGCCGTCGACGCGGATGCCGGGCTGATTGCCCAGCACCTGGCGCAGGCGGCCGAAAAATTCCGAGCGGTATTTCTGCAGCTCTTCCACCTTGCTGGCCAGGGCCGAGTTCAGGCGCTTGCCCAGGTCGGCGATCTGCGCCTTCTGCTCGGTGGACAGCTTTTCCGAGGCTTCCAGGGCGGCGGCGATGCGGCGCATCTCCTCCTGCAGGGCTTCCAGCTGGCGGTTCAGCAGGGCGGCCTGGGCGCGGGCTTCCTCGGACAGGCGGCGTTCCTCGGCCAGGGCGCCTTCGGCGGTTCCGGCGCGGCTGGCCAGGGCGCGCAGCTCGGCCTCCAATTCCTCGCGCAGGGCCTGTAGCGCCTTGATGTCATGGGACAGCCGCGCGGCCTGATCGGCGTTTTCCTGGACCTGGGCCAATTGCTGGCTCAGCCGGTCACGGTCGGCGGCGCTGCTCATCAGCTCGCCGGTCAGTTGGGCGATGTTGCGGTTCAGGTCCGCATTGGCCGCCCGTTCCAGGTTCAGCTGTTCGGCCAGTTGGGCGATTTCCTGGTTGAGGCGCGACAGCGCGGCCTCGCGACCCGACAGGGTCTGGCCCAGGAAGAACTGGCCCACCACGAAGACCAGCAGCACGAACACGATGACCATGATCAGGGATGCCAGGGCATCCACGAATCCGGGCCAGATGTCGGTTGTGCGGCGGGCGCGGCGGCCCAGGCTTGCCATGACCTTGTGATCCTTAGCGGGTCTGGTCCACCGGCTCTTCGGCCAGGGCGGCGATGGTGCGGGCCAGAAGTTTGAATTCGCTGCGCATCTCGCGGATCATTTCCTCGCGGCCGATGGCCATTTCCTCGACCATGCGGGACAGGCCCATGTCCATGTTGCGGATATGGGCGCGGGTGGCGTCGTCCAGGGCGCCGGACGCGGCACCGGTCTGGGCGTCGGCCAGCCGGGCCAGCAGCGGCTTCAACTCCAGCTGGCCCTCGGCCAGGCGGATCATCAGGGTCTGCTCGGCCTTCATCTGGTCGGTCAGGGTGGACAGCTTGTCGGTCAGCTGCCGCAGATTGGCATTGGCCGAGATGCGGCTTTCCTCGCCGCGCGACATCACGCGTTGCAGATTATCCAGGCTGTCGGCGGTCTGTTCCAGCAGGGCCTGGATATAGGCCGGCACCGGCTGGTCGCCCTCGACCACGCCGCCGCCGCCGCCCATGCGGGTCTGGCCCGACAGCCATTCCTCCAGTTCCTGATAGAAGGCGTTCTGGGCCTGGCCCGCCTGCAGGTCCAGAAAGCCCAGCACCAGCGATCCCGACAGGCCGAACAGCGAGGTGGAGAAGGCGGTGCCCATGCCCGAGAGCGGAGCCTCGAGGCCCTGCTTCAATCCGTCGAAAGCGGCGCCGAAATCGTCGCCGGCGATGGTCAGGTTGCGGATCACCTCGGAGATGGAGCCCACGGTTTGGGCCAGGCCCCAGAAGGTGCCCAACAGGCCCAGGAAGATCAGCAGGCCGATGAAATAGCGTCCGATCTCGCGCTGCTCGTCCAGGCGCGCGGCGATGGAGTCCAGCACCGCCCGCAAGGCCATGGCCGACAGGCTGAGCCGCTGGCGCTCGCCCAGCATGACTGCCAACGGCGCGGTCAGGCGCGGGCCGCGTTCGGAGGCCAAGGCCACCTGGCCGCGCTTGGCCGCCTCGATCCAGTCCACCTCGGGCTTGATCTGCAACACCTGCCGGAAATTCAGGAAGATGCCGAAGATCAGCACGGCAATGATCAGGCCGTTCAGCACCGGATTGGCCAGGAACGGACCCACCAGGCCAGGCGAAAGGATCACGGCCACCAGCGCAACGGCGGCCAGGAACGCCGCCATGCGGATCAGGTAGCGTTTGGGTCGGGTCATGGGGTCACTTCCTGCGGTGCAGTCGTGTCAGGGGAAACTAGCCGCAAGATGAGGCGATTTCACGGCTAGTCAAGACTGCGGAACGGCGAGGGCGGGCTTACCGCTCGCCGATCAGCAGGTCCACGCGGTCGGCGGGGCCGCCGCCGTCGGTCTTGTTGCCCAGGGCGCGCACCTCGATACGCACGCTGCGCACCCCCTGGTCGATGAGATAGGAGCGCACCGCCAGCGCGCGGGACAGGGACAGGCGCCGGGCCCGGCCAGCCGCCTCGTCGCTGCCGCTGGCATAGGCCAGCAGCTGCACATGGCGGCTTTCATCCTTGGCCAGGGATTCGGCCAGAGCGGCCAGTTTCGGCCGCGCCGAGGCGGGCAGGGTGGCGATGCCGTCCTCGAACACCACCCGCAGCTCGGCCGGGACCTTGCCCGCAGCGCCGGAGGGCGCGGTCACGGCGGCCAACTGCTGCGGTTCGGCAGGCTCGGCCTGGGGCTCGGGCGCCTTGGCCGCCACAGGCGCAGGGGCAATCACGGCGGCGGCCACCGGCGCG
>CAYOKN010000174.1:0-6886 GCA_964404545.1 uncultured Rhodospirillaceae bacterium | reverse complement strand
GGCGCCTATGCCGCCTTTGCCTCGGGCGGGTCGGCGGCCTGGGTGCATGGCATCAGCGAAATCCGCGACGCCGCCACCGGCGAACTGGTCTATCAGCGCGGCGGCAGCGGCCCCGGCGTGCAGGTGAGCGGCCGGGACGTGGCTCAGATGAACCAGATGCTGTCCGCCGTGGTGGATATGGGCACCGGCAAGGCCGCCCGCATCGGCCGCCCGGTGGCCGGCAAGACCGGCACCGCCCAGGATTACCGCGATGCCTGGTTCGTGGGCTATTCCGCCGACCTGGTGGCCGGAGTCTGGGTGGGCAATGACGACCGCAGCCCCATGAAGAAGGTCACCGGATCGACTCTGCCGGCGCAGATCTTCGCCAAGGTGATGACCGCCGCCCACCAGGGCTTGCCGCCCCGCGACTTGCCCGGCATGGGCTGGCAGCCGCCGCTGGCGGCGGACGACGGCAGCTCGCCGATCGAGGACCTGGGCATCCCCGAGGCCAGCAAGGAGGTGAAGGACTTCCTGGGCGGGCTGTTCGACCGCCTGCTGGGAGGCTGAGGCGCCGTTACACTGGGCGGGCAAATTGCCGGCTATTCACAACCACCAATTGCGTTTGGCCCGGATTTGAGGTTTATTGATCGCGCCCCGCTGCGGTGGCGCGGGCAATGAACACGCAATTCGGATGGGAATGGCGCTCGAAAACCGTAATGTGACCGTGGCCGGCCGCCGCACCAGCATCCGCCTGGAGCCCGACATGTGGCATGCCCTGGCGGAAATCTGCGAGCGCGAGAATGTGAGCCTGCACCAGGTCTGCACCCGGGTGGCCAGCGGACGCCTGTGCCTGTCCAGCCTGACCGCCGCCGTGCGGGTGTTCATCCTGAATTACTATCGCTTCGCCGCCACCGAGCAGGGCCACCAGATGGCCGGGCATGGCCGACGCTCCGACTCGCCCCTGTGGGACGCGGTGCTTTAGGGCTCGCCCCCGGCCTTGTCCGGCAGGGCGAAATCGGGCCATTCCCGGGCCACCACCTCGCGCCGGGCGTCCATGGCATAGCAGCTGTCGATCATGGGCGGCTTGCGCCCTTCGTCCCGCAGCCGTTTGCGGGCGGTGTCATAGCGCACGCCCACCAGGCTTTGCACCGCCGTGGTGGCGATGGGGGTGAGGAGGTCGATCACATGCACGCAGCCCTGCGCGCCGGCGAACAGCCGCCGGGCCTCCTTCAGGAACCCCTTGCCGATGGTCAGGCCCACCAGCGCCTGGAAGCGGTCCGCCACCTGGGGGCAGATGCGGAAGGGCGCGCTGTCATAGACCACCTCGACCGCCTGGATGGTGAACGCGGTGTCGATGGTCACCCGCATCTGGATGTCGTGCAGATATTCGCCCGCACCGATGCGGCCCCGGTCGTGGTTGGGCCAGCTGTAGGTCTTGGAGTCGGTCAGCCGCGCCTCGATGTCCCACAATCCGTCCAGCCGTTTCCAGCCGCGGCAGGCGATGTCGCGCACATGGATCAGGTCGCGGGGGGCGGGCGGAGAGAGCGGCATGGCCGAAGGCTAGAGGCCGCTCCCCGTCAGGTCAAGTCACGCAGCCGCCGAGGTGACGGTCTCTTCCACCAGCAACAGCAGGTCGCGGATGGACAGGACGCCGATCAACTGGCCCTGGTCCACCACCGGCAGATGGCGGAAATTGCGGTCGCGCATCAGCCGCAGCGCCTCGATGGGCGCCTGTTCGGGGGCGACGGTGACGGGGTCCTTGGTCATCACATCGACCACCCGGGTGCGCTCGGGATCGCGGCCATTGGCCACCATGCGGGTCACGTCGCGTTCGGTGATCACGCCGGCCACGCCATCGGGGCCCGGCACGAACAGCGCGGAAATCTGCCGCTGGCCCATCAGCCGCGCGGCCTCGCGCATGGTGATGTGCGCCTCGATCACCGCCACGGACTGGTCCAGAATCAATTCACGGATGCTGGTCTGCATCTCTTGCCTCTCCCTGCATGGTCCCTGCTGCTGACCGGCCTCTTTGCTCAGCGGACCGTCTTGGCGCGGATTGTTGCAGGCGCAAGGTGGCCCGGTCAACCATGCCGCGCGGGATGTAAACTTGGGGATAGGGGGATCACCCTTTCCCTGTGATCGGCATCATAGGGCAATGGCCGCTATGAATGTTTCACTACAGAGGCGAATGGGGCTGACATCGCTCAGCCTCATAGCTAGACTCCAGATCGGGTTTCACTGGCATGGACCATGGTGGAGTGATCCTTCGACCCGCACACCGACTGGCCGCCCTCTGCGCGCCGCCGCCGCACCCCACCCGGCATCCCACCGGCTTTGCCGTCCGGTCCTGCCCCCGACCCGTTTCCGTTCCGCACCTGCGTAAAGCCACCCCTTCGGTGGCTTTTTTGTTGCCTGTTCTCCGAGCCAACCACTGACCCGGGAGAGTCCCATGGCCAAGCGTGCACGTCCTGCCCAGATGAAGTCCGAAGTGGTCCATCTCGTTCGCGGCGAGTGGGACCCCCTCGCCACTGCCGACGAGCAGCGGGACAAGTCCTATGTTCGCCGCGTCCGCCCCATGTCCGAGGGGCAGAAGAGCCTGATGCAGGCCATCGAGGCCCACCATCTGAGCCTGGCCCTGGGGCCGGCCGGCACCGGCAAGACCTATCTGGCCATCTCGGCGGCGGTGGATGCGCTGGAATCGGGCAAGGTGGCTCGCATCCTGCTGTCCCGCCCGGCGGTGGAGGCGGGTGAAAGCCTGGGCTTCCTGCCCGGCGCGCTGGAGGAAAAGCTGGCCCCCTATCTGCGGCCGCTCTATGACGCCCTGTCGGACCGGCTGGGCGGCAAGCGGCTGCGGTCGGCCATGGCCGACGGCACCATCGAAATCGCCCCCATCGCCTATATGCGCGGGCGCACCCTGAACAACAGCTTCGTGGTGATCGACGAGGCGCAGAACTGCACCTACGGCCAGCTGAAAATGCTGCTGACCCGGCTGGGCTGGAACTCCACCATGGTGCTGACCGGCGACCCGGACCAGTCCGACCTGCTGCCCGGCATGTCCGGCTTGGCCGACATTGCCGTCCGGCTGGAAGCCCTGTCGGGCGAGATCGCCGTGGTGCGCCTGGCCGAGGCCGATATCGTCCGCCACCCGCTGGTGGCCAGCATGCTGACGGTGTTGTGAGCCTACTTTAACCAAATCCGAAGGCGTCCATGGCCAGGACGCCGTACTCGACCGCGCTGTGCAGCCGCACGGCGCGGCCCGAGGCCGAGGCGCCCAGGGCGGTGAACAGCGGCAGCAGATGTTCGTCGCTGGGGTGGTTGCGCGCCGCGTGGGGCGCTTGGGCGCGGTAGTCCAGCAGATCCATTACCCGCCCTTCGGCCAGCGCCTGGGCGGTCCAGTCGGCAAAGCCGGTGGCCCAGGTCTCGGCCGGGTCATCCACCCGGCGGTGGAAATATTCCCCCAGATTATGGGTCAGTGCCCCGGTGGCCAGGATCAGCACGCCATCCTCGGCCAGCGGGCGCAGGGCCTGGCCCAGCCGGTAATGATGGGCAGGGTCGCGCCGGGGCTGCACCGCCAGGGGCACGATGGGCACATCCGCCTCGGGCCAGATCAGGCTGGCCGGGCACCAGATGCCGTGGTCCAGCCCGCGTGCCTCGTCCAGCGGGCAGTCCAGCAGCCGGGCCGCCCGCCGGGCCAGCTCGGGTGCGCCCGGGGCGGGATAGCGCAGGCGGGACAGCTCGGCCGGGAAGCCGGCGAAATCATGGATGGTGCGCGGCTGGGCGGCGGCGCCGACCCTGGGCTGCTCGGTGGTCCAATGGGCCGACACCGCCAGCACCGCCTTGGGCCGGCCGATCCTCTGCCCCAGCCCGCGCAGGAAGGCGGTGGTGGCGGTGGCCTCCAGCACCAGCAGGGGCGAGCCGTGGGACAGGAAGATCGGCGCGGCGGTCATGGCGGGGGCTCCTTGGCGGTCAGGCGGCCCAGCGCCGGGCCGCTTCGGCCACGCGGGCGCCCAGGGACTGGGCGGTGCGCAGGTCGGCATCGGGCGGCGCCAGCTCCGGCGGGGCGTCGGCATTGGACTGGGCCATGGCGCCCAGGAAGCTGCCCAGCCGGTTCAGGTCCTGGGGGCTGCCGGTCGAGCTGTTGTTGCCGGGCATCAGCCCCAGGCTGACCCACACCATGCCATGCTGGGCGGCGAACACCGACAGCTGGATCAGGGTATTCAGCTTGTCGCCGCTGTGGCTGGCGGAATTGGTGAAGCCGGCCGCCAGCTTGTCCTTCCAGCCTTGGCTGGCCCAGACCTTGGACGAGGCGTCCATGAAGGCTTTGAAGGGCGCGGACACGCCGCCCATATAGGTGGGCGAACCGAACACCAGGGCGTCGGCGGCGGTCAGCGCCTCCCATTGGGCGTCCACCTGGTCGGTGGGCACCAGCAGGGCGTCGGTGCCCTCCACCGAGCGGACGCCGGCGGCCACGGCCTCGGCCTGGCGGGCGGTGTGGCCATAGCCGGAATGATAGACGATGGCGACAGTGCGCAGATTGGCGGTCATGGCGGGGGTCTCCTAGATCTCGCGGCCCAGGGCATGGTCCACCGAAAACCGCCCGCCGCCCTTCAGGGCGAAATACAGCGCCGCCACGGCCCACAGCAGCGGATATTCCATTCCGCCGGCGGTCCAGAAGAAGCCGCTGGCCCAATGCACCTGGACGGCAGCCACAATCAGGAAGCCGGCGATCACCGCCGCCACCGGGCGGGTCAGCAGGCCGGCGGCCAGCATCAGGCCGCCGCCCACCTCGATCAGGCCGGCCAGCAGCGCCATCACCGGCGGCAGGCCCAGCTTGGCCTGGAAGAACTGGCCGGTGGCTTCCAGGCCATAGCCGCCGAACCAGCCGAACAGCTTCTGGGCGCCATGGGGCACCAGGAACAGGCCGGCGGTGACGCGCAGCAGCGGCTCGGCCAGGGGCGACAGGGCCCGGGTGACGGGGGCCAGCGCGGGGATCAGCGGCGCCGGCGCGGAAAAGGAGGAAGAGGTCTGCATCACAAGGCTCCGAAGGGGAGGAAACATGCCCCGACGCTATCCCTTGGCCGCATTTGCAACAATCTGGTAAGTTTTCAAAGAACTGTTGCTTGTGGTGCAAGAATGGATCGGCTGACGGCCCTCCGGGCCTTTCTGATGGTGGGCGAAGCCGGCGGCTTTTCGGCGGCGGCGCGCCGTTTGGGCCTGTCCACCTCCATGGTCAGCCGGCTGGTCAGCGGGCTCGAGGCTGAACTGGGGGTGCGGCTGATGCAGCGCACCACGCGCACCCTGACCCTGACCGAGGCCGGGCGTGACTATGCCGACCGCTGCCGCCGCATCCTGGCCGACCTGGACGAGGCCGACCTGCAGGTCAGCCGCCTGCAGTCCGAGCCGGTGGGGCGGCTGAAGATCAGCGCGCCCATGTCCTTCGGCATCGCCCATCTGGCGCCGGCGCTGCCCGACTTCTATGGGCGCTATCGGCGCATCGACATGGACCTGTCCATGACCGACCGCTTTGTGGATCTGGTGGAGGAAGGCTTCGACGTGGCGGTGCGCATCGGCCCCATGACCGACACCAGCCTGGTGGCCCGCCGTCTGTGCCCCATCCGCATGGCGGTGTGCGGCAGCCCCGCCTATCTGGCCCAGCGCGGCGTGCCCCGCAGCCCGGCGGACCTGGCGGCCCATGATTGCCTGGCTGGCCGGGCGACCGCTGCCGGCTGGACTTTCGCCGACGGCAGCGTGGTGCCGCCGGGCAACCGCTTCCTGGTCAACAACGGTGACGTGCTGCGCGCCATGGCCCTGGCCGGCTGCGGCCTGGTCTATCTGCCCACCTTCTTCGTGGGCCAGGACATCCGCGACGGCACCCTACAGCCGGTCCTGCAAGACTTCGTGGCCAGCCCCAGCGTGCTGCACGCCGTCTATCCCCACACCCGCCATTTGTCCCCCAAGGTCCGCGCCTTCGTGGACTTCCTGGCCGAGCGTTTCGGCCCGGAGCCCTATTGGGATTGAGGGGGGGGGGGACGGACTGTTCCGCAGATGAAGGGGATCTGCCTATTCCTGCCCTCTACGAACTGCTGGCCAGGTTGAAGAACACATGCTGGCCGATCTGCCGTTCGCCATCCTTGGTGCTGGCCCAGGTGGGGCGGATGCGGTGGTTGTGGAAATAGAGGGCGCCGCCGGTGGGGTCGGGGATGCGGCCTTGCAGGACGGCGCGGGCCAGGGCCTGGGTGCGCTCCCAGACCGGTTGGTTGACCGGGGTGTCGTCGCGGCCGTCGCAATACCACGAGAACTGGCACGGCCCGGCAGAGCCGCCCTGGGTGACCACGCCGCAGATGGTGCGCGGAAAACGCGGGTCGTTCAGGCGGTTCAAGGTCACATGGGCCACGGCCACCTGGCCTTCTTCGGGCTCGGCCCGGGATTCCCAATAGATGTTCAGCGCCAGGCAGCGCAGGTCCTCGGGGTCAGGCTCCTCGGCCTGGAACAGCTTGTGCCAGGTGCCGGCCTGCTCGGCCGAGGCCATGGGCGCATGGGCCTGGGTGGCCTGGGCGGCCAGGATGCCGGTGGCGATGGTCAGGGCCGTCAGTCGTTTCCGCATGCCCCCAAGATGGGCAAAGCGGCGCCGCCGTGACCACCCACCGGACGGCTAATAGCCGCATAGGGAGTAGGGTCCTATGTCCAAATGGAGGTGGTCCCAGTGGTCCTTATCCCTGTTCGGGGTCAGCACCACATTGAAGAACCGGCAGCTTTCCCGTGACACCTCATGCAGGAAGGCGCCCTTGGGGCCTTGGTCCCGCCAATGGCGTGATACGCTGACCACGCTGCCGTCGGTCAGCTCGAAACCCCACAGGTCGATGGCGTTGCCGCTGGCATGCTGGGACAGCCGGCCCCGGGTGCCGTT
>CAYOKN010000173.1:0-6911 GCA_964404545.1 uncultured Rhodospirillaceae bacterium | reverse complement strand
GGGGTGAAGCCGGTCAGCTCGGCCTCGGCGGTGCCGAAGAAGCGGTCATAGACGCCCCATTTGGCATGCAGCCCGCTGTGGGTGTAATGCTTCCAATAGCTGGGATGCAATTCGGCGGCCACCGCCAGACGGCCATGCTCGCAGCTTTGCAGCAGCCAGCCCAGAACCTGGGCGTCCTGCACCCAGCAATCCGCATCCAGCCAGATCAGCCGCTGCGCCTTGGGAAACAGCTCGGGCAGCCAGGGCCGGGCGATCTGCGCCAGATAGGTGCGTTTCTGGCCCTCCAGATTGGGCAGGCCGGCGGGCCAGTCGGGCGTGACCAGGGTGACGCCGCGCCGCTCCAACGCCGTGCGCTGCCAGGGCTCGAGCCCCAGATCCATCACGCCCACCGGCGGGCAGTCGCCCCCGGTGGCCCAATCCAGCGAAGCCAGCAGGTCGCTGAGAAGATGGTAATAGCCGCTGTCCGAGGCGGTGATGATCCAGTCGGCCATGATGTCAGACCCGTTCCGCGCAGAACTGGTCCAGCGCCACCCCCAGGGCCGACACCAGCCCGTCCCACTGGCCGGGCTCGCTTTGACGGAACAGCCGGGCAGTGGGATACCAGGGGGTGGCATCGCCCTGGCTCCAGCGCCAGTCAGGCGCATTGCGCAGCATCACCCAGACCGGCCGCCCCATGGCCCCGGCCAGATGCGCCACCGCCGTGTCCACGGTGATCACCAGATCGAACTGGGCGATGGCCTCGGCGGTGTGGGTAAAATCCGTCAAGCGGGCGGACAGGTCGATGGCCGGCATGGCGTCCGCCAGGCGCTCGGGGCCGTCGATCTGCAGGCCGTACAAGGTGACGGGCCGGCTGGCGGCCATCTCCAGCAGCAGCGATAAGGGCAACGCCCGGCGGCGCGGATTGGCCTTGGCCCACCAACAGACGCCCACCTTCAGCGGCTTGCCGGGCAGACTGGGCGGCACCGGGTCCGGGGTGCCTGGCACGCGCACATAGGGGATCGCCTGGGCCAGGGGCGTGGCCAGATCCAGACGGTGCGGCAGACTGAGGAAGGGCACATGGAAGTCCACCGCCTCGCCCGGCAGCTGACCCGGCGGCACGGTGGCGGCCACCCCGGCCACGCCGGCCAGCAGGCGGGTCAGCGGCGGCCAGGCCTCCACCAGCACCCGCGCGCCCCGCTCGGCCAAAGGGGTCAGATAGCGGGCGAACTGGATCATGTCGCCATAGCCCTGCTCGGCTGCCACCAGGACCGTGCGGCCCTGCACCGGCTGACCGGCCCAGGGCTGGCCCGGCCAGGGCTTGATCCGATGGCGGAAGTCGCGGGTGCGCCAGCGCCATTCATAGTCGGCGAAGCCGCCGGCATAATCGCCCCGCTGCAGCAAGGCATGGCCCCGCGCCCAATGGGCGTCGGCGTCCTCGGGGTCCAGGGCCAGGGCGTGATGGCAGGCTTGCAGCGCCCCGTGCAGGTCGTTGTCATCCAGGCAGGCGGCGGCCAGGCTGACCAGCAGGTCGCCACGGTCGGGCGCCATCTGCACCGCCACCTCCACCTCGCGCCGGGCGGCCTTGGGCCGGTCCAACGCCGCCAGCACCGAAGCCAGCGCCGAACGCATGTCGGGGTCGTCCGAAGCCTCGGCCCCGGCGCGCAGCAGCATCACCAGCGCCTCGCCGGCATTGCCCTTGCGCAGGGTCAGCACCGCCAGGTCGCGCAGGATGGCGCGCTCGTCCGGCGCCAGCGCCACGGCCCGCCGCAGGCAGGCCTCGGCCTGGGTCTCATCCTGGTCCAGCAGGGTCAGGCCCAAATCGTGCCAGCCGGCGGCCAGCCCGGGGTCCAAGTCCACCGCCCGGCGCAGATGGCGCTCGGCCTCGGCGCGGTCGCCCGACTGGCGCAAGGCATTGCCCAGATTGCACAACACCTCGGGCGTTTCAGCCACGGCCAGGGCCTTGTACAGAACCACCAGCGCCTTCTGCAGCCAGCCGGCACGGGTCAGGAGATAGCCAACCTCGTTCAGCAGGCCGGCATCGTCCGCATTCTCGGTGGCCAGCGCCAGCAACAGCATCGCCGCCTCGTCGTACTTGGCGGCGGCCAGATAGCGGCGGGCCAGGGTCAGTTTGGCAAGATGCCGGGTCATGATCGCGGACGCCTTTGAAAGGTCTGGGGGCCGGTGCACCATTGCTGCCACATGGCGCGATAGGCCTGTTCCAGTCTAGCGGTGAATGCGGCACTGTCACAGAGGTCGGTCGCCTGCATCATGGGCCGCAATCCGGCCCGCAGCCGGGCCAGAGCCTCGCGGTCATCGGCCAGCCGCGCAGCGATCCGCACATAGTCGGCCGGGGTCTCGGCCACCAGGCTGGACAGGCCCAGATGGGTCAGGATGGCCGCGCCCACCCGCGACACATGGGTGCCGCCCAGCAGCGACACGATGGGCACCCCCATCCACAGCGCCTCGCAGCTGGTGGTGGTGCCGTTATAGGGGTGGGTGTCCAGGCCGATGTCCACCTCGCCATAGGCGGACAGGTGATCCTTGACCAAGGACTTGTGCCCGCCCAGATCCACCCGGTCCAGGTCCAGGCCGGCGGCCTGCATGCGACGGCGGAAATCCTCGGCGGTCCCCTCCTGCCCCAGGGCCTTGGTCTTCAAATACAGCCGGCTGTCCGGCACCGCCCGCAACAGTTCCGCCCACAGGGACAGGATGGTGGGGCTCAGCTTGGGGATGGTGTTGAAGGAGCCGAAGGTGATGTGGCCCTTGCGCCGGAACGGCGGCTCGGCCACCGGCAGGTCGGACATCAACGGCCAGAAGGTCAGGAAGCCCTTCTCCAGCCTCCAGATGCGCTCGAAGCCCAGGGCATCGGCCTCGGGCGGGTCGGTAACCGGGTCCGAGAACCGCCAATCCATGGCCGACAACCCCAGCGAACCCGGATAGCCCAGCCAGGACACCTGCACCGGCGCCGGCTTACGGGCCACCGCGGAGAGGCGGTTGAAGGCGGTGTGCCCCGACAACTCCACCAGGATGTCCACCTCCAGCTCTTCGATCAGGGCGCAGAGGCGGTCGTCGTCCAGCCCCCCCACCTCGACCCAGCCGTCGGCCTGGGTCCGCAGGGCTTCGGTCACGCCGTCGGGCTCGCGCACCATGGACAGCAGGGTGACGCGCACCTGGCTGCGGTCATGGCGCAGCAGCACCGGCTGGATGAAATTGGCCACGGAATGGACGCGGAAATCCCCGGACAGATAGGCAACATGCAGCCGCTTGGCCGGATCGCGGCGGTTGCGGTGGGGACGCGCCGGGTCGGGGTCGGGGCAGCCGAACCGGGCGTCCCAGGCGCGATGCTCGGCGGCCAGCTGCACGGCCGTCACCCGGTCGTCGTAATTGCGGCAAAACAAACGATTGCTGGCATGCATGGCCAACGGGCGGGGCACCGCCAGGGCGCGGTCGAAGCTGTCCAAGGACTCGGGCACGCGGCCCAGTTCCATCAGCACGATACCAAGATTGTTGTGGCCGACCGCATCATCGGGGGTGAGCTCCACCGCCCGGCGGTACAGGGCCTCGGCCGCCACGAAGTCCAGCGCCTCGCGGCGCAGGCCGCCCAGCCCCACCAGGGCCGGGCCGCAGTCCGGGTCCAGCGCCAGCGCCTGGTCATAGGCCTGGGCCGCCGCCGCCCCGTCGCGCTGGTCCAGCCGCAGATTGCCCAGCAGCGCCCAGGCATCGGCGGTGGCGTCGGGCCGCTCCAGTTGAGGCAGCAGCCCGGCCACGGCTTCGTCCACCCGACCAAGCGCCTGCAGCACCTGCGCCCGGTTGCTGTGGATCATCACTTGCTCGGAAGCCAGTTCCAGGGCCCGCTCCACCAGCGGCAGCGCCTCGGCGGTGCGCCCGATGCGCAACAACACGGTGGCCAGGTTGTTCAGGCCCAGCACCAGGTCGGGATCCTCGGCCAGGGCCTGCCGCAACAGGGTTTCGGCCTCCTCCATGCGCCCGGCCTGGCGCAGGATGTTGGCCCTGTTGCAGCGGATGTCCAGCCGCGCCGGCGCCAGCGCCGCAGCCTGCCCGATGGCCTCCAGCGCCTCGTCCACCCGGTTCAGGTCGCTCAGCACCAGGGCAAGATTGTTGCGCACCATGGGATCGGCGGGAGCGAGGCGGGCGCCTTGCTGGAAGGCCTCGGCCGCCTGGGCCAGCTTGCGGCCCTTCATCAGGCATGCGCCCAGGCTGGCCCAGACGGTGGCGGTGGCCGGCGGCGCGAGGGCCAAGGCCTGACGCAGGTCTGCCTCGGCCTCGTCCAGCCGGTTCAGCCCGGTCAGGGCCAGGCCGCGATTGTGCCACATGCCCCAATCGCCCGGGGCCAGCGCCAGTCCCCGGGTCAAGGCCTCGGCCGCGCGCTCGTGGGACCGGGCCTGGACAGCGGCGGTGCCCAATAGGCTCCAGCCGTCCGGCACGTCGGGGGCAAGCCGGCAGACCTCCTCGGCCGCCCGCTGGGCGGCCTGGGGATCGCCGGCATCCAGGGCGGCACTGGCATGGGCATAGTGCAGGGCGGCCCGGTCAGGCGCGCGGCGGGCCAGGGATTTCAGCAGCGGCACCGCCTCGGACGCCCAGCCCAGATCGCCCATCAGATGGGCATAATCCACGGCGGCGGCATCGTTGTCCGGGTCCAGGGCCAAGGTCAGATGGTAGTGAGCCGCCGCATCCTCGGGCCGTCCGGCCTGACGGCAGGCCTGGGCCAGGGCATGGCAGGCGGCAGCCTGGCCCGGCTGGAGCGTCAACACCTGCTCAAGCAGGCGCGCGGCCTCGTCGGCCCGGCCCAGGCGAAGGCAAAGCAGGCCATGCAGATACAGAAAATCGGGGGTTTCGCCCAACTCGTCCGAGACCCGCGCCACCAACCCGACGGCCTCTTCCAGCCGCCCGGCGGACAAGCAATGGGCAAGGTCCTCAAGGATCATCCGTGGGCGCCCTGGAACAAGGGAATGCGCGACCGACTCCAGGCCCGGGGGACCCAGGGAGGGACAACCTCCCTGACCCCTCCGTCCCGCATCCGGGACGAAAGGGAGAGGAGGAGCTTGTCGTCGGCCGGCCTAGGGGATCAGGCCGCCGGTTCGGTACGCAGGCCGGCAGCGATATTCCGGTTGATGTTGACCAGGCTTTCCACGTCGCGCGGATCGGACGAGCGCAGGGCCTTGACGGTCTGCTTGTCCACGAAGATGGACAGCGACAGCAGGTTGGCCTTCAGCTCGGGCGGCAGACGGTTGGCTTCTTCGGTGATGTCCGCCTGGATGATGGTCCACAGCAGATGATTGAAGCGCAGAGCCTGGGACAGCGCCGAGACGTTGCTGGCATCCTTGGCGGCTTCTTCGAGAAGAAGAGCAGCCTTGGTAAACGCCATGGCTTCCGCCTCGCGGGCGGTCATATTGGCCTTCTGGGCGCCCTGATAAGCCTTAATCTGCTCGGTGCTCATTGCTTAGCTCCTCTTCCATCTGAATGAGCTTTTTACACAATTTCAGAGCCTGATAGTGCGATCCCGCCAGGATGTTTTGAGACATCTCTACCATGATGTCCACGGATTTCGCATCCAGCGGCATTTCAATCAGTTTCTGCAACAGAGGAAAATAGAGGTCGTGAAACCGCCGTTCCTCTGCTGGGTACACGTACATCTTCAGGATCGTAACGTACAATCGTTTAGAAACCGTATCCGCCTCGTCCTCGGTGATGATGTCCTTTTGCCGGACCACCGGGACGCGGTTCAGGATCAGCAACTCGGAGCGGTTGGCGCCGTTGCAGATCATGGCCGAACCGATATAAACCTTTTCGTGCGGCTTCAGCGAAAGCTTGAGGGGCATGGACGGACTCGTTTCATCATGGGGCCGACCGGACCGTCCCCTACCTTTGGACTGGCGCCATTATGGGCCAAAGCCAGGGGTGTGAAAAGCATGCCGGCACCCCATCGGCCCATTGGTGACGGAGCATCATGACCACCCCCTCCCTCGCCCGCCTGCTGCTGGACAAAGCCAGGATGCTGCTGGAAGCCGGACAGGCCGAAGCGACCCTGGACCTGTGCGGCCAGGCCGAGGCGCTGGACCCTGCCCTTTCGGACGACGCCGCGCATCTGGCGGGCCTGGCGCTGATGGCGCTGGGCCGACTCGAGGAGGCGGAGGCCTGCCTGGCGCAGGCGGTGGAGCGAACCCCCGGCCATGGCCCCGCCTGGTGCGACCTGGCCGCCGTGCGGATCGAGCGGCGCCAGTGGCAAACGGCCCTGCTGGCCGGCGAAGCCGCCGTGCGGCTGATGCCCGACTCGGCGGTGGCCTGGTACAATCTGGCCCGGGCGGAAAACGGCCTGCGGCTCATGGACCGGGCCCTGGCCAGCTACGGACGGGCCGCCGCCCTGGACCCCAGCCTGGCCGCCGCCGGCACCATGGTGGGCAATATCCTGCTGGGGCGCGGCCAGGTGGAGGCCGCCATCGCCGCGCATCGGTTCACCTTGGCCGGCGCCCCGGACTCGGCTCTGGCCCGCTTCAACCTGGCCCTGGCCCTGCTGACCGCCGGACACTGGGCCGAGGGATTTACCGCCTATGAGTCCCGCTTCCAGGCAGTACCCGGCCTGGCGCCGCCTCCCGGAAAGCCCTGGACGGGCGGCGATCCGGCCGGCCTGACCCTGCTGGTGACGGCCGAGCAGGGATTCGGCGACTGTCTGCAATTCCTACGCTGGCTGCCGCCGCTGCGCCGGGCGGGGGCGCGGGTGCTGCTGCAATGCCGCCGTCCCCTGCATCCGCTTCTGCAGGGCTGGGACGGCGCCGACCACCTGCTGGCACCCGACGACCCACTGCCGCCCTTCGACGTCTCGGCCAGCCTGATGAGCCTGCCGGTGCTGAGCGGCACTCCCGGCCAGATCCCGGACCAGGTGCCCTATCTGACCTGCCCGCCCCGCCGCCGGA